>CAZKIB010000277.1:0-7945 GCA_964552425.1 uncultured Anaerolineaceae bacterium | reverse complement strand
ACGGAAGCGCTTATTTTGTGAAGCTGCGCAGCGGGGTTTTTGATGACGTGACCGTGATTGTGCCCTGGCTGCTGTATGAACAGGGTATCCGGCAGGTGATCGCGCCGCTGCGGACACCCACCGGGGCACTGTGGGTCGATCTGGATGCGTACTGGCTGACGGTTTCACCCTATGTTGCGGGCCGAAACGGCTACGATATGCGCCTGTCAGACGCGCACTGGGTCGAGCTTGGCCGGGCGCTGAAGGCCATCCACACGGCGGTCATACCCCCGGCGATCATGGATCGTATCCAGCGCGAGACCTGTTCGGCACACTGGCGAGAGACGGTGAAACGGTTTCAGGCAGTGGTGGCGCAAACCACCTTTGACGATCCGGTCTCGGCGGAACTGGCGGCCCTGCTGAATCGGGAGGCGCGCACGGTCAGTGAACTGGTGCGGCGGGCGGAACACCATGCGGCGGTCCTTCAGGCACAATCTCCACCGTTCGTCCTGTGCCATGCGGATATTCATGCCGGGAATGTGCTGATCGACGCGCGCGATCACCTGTACGTGGTCGATTGGGATACACTCATCCTTGCGCCCAAAGAACGTGACCTGATGTTCGCCGGCGGCGGGCTGTTTGGCGGCGCGCGTTCCCCACAGGAGGAGGACAAGCTGTTTTATCAGGGTTATGGCGCGGCGCAGATTGACCCCATCGGGCTGGCGTATTATCGTTATGAACGGATCGTGCAGGACATCGCAGCTTACTGTGAACAAATTCTGCTGACCGAGGCGGGCGGCCCGGATCGGGAAGCGGGGCTGCGCCAGCTTGCCAGCCAGTTCTTACCCGACGGTGTGATTCCAGTAGCGTTTCAGTCCGAATGAGTCGCATTTCCAGAATCCGTGCTGCATCGCTATTCTGCCTTTTATGGGCTATTATGACCCATGCTGTGCTTCATTTATCATGCTATAATCCGAAAACAGTAGACTGTGAGGAATGTAATGGATGCGCTTACCAATGACATTGAAGTTCGTGAAGATGGTACTGTCGTGCTGCCGGCTGAATTATGGGAAGGTTACGGACTGAAAGCTGGCGATAGCCTGAGCGCCATTCAGACCCGGAACGGTATTCTGATTGCTCCGCGCGCGGTGCTGATCGACAGGCTTCTGGATGAAATTGGCGACGATTTGAAAGCCAAAGGTTTTACTCTTGAGCAGATGCTGGCTGATGGTGAAGCTATCCGACAGGAGATCTATGATCAAAAATATGCCCCGAAGAAAGAGTAGGGTTTATGCGGGTTTTTGTGGATGCCAGCGTATTGTTTTCAGCGATCTTTTCCGCGCACGGCCACGCTCGAGATGTGCTGCACCTCGCCGGTCAAGGCATACTGACACTGATCGTCAGCCGGGATGTATTGGACGAGACTGAGCGCAATTTGCAGAAGAAATCACCCGGCAAAATCCCTCTGTATACCACGTTAATAGCAGTACTCCAACCGGAAATTGTCGAAGACCCTACGCCTGAAGAGGTGGCAGCAGCGGCAGAATATACTGTCCAGAAGGACGCTCCAATTGTCGCCGCCGCGATCAAAGCCAATGTGGATTATCTCGTGACCTATGACCATAAAGACTTGCTCGATCCGCCAGAAGTTGCCGGAAAATCGGGACTTACCATTGTCCGCCCCGAAGCGGTGATCCAGCAGCTAGGGCGTTAAGCCTGCTGACCAGAAGAAGATTTCTCTTTTGAACCTGAATTAAGGATTATGGGATGCCAGCATTGCCACTGGATTTATCCAACACTGACCTGCCACGCCAGATACAGGGGAACATGATCGCCTATATGCGGCTGTTCGCGGGGCTGCCGGGCATGGTCATGCGCGATGCCGACACGTTCTGGTTCATCAGCGGCAGGCCGGCCCCCGGTGATATTATCCTGCGAACCCGGTGGCCGGATGATGAACGCATTGAGTCGCGCATTGACGAAACGTTTGAACAGGTCGGCCAGCACATTGACGAAATCAACTGGTTTGTGTTTCCGGGCGACCAGCCGGCGGACCTGGGCAAACGGCTGAAAGCGCGCGGGATGCCGGGTGGCCCGGCGGGCAACTGGCTGTGGGCAGACCTGACCCAACTTGGCGCTGGCCCTGCTGTGTCCGATCATTTTCACATTGAGT
The DNA here is from genome assembly GCA_964552425.1 of uncultured Anaerolineaceae bacterium. GTDB lineage: Bacteria > Chloroflexota > Anaerolineae > Aggregatilineales > Phototrophicaceae. The sequence continues at coordinate 5,793 of CAZKIB010000277.1, read as the reverse complement.
TTGTCCGCGATGATTCCATGCTGGCGGAGTGGGTTCGGGTTTCAGAAGCGGGGTTTGGCGGCGAACTGAGACTTTACTATGATGCCTATTCCCGGCACGGGTATGGGCCGGACGCCTTTTCGCTGCATTATACCGGCTATCTGGATGACACGCCGGTGACATCCGGCACGCTGCTGGATGCCGGGGGCGGCGCGACCATTTATGACATCTCCACGCCGCCGCAATTTCGCCGGCAGGGTTTTGGCGGCGCGATCACGCACTTTCTGATGCGGGAGACTCGCAGGCGGGGTTATGCGGATACCTGGATATGGTCGTCGAACATGGCAAAGAATACGTACCGGCAGTTGGGCTACCGGGATGCCGATTTTGGTGTGCGGGAGCATACCTGGCGCAAGGGGCAAGCCAGAGATTACTGATTGAAACTGCGCGCCGGCATCGGGTACACTGACAGCCTTCGCGTTTGCCATCACCGAACGAAGGTGACATCATGGACTGGTTTCTGGCGGCACTGGTTTCCGCGGTCTTTTTATCCGGTCAGGCCCTGGCCTTTCAGCAGCTTCAGCGGCATTATCCCATTCCCGTTTACATGACCTATATCTGGTGGGGTTCCGCGCTCATTCTCGCGGTGATCTTCCTGCGTCCGGCGGATTTCCCGACGATCAGCGCGAACGTGATCCCGCTGGCGCTGGCAGGGCTGGCAAGCTGGACGGGCATTTACTGTCTCAACCGCGCCATCCGGGTGCAGACCAATATCGGCTACATTGAAGCAGTCATCGCGCTGCGCATCGCCATCACCTATGTGTTCTCGCTGGTGGCGCTGCAAGCCTCCTTCGATGGGGTCAGGCTGGCCGGTGTAATCGCAATCACCATTGGGGTGCTGGCGGTGGCCGGGGCGCTCAACCTGAATTGGTCTGAGTTCCGGCTGGAATGGCTGAAGTGGGCGCTGACAGCCAGTCTGCTGTTTACGGCGATGACCATCTTTATCCGCGCCGCGACGGACGGCGGGGCAGGGGCGGAAGTCTCCACAGTGGTGGTGCTGGTGGTGGCCGGCAGCCTGTTTTGCCTCTCGGCGATTTTCAGCAAACAGTCGCTCTGGCTGGAAAGCCGCCATCTCGGCCTGGTGATCGGCACGATTGCGCTGGCGGCGGTGGGCAACGCGGCCAACTTCATCGCGTTCCAGTTGGCTCCCAACCTGGCCTATGCCGTCGCCATTGATAACACCCGCATGATTATCCTGTACGGGGTGGGGATGCTGCTGTTTTCCGAGCGGCTCCAGCGCCTCAAAGCGGCCGGCATCGCGCTGACGTTTGTCGGCGTCATCCTGTTGAGCCTGTAGAAGAATAGTTCAAAGGTATGTTTGTGCCTCATTGAGATTGGGTGCTGGCCGTGGCCCGAAGATGTAGACCGTTTCAGAAATGCCTGCCTGACATAATTGGGGTGATTTTCGCAAATCTTTGGCGGTGAGGTAATCGCGTTTTGCACGATAAACCCGTGCAGGTCTGTTATGTTATACCAATCGTGTTGGATGATTGCGTGTAAAATAGTTGCCGAAAAATCATGGGACAACGTTTACAAATTGAATGGCGAGAAACTGCCGATCAACTGAAATTGTTTTATCGATGGGAGCGCAATCCACACCGTAAAATCCGGTTACAAGCCCTGTGGCATCTGCGGTGTGGCAAACCCCTGAAAGATGTAGTGGAGATGGTCGGTGTGTGTTACCGCACCTTGCAATACTGGGTGGCCTGGTATCGCGCGGGTGGCTTAGCTGAGGTGCTGCGACGCATTCCGGGTCATGGGAGTGGAGGCATCGCCAAGCTTACCGCCCTTCAACAACGGGCGCTGGCAGCCAAAGTGGCACTGGGACTGTTCAGAACGGTCTGGGATGCGCTCCAATGGGTACAAGATCGCTGGAAGATTCAATACCGCTATTTTGGCTTACTCAGTTGCCTGAAACGCCTGAAAGGCCATCTCAAAGTCCCTCGTCCACACTCAGTAAAAGCCGATATGGATGCACAAATGGGGTGGAAATCAAGGGGGCTATCAGAAGCCTTACACCAAGCTGAATTGACGACAGCACAGCATACCTGGTTCAGTGATGAAATGCGCTTCGGATTATGGGGGCAAACCCGGAGACGTTGGGGCTTACGCGGAGTGAAAATCATCCAGCCTATACAGATCGAGTTTGCTTGGCAATATCTGGTGCTGGCGGTGGATGTGGTATGTTGCAAGCTATACTGGGCGTGGGCCGATCGTATGAACCAGTCGAGCCTGCTGCCTATTTTTGAGAAATGGATGCCCGATGCGGTCATCTGGGATGGGGCGTCGGCCCATCGTGGCAAAGCCATGGGAGCAGTAGGCTTTGAGCGGATTTTCCTACTGCCCTATTCCCCCGAACTCAATCCCTGTGAGAGAGTATTTGAATGGTTGCGAGGCCAGATTGAGGGCGAAGTCTATACGTCGCTCCAGCACAAACGATGGGTGCTTGACCAGCTGCTACGACGATTGAATGCCGACAAGCAGCGTTTGCAACCACTCATCGGTTGGCAGTGGATCCAAGATGCTTTTGCTCAGGTCTGTGTTGCCTGATGCATGCAATCTTCCGACAGAATTGGTATTACTTCGAAAGGAGTACAGCACCAGCAACTAGGACGAGGATTACGAGTAATACAGTAACTCCAATTAGTCCCAACCGTGTGAGGCGGGGATTGGATTTTGCCCATGTTTGACCAGGTCGAGTCAAGGTGCCGATATAGACTATTCCCATGATTATGAGGAACCATCCCGCGCCACTATCGTTCAAAACGAGTATAAAACCCGTAATGAAAGATATTGCGGCTGATAACCATAACCATGTTTTTTGGCGGTTGTCCATTGAGAACTCCTTTCTCGTTCTCTGGTATGTATCACTTGACATTACCGTATTGCGAAATATCGGCTGTCGTGTAGTGTCGAATATCACGAGTCGTGGGCGGGACGTGGTTTATCAGCCTTCGAGCTGGCCGCCCGCGCTTCCGCTACAATCGCCGCCAGCTTATCGCGGGCCACTTCCGCGCTATACACGACACCCGTATAAAAGCCACCTATGGTAGGATTGCGCTCACTCTCCACACGTTTCTGTCGTCGGCCAAGGCATCCCAGTGAGCGAGTAGTCCTACAGCCGCAGATCATCGGAGAGGGTGAGCCAGACCCTGACGAACAAGGGCTTTTCGGCGCGTTCCAGGAAACAATGATAGGCAGAATTCCCCCGTATTCTCGAGAAGCGCGGCTGTAGGAGTAGGGCTGTCAGTTGGGAAAGTAATACCAACTCGGTTCGAGCCTTGCGTGTAAATCAGCACAGGAAACTCCTGGATTGCTGAACTCACGTGGGCGCGAAATTCTGGCTGTAAATTTACACGCAATCATCCAACACGATTGATATTATAATCAGCGCAGATTAGGGAGACTGCCATGCAAACCAGAAATACGATTAAGATTGACGCGGCGGGCCTGACTTTACCGATTGAGTGGTTCAAAAAATACGGACTGGAACAGGGTGATGAGGTCGCCATTGTCGAAACGGAGCAGGGGCTGGTCGTTTTGCCCAGAGAAGCAGCCGCTCTGTCCGCTCTGGATGAAATTGGCAGAGCGTTAAAAGCTAAAGGTGTCACGCTGGAAGAACTGATGGAACGTGGGCGTGACATTCGCGGCGATATTCTCCGTGAGCAGTATGGCCTTGACCCTCTCTGACCCAGATTTCTGACTACAATACTCCTGTTTATACGCTGAACAGGGCTGATACATCCGCCAGGATCGCGTCGAGTTCGGCCTTGTCATACTCATCCAGCACCACCGCGTTGGGCAGGCGGCAGGTGGTGGTCTGGATGATCCCGCGCCGGAACAGCACTTCCTTATAGAGCGCGACACCGTACTGCCGTTCATAGTTGATCAGCGGCAGCAGGCGGTTAAACCCCTCGCGCGCCCCGGCTTCATCGCCGGCTTCCAGCCGGTTCCAGATGGCGACGTGGGCGTCCACCACCTGGCAGGCGGGCATATTCCCGGTGGAGCCGCGCCGGTAATCATCCAGCAGATAGATCGCGCCCTGTCCGCCGAACACACCCTTGCAGGCATCCCCGGCAGCTTTGATCGTCTCGATAACCCTGCGTGAAGAGGGCAGGGTCTCTTCCTTGATGTAGTCGACATGCTCGATCTCGCGGCACATGCGTGCCAGCAGTTCCGCGCTCATGGGCGTGCCCACCGGCCCGATGTAATTCTGCACAAAGATGGGGATGTTGATGGCGTCGGAGACCGTCTGATAGTAGGCGTAACAGCCGGCGGCATCCGGGTGAACGATGTGCGGCGGCATCGCCATGATTCCATCCGCGCCCGAATCCTGCGCATATCGGCTGAGGGCAGCAGCGGGCAGGGCATGGCCGCTGGTTGTCGTGGCGATCACAGGAATCTGGCCGCCGGTTTCATGCACCACAATGTCAATCCAGCGCTTGCGTTCATCGTCCGAAAGCGTGGCGAATTCGCTGGCGTTGGCCGGGCCGACCAGTCCATGCGCGCCGGCTTCGATGCTGAAGCGCACGATGCGCCGCAGTCCGGCTTCGTCCAGCGCACAGCTTTCGGTAAAGGGTGTCACCACTATCGGGAAAATGCCGCGCCAGGGTTGGGTCATACCGGTTGATCCTTTGATGTGGGAACAAACGAGCCGGGTTCAGCGTTCAGTTTTTGTGTGATGAAACGCGGCTGTGGACGTTTAATCACTGAGACCAGGCTCCAAAGCCGGGGAGAATCTACCGTCTTATAGCGATTCTGACCACTTATCACACGATAGGGCTGCTGTTATCCGTCGGCCAACGGGCGATTAAACGATGGATTGAAACTCCTGTGTAGACTGTAGATAAGGGGTGACAGAAATGGGGTGGGGCAGGGGAGGATGGACAGGATTGATTAGATCAATTCTAAATCAATGTAATAGAGCATATTCATTGTTTAATTGAGGATAGAGAAAGGTTTCATAGAGATTTGTCCGTAATGGGGTGTAATGCACATTAATGAGTAGGGAAAGATGATTATGACACCTTTCAGGGGAGGGTGTACCCGCGCAGTCCGTTTGAGACAGAAAGTTGTGGGTCGAGATGAGCGAGGCAGAAAGCAGTGAAAGAAGGTTTATTGAACAACTAAGACTGGGCTACCAGAGCGCCTGGGACCAACTTATTCTTTTGTATCGGGTGCCCCTGGTGAGCGATATTCAGAAATCCTTAAACAAACGCGGCCTGCCGGCAGAATGGGCCGGGGACGTGGAACAGCAGACCTGGCTGGCCGCTCTGGAATGTGTGCTGAAGGAAGACGAACTGGAATACAGTGGGGAAGGGCAGCTTTATCACTGGCTGCGCAGCATCGCCCTGATGCGCATTTACAGCCTGAGCCGCCGTCAGCCGCCGCTGGATGTGGCCTTTAATGAGCCGGAACACGAGACGCTGCTGGATCATATCATGTACCGGCTGGGGTTGTACGAGCATTCCCCCGAAGACGGGCACATCGAAGAAGATACCCTGCGTGAATATGCGGCTTTAGTCCGTCAGGCGGTGCAGGGTTTGCCCCCGCGCAAACAGGAAATTGTCATCCGTTACTATCTGCTCGGCGAAGACCCGCGCAGTATTGCCGCCGCCTGTGGTGTGGAACTGGAGTCGCTGCTGCGTGATCTTCGGCGCACGATGCGAAATTTAGAGACTTATGTGCTGGCGAAACGCCTTTTCAAAACGTCGCAGCCGGTTGATCGCCGCGCGCGGGCCGGGAGATAGCGCC
>CAZKIB010000276.1:7495-8030 GCA_964552425.1 uncultured Anaerolineaceae bacterium | reverse complement strand
TTTGGTTATCATGCCTTCCATGATATGCTTTTTTATTCATCAAGCGAAAGTCCTATTATGGAATAGTGCTGATTGACGGAAGCAGTTTTCGGCGCTACATTTTCGCCGCATGAGACACATGCCCCTGCCCCTCCGCTGGCTGCTGATCGCCTATGTTCTGCTGGCGCTCGTTTATAACTATGCTGTACCCATCTGGGAATCGCCGGATGAGTGGAATCATTTCGGCATGGCCCACTTTATCAACGTCACGGGCACACTGCCGGTGCAGATCGTCGGCCAGCCCCGGCCCTACGGCTATGGTCAGGAAGGCAGCCAGCCCCCGCTGTATTATGCTATCGCCGCTGCGCTGATTGCGCCGTTTGACCGCAGCGATTACGATGAGCGCGAGTCGAACCCGCACGCCATCATCGGCGATCCGGGTGAAGCCGGCAACAAAAACTTTATGCTGCATGACCTACCCTACCCGCCCAAACTGCGCGGGACTGAACTGGCAGCGCGTGTTGTGCGGCTGTTCAGCACGCTGCTCGGCGCAGTG
>CAZKIB010000276.1:6020-7484 GCA_964552425.1 uncultured Anaerolineaceae bacterium | reverse complement strand
ATTTCAGCGCGCGGCTGATCGTGCCGGATCGCCCGACCATCGCGCTGCTGGCTGGTGCGCTGACCGCGTTCAACCCCCAGTTCATCTTCATCGCGGCCTCGGTCAACAACGACAATCTGGTGACGGCGCTCAACAGCGTCGTAATCTGGCAGATGCTGGTAATGCTGCGGGATGGGTTTCATACGCGGCGAAGCTGGCTGATCGGCATACTGGCAGCGCTGGCGGCAGTGAGCAAACTGAGCGGGCTGGTGCTGCTGCCGGTGATCGGCCTGGCGGCACTGTGGCTGGTCTATAAGCGGCAGGACTGGCGCGGTTTTATCACCTTCGGCGTGGTTGTGGGGGGCTGCTGGGCGGCGCTGGCAGGCTGGTGGTACGCTCGCAATGTGGTGCTGTACGGCGAATTGTTTGGCACGCAGCGGATGCTGGATATTTTTGGCAGGCGGCCCGCTCCCACCTGGCAGGAGATGCTCACCGAAGAATTTGAGGGCCTGCGCATCAGCTACTGGGGGTTGTTCGGCTGGTTCAATGTGTTCACCGTACAGCCGTTTTACCGGATCATGGATGCGGTGGCGGCTCTTGGGGCGGTGGGCGTACTGGTGCATCTGTGGCGCAGTCGACGCCATACAGAACAGATTATCCGAGTCGCGCTGCTGGTACTGTTTCTGGCGATTGGCGCGGTCAGTCTGATTTCATGGACGATGCAGACTTCTGCCTCGCAGGGACGTTTGCTGTTTCCGTTCATTGCGGCGGGGAGTACGCTGCTGGCGCTGGGGTTAAGCAGCCTGCGTTTCCCTGCCCCGCTCATCGCCGCGCCGCTGGGGGCTTTCGCGCTGGCTGCGCCGTTTATCACGCTGATTCCCGAATACGCGCCGCCTGACCCGCTGGATGCCCTGCCCGCTTCGGCGACACCCATCTACGCCCGCTTTGGGGACGTGGAACTGATCGGCTACGAAACACCGCAGGAGCGCTTTGGGCCGGATGAGTCTGTCCCGGTCACGCTGTACTGGAAGCCACGACAGCGCTCCGAACTGGATTACAGCATGTTTATCCGCCTGCTGAACCCGGCTGATGAAATCATCGCCAGCGTGCCGAGTTATCCCGGTTATGGCAGCCTGCGCACCACCACCTGGGAACCCGGCGTGATCTACCCGGATTTTTACCCCGTACGCATCCCGGATGATGTGGAGGGGCACTGGCCGCTGCGGGTACATGTTGGCTGGTGGAAATTCCCGGAAGGCTTCAGCGTGGACCCGGTGGATGCCGACGGCCAGCCGCTTGGCAGCGTGATCTTCCCTGGCGGCGGGTTTATTTCCGGCGATGATACCGAATCAACTGTTGAAGAAACCAGCGAACCAGTGGATTTTGGCGGCACGATCCGGCTGCTGGGTTACACGCTGGAGGGGAATGTGCTGCGCCTGCTTTGGGAAACCACCGGCGTGATGACGGAAGACTTCACCGTGCTGG
>CAZKIB010000276.1:0-5995 GCA_964552425.1 uncultured Anaerolineaceae bacterium | reverse complement strand
TACCAGCCGGGTGGTGACAATGTGGTGGTGGCGCAGGGGGATGCCCCGCCGCCGCTGCCCACCCGCTACTGGCAGGCTGGCGAACGTTTCGTCAGCGAACATCTGCTGACCAACGCGCAGCCGCTGGAACCCGGCGAATACCCGGTGTATATCGGCTGGTACAGCACGCTCTATCCGGCGAGGCTGGAAGCAGACTGCCCGGACAATGCCTGCCGGTTGACGACGCTGACCGTTCCGTAAAGCTCAGTCCGAAAATAACTGCTGCCAGATGGCTTTGAGTTCGCGGTAGGTGTTATCCAGCGTGTCAGGGACCACGCGGGTTTCAGAAATCGTCGTCATAAAGTTGGCGTCACCCGGCCAGCGCGGGACGATGTGAAAATGATAATGCTCGGCGATGCCGGCCCCGGCTGCCGCGCCGATATTCGCGCCCAGATTAAACGCTGGCGGATTATACAGTTTCCGCAGGGCGGCCAGTGTCCGGTTCGTGGTCAACATCAAATCGGTCAGCGCGGCTTCGGACAGGCTCTCCTGCGTTTCGACATGCTCATAGGGCACGACCATGACATGGCCGTTGTTATAGGGGTAGCGATTGAGGGTGACATACACATAGGCTGACCGGGCGATGACCTGTTCGGCATCATCATCGCCGTGTATTTTGTTGCAGAAAATACAGCCGGTTACGGGCTTTTTCTCACCGCGAATGTAAGCCATGCGCCAGGGTGTCCACAGATGATCCATTGAGCATACCACGCGAATTCACCATACAGCTAATCGCCAGCCATGTTACAATCAGGCACTCTGCTTGAGAAGAGGGATTTGCCTTGACCCTGAGCCGTGAACGACTCGAAACGCTGCTTGCGCCCCGCCCGGTGCGCTTTTATGAACAGGCCAGCAGCACCAACGACCTGGCGCGGGATTGGCTGCGCGCGGGCGCATCCGATGGCGCGGTGGTGATCGCCGACGAACAGATCAGCGGGCGCGGCCGGCAGGGGCGCACCTGGCACACGCCGCCGGGTGTCGCGCTGGCTGTCTCTGTGATTTTACATCCCACCACAGACAATCTGCCGCGTTTGAGTATGCTCGGCGCGCTGGCGATTGCCGAAATGGCAGAACAGATCGGCGCGGCGCATGTGGCGATCAAGTGGCCGAACGATGTGCAGGTCAACGGCCTGAAAGTCTCCGGCGTGCTGCCTGAAGCCGAGTGGAATGGCAGCCGCTTAGCAGGCGCGGTGCTGGGGATGGGTGTGAACGTGCGCGTGGATTTCCGCAATACAGAACTGGAAAACACCGCGATCAGCCTGGAGACTGCTGTGGGCCGCCGTCTGGACCGCGCGGAACTGATCGCCATGCTGCTGGAACGGGTCGACGACTGGTACAGACGTTTGAGTACGCCGGAGTTGTTCGAGGCATGGCAGGCGCGTTTGTCCACCCCCGGCCAGATGGTCACGATTGGCGGGGTTCATGGCCTGGCTGAAGGTGTGGATGCACAGGGCGCGCTGCTGGTACGCAGTACAGCGGGCAAACTTGAACGGGTGACAGCCGGTGATCTGGTAATGGGATAGCCTATGAGCCTGCGTCTGGACTGGGAAATTGAATCCGAACAGAGAAATATTCAGCAAACCAGCGGTGAAGACCCGGAAACCCGCCGCCAGCGGCGAAGACGGCGTTTGATGATCCTGTTTATCCCGCTGATTCTGCTGGCAATGATCGCGGGGGTGGTCGGGGCGGTGGTGCTGCGGCTGGAACAGGTGGACGCACAGGTCGAACAGGCTCTGCGTGACACGGTGGACGCCGAGGTCGCCACACTGCGCATCGGTGACGAGCAGGCTTTCCTCAACTTTCAACGCAGCGCGACTACCGCATGGCTGGCGGCGCAGCAGGAAGCCTTCGGCAGTTATCAGGCGCTGAAACTGCAAGGGGATATTCAACTGACCGGTCAGATTCTCGATGTTGTCGTCGATGACAACCGCGCGCGGGTGCAGGTGCAGGAGATTGTCCAAGGCGCGCCCTACATTCAGACGTGGTTCTACTGGCGCTATGAGGATGGCTGGCGGCATGTCCCGGCGGATTACACCTTCTGGGGCGAGGCGGACACCCTGGAAAGTGAAACCCTGACGATCCGCTATCAGGGGGTGGATAAAGCCTTTGCCGGGTCGCTGCAAACCACACTGACGACATGGCTGCAAAGCGCCTGCGCCAGCCTGACGTGCCCCACGTTACCGGCGCTGCGCGTGGAAATTCTGCCGGACCCCGGCCTGAAAAATGACTGGTCGCCGGATGATCCCTGGCTGCTGCGGGTGCGTTCCCCGTATACACAGCTTGCGCGCATGGACAATCCCTTCGATTTTTCGCTGCAATTCGAACTGGCGAACCTGATCGCGGAGCGGCTGGTCGCGGCAGTCTCGAACAACTTGCAGCCAGTTTACCCCGCCGATGCGTTTTATCTGCGCTCATCCATCATATCGTGGCTGGTGGGGCGCTTTGTCGCCATCAACACGAACACATTTCTTCTGAGCAGTCTGGCGCAGAATTATGGCGATGCGGCGGTGGGCGCGCTGCTGAGTGCGCTGGGGCCGGAAGCGGATGCCAGTGCATTGAACACCGCTGCCGGGACGACCTCCCTGGCGCAGGCCAACCTGGACTGGCGCGATTTTCTGACATGGCGGCTGGCGCTGGAAGATGAACTGATCCAGCGGGGGGACGAAGCCGGTTTTCTGGCGCTGTATGATACCCGTGATGAGGCGGTGCGCACGCTGGCTTATCAGCGCTATAACAGCGGGCCGCGTGGGGTGAGCCGGGTGGTGGCCTCAGTTACACCAGAAACGACACTCGAAGGCATCTATCAACTGCGCGCACTGGTTCAAATCAGCGACAGCGGCCAGCAGGAAGAAATTCTGTTTCGGCTGCTTAATGAACACTGGCTGCGAGCGAGTTGATCTGCCTGAAAAACAGGCGGGAACAGGCAGACACCTGCCCCCTGCACTTCTCCATTCGATGGCGAGGGGGAAAAAGTGCAGACCATAGATCAGGCTACACACTTGAGAATGGACCACAAATTGACAGGCAGGGTGATCTGGACTATTCTGGAACTCAAATGCTGGTAAGGAGTGTGGATTATGCTGGACGATCTGCGTCGTGACGCGCTGGAAAATGACTTTGAGGAATTTGAAGAGGAAGAAGACCCCCGGCTGGTGGAGCGCGAAGTTAGCACGAGCGACTCCCGCTTTCTGGGCATGACGGCTGTGGAGCGGATGTTCCTGTCGATCTTCTTTTTTATGAACGTGCTGGTGCTGGGGCTGGCGCTGCTGCTGGTGACACAGCGGATTATTCTGTAGGGAGCGCTGCCGGGCGTTCAGAACACCCGGCTGGTCCCATTCTGGAACCCCCGAACAGAGCTATAGAGGTTCACAGCGGTTCATTTTGCAGGCTGCAAGTCCCGCCCATAAAAACATTTCTACCCCTCTAACGCGGCCAGTTCCGCCTCGATTTTGTCCGCGTAATCCCGCGCCTGAACCGCATATGGGCCATCGGGCGCAAGTTCGAGATAGTGCCGGAAGTCTGCCAGCGCTTCTTCGCGGAGTTCCTGCCCGGTCTGCAAAATGGAATAATACAGCACCCCGCGCTGGAAATAGGCTTCAGCATAATCCGGCGCGAGTTCGATGGCCGTGTTAAAATCTTCGAGCGATTTGTCCCACTCATACAGGTTCAGGTAAATCTGTCCGCGCAGGATATAGAGATCAGGTTCGTGTGGCGTGAGCGCAATAGCGGTGTTCATGTCATCAATCGCAGCATTGTGATTTGAGATTAAGGCGTTAAATTGCGCGCGTTTGGACAAAGCCTGCGCTTTGCCGGCCACAGAAGCCCATTCATCGTTGACGTCTAAATCAATAACTTCAAAAGCTTTCTCGTGTTGCCCAAGTTGCAAATAACTCCAGGCAAGCTTAGCCGCAACAGCGGTGAATGGAGATCCGCCAGGATCAAAAAGTATGGCCTCAAACGCCTCTATCGCTGCTGGATAATCTTCTTGTACTAACGCACAGTTTCCGAGATATAGATTGGCCTGTCGGCTCAGGTCTGCACTTATCTGTAAATCAATCAAATATGGAACTGCTTCAGCACAACGATTGAAACCATACAAGACGATGGCAGTGGATAAACGAGCCGCCTCATCTTCGGGCGCAGTAAATATCTCTCGGACAGTGTCTTGAAGCAAAGGTGAAATCTGGAAAAGGACGTCTCGGTTTACCTTGAATTCTATGGAAAGTGATTCAGCAATACGCTCACCATTAAAATTTGTGTCAAACCAGATTTCAACCTGTATCGAATCAGATTGGCTGGCTGGTGTTTCATTGTTTCGATAACTGATTATGTTGTGTTGAAATAGTTCTTCTTCTAAGGTCAGGAAATACGAGTCCACATAATCAGAGAAAATTTCATAATCAAGAAAAAATGAAATCTCCACTGATTGCTCCTGCTGACCGTTCACCGTCGTGAAGGGGTTCATGCAAATTGTGGTGATGAAACTAAGAACAAAGATATTATGTGATAGTATCCGCATCAGGGGAACGGCCTCATGATTGTTTCGTATGCTTCTTCCACCATCCTGTCGTCAGGCATCAGGATTACCCGGCGCATAAAGGGTTCCTTTTGGTTTCCCCAAGTGTGGGTTATCCCAAGAAAGTTGGGATAACAGTGTTAGTGTTTGGGATACATGAAAGCCTGCACTCGCCTTTTTACGCAATTTCCAGTATAATCATAGATGTTATGGACGCTAATTGGTATGGGTGCTGGATGTCAATTGTTCAACCATCAGTCTCCCCTGTGTTGCACCCTATCGAGACGATGAACGTCAACTGCCGAAGACTCTGACAATCAGAAACCCAGTGAAAGGAGATCGGCGCTGCCGGTGGATGCAGCCCCGCAGTGCGCGTATTGCCTATGGATGAAATCGGAATTATCCGGCCTATCAACATCAATGAGGAGATGCGCGGCAGCTACCTCGATTACGCTATGAGCGTGATCGTAGCGCGTGCCCTGCCGGATGCGCGCGACGGACTCAAACCCGTTCACCGCCGCATTCTGTTCGCCATGCACGAAATGGGCCTGCGCTACAACTCGCAGTACAAAAAGAGCGCCCGCGTGGTCGGCGATGTACTGGGTAAATATCACCCGCACGGCGACAGCGCAGTTTACGACGCGATGGCCCGCATGGTGCAGGATTTTTCACTGCGCTACCCATTGATTGATGGGCAGGGCAACTTTGGCAGCGTGGACGGCGACAGCCCGGCGGCCATGCGGTACACCGAAGCGCGGCTGGCGCGCATCGCCGAGGAACTGCTGGTCGACATCAGCATGAACACTGTCGACTTTGTGGACAATTACGATGGGACCCAGCAGGAACCCGAAGTGCTGCCGGCGAGACTGCCGAATATGCTGCTGAACGGGGCCAGCGGCATCGCAGTGGGCATGGCGACCAATATCCCGCCGCACAACCTGCGCGAACTGGCGAACGCCATTGTCTACCTGATCGACAACTTCGAGCGCATGGACGATATTTCTGTCAATGAACTCATGGAGTTTGTCAAAGGCCCGGACTTCCCCACCGGCGCGATCATTGTGGCCGATGATGGGCTGAAGGAAGCCTATGCCACCGGGCGGGGCCGGGTGGTCGTGCGGGCGCGTTATGAACTGGAAGAAACCAAAGACGAACGCCACCGGATTATCTTCACCGAGATTCCCTATCAGGTTGGCAAGTCGGGCATTATCGAGCGCATCGTTTCGCTGGTGCGCGAGGGTCGCATTGACGCGATCAGCGACCTGCGCGATGAATCGGACCGGCGCGGGATGCGGCTGGTAGTTGAACTGCGGCGCGGGGCACAGCCGCTCAAGGTCCTCAACCAGCTTTACAAATACAGCCAGTTACAGAGCACCTTCAGCATTCAGATGCTGGCGCTGGTCAATAATGAACCGCGCACGCTGGGCCTCAAGCGCTCCC
>CAZKIB010000275.1:7635-8165 GCA_964552425.1 uncultured Anaerolineaceae bacterium | reverse complement strand
ACCGAACCACCGGCGACCAGCAGCCCATCGTCCGCGAGTCCAGCGGCTTCACCCGCAGCGCCCTCACCGGTGCAGCGCAGCGCAGCGCCCGACGCCCCCGCCAGCGCATCCACAGCGCCCTACACGCGGCCGGCGTCACCGGAAGAGGCCATCAGCCGGGCGATCCGGCCGGCTTCACCCGCGCCTGAATCCAGCGCGCCAGCACCGCCAGCAGCAGATCAGCCGCCCGTGATGCGCCGGACAGCCAGCCCCACACCTGCCGCCCCGGAGACATTCACCGCGCCAGTTGACCCCACCGAATTCCGGGGGCAGCCGCCGCAGAATCCGACGCCGCCGGCGCAGCCACAGCCGCCCACATCAGGTGTGCAGGGCACGCCATCACGCCCGGCTCAGGCGACCCAGGCTCAGACGCCGCACCCGGCCCCATCTGCGACGACTCAACCGCCGTCGACTGGCAGCGTACAGCGCACGCCGACCTCGCGGAATGTGCCACCCGTGCAGCGCGACACTTTTTCCTATTCCAGCGACCC
>CAZKIB010000275.1:7219-7625 GCA_964552425.1 uncultured Anaerolineaceae bacterium | reverse complement strand
TCCGCAGAGTATCGAATATTTTGACGATGACGGCGTGGATGAATTTGCCGATACCCAGCCAATGGATACGGTGGACACCCCGCCGCGCACATCTCCAGCGGCGTCAGAACGCCCGGTCATGCGACGTCCGGCCTCACCCGCGTCCTATGATCATGATGCCGCGCCATCAACTCCGCCTTCCGATTGGTCTGTGCCTTCACAGCCCGCTGCGGATACAGGGTCATCGTCAGAGACACCGTCCGGTGGGGATGCTTCGCCGGCAAACCGGCCAACCCTGGCGCGTTCGAGCGCGAACCCGCCCGCTGCCCCGTCATCGAGAGGCGCTTCGGCAGCGCCCACCAGTGGGCCAACCCAGGGCAGTGTCCAGCGGAGTACTTCAGCCGTGAACCCGCCTGCCGGAAGTCCG
>CAZKIB010000275.1:0-7202 GCA_964552425.1 uncultured Anaerolineaceae bacterium | reverse complement strand
AATCACCCGCCGTTGGGTACAGGCTGGAAGACACCCCGCGCATTAACCAGGCCGCCCCGCAGACCCACATCAGCCGGATGTTCCCGCCCAGCGCGCCGATGGGAGCCAAGGGTACGATCCCCGGAACAGATGGCAAGGTTATTCCACCAGATCTGGGTGGTAAGGGTACTATGGGTGTACCGTTGATCGACCCTGGGGGCGATGTGGGCCCTATGGGCGTACCTTTGGACAGCAAGGGCGTACCTTTGGACGGCAAGGTCCTGCCGCCAGAAATGCGTGGTAAGGGCACTTTGGGCGGCCTATTGGGCAGCTTTCCGGCCAAATCGGGCGAGAGTTTCCCCGGCAAGGTTTCGGAAACTGCCCCCGTTTCGCCGCCTTCATCCGGCGCGACAGGTGGTCCAGCATCAGGCGGGTCCGGCGGCACAATGCCCCCTGACACGCAGCAGATGCTGGAGAATATGGGGTTCGATACCGACCCGTTTGGCGGTGGGCAGTCTTCCACCGCAACGACCACCACCACGTCCGACATGGGAACCACTGGTGAGACCGGCGGTGGGGGTGAAAATGCCCCGGCAGAGGATGAAGGTGGCAGCCAGCAGGCTGGTGGCGGGGCCGATGTCGACAAGATGGCGCGTGAAGTCTACAAAGTTCTGCGGGATCGCCTGCGGATCGAGCAGGAACGGCGTACCCGGCATTGAGTTTAGAAGGAGCCTGAACGATGGCTTTGACCAGAGGCGGTTTGCAGCCTGCCAAAATTATCAACGTCACATCGGGTGACGAAGTGGAATGTATGTTCAACCCCTTCGAATACACCCTGACCAAGCAGAACCAGTGGGAGAAGAAAGCCGGCAAAGGCACGAACACCCCAGAAGTGCGTTTCAAGCAGGGTGGATCGCAGGTGCTTAAGCTGAAGGTGTTCTTCGATACCCTGCACACCGGGACCGATGTGCGCAGTTTTACCGACAAGCTGTGGAAACTGATGATGGTGGATGACAGCACCCGCCATGCTCAGTCGGACAAAAGCTCGCCGCCCGAAGTGGCCTTTTCATGGGGGCGGCTGTATTTCAAAGCGGTGCTGACCAACATGTCGCAGAAGTTCCTGCTGTTCGATGATCGCGGGACGCCGCTGCGCTGCGAAGTCGACCTGACTCTGGAGCAGATGATCGACATTGACGATTACGGGCCGCAGACCCCGTCGATCCCCACATCCACAGTGGCCGCGCCTATTGTCGCCACAGCGAATTCGTCATCGCGTCTGGATGCGGTGCTGGCAGCCAACAATATGTCGCCCAATGATGTGCGTAAGGTTGCCGAAGCCAATAATATGGATAATCCGCAGAAGCTCTTGCCCGGTCAAAACATCAACTTACCTGGGAGTTAACATTCGCCATGCCACAACCCGGATTACAGTGGACCGACCAGATTGCAGTGAAGGTCGGCGGCAGCAACCTCGATCACAAATGGATGGACAACCTCATTGAGGTGGTGGTGGATTCGAGTCTGCATCTGCCCGATATGGTGATTATGCACTTCAACGATACCGACAATTTTGATCTGATGGACAGCGGGCCATTTGAGGTCGGAAAAGAGATTGAGGTTCAGCTTCCGCAGGATGAAACCAGTTCCACAACCATCAAGGTATTCAAGGGCGAAATCACCGCCATCGAACCCAATTTCGGGCGTGAAATCGCCGCGACCCTGACCGTGCGGGGTTACAGCAAGGGCCACCGGCTGAACCGCAATACGAATATTAAAGTTTACAAAGATATGACTGACGGCGACATGGTCAAGAAGATTGCTGGCGAACACGGTCTTTCGCCAAAAGTCGAGGACCCCGGCCAGAAATATGATTATGTCTACCAGCACAGCCAGACGGACATGGAGTTTCTGCTGCAACGCGCCCAGCGGGTGGGTTATGAGGTCTTTGTCGAAGATAACGACCTTTACTTCCGCAAACCCAAAGGCGCACGCGGCTCGGCCACGCTGGAATGGGGTAAGGAACTGCGCGCCTTCAAACCGCGTATGACCGTCTGGCGGCAGGTGTCAGCGGTGAAAGTGCGCGGTTGGGACCCTGAAAAGAAAAAGGAAATTATCGGGCAGGCGTCATCCACCGAAGCTTCCCCGAAAGTCGACATGGGCAAAGGGGCGCAGGCGGCCAGCAAAATTCCGGGCAAAACCGAGGAAATCATCGTGCGGCGGCCTGTGTATACCCAGCGCGAAGCCGACCTGCTGGCCCAGGCCCTTTTGGATGAAATCAACGCCGGGTTTATCGAGGCCGACGGCGTGGCGGTGGGCAACCCCAACCTGAAAGCCGGGGTCAAAGTCACCATTAACAAGATCAGCAAGAAGTTTTCGGGCCAGTACGTGATCTCTGCTGCCCGGCACATCTATTCACCGGAAGGCTACGAGACGGAATTCACCGTGCAGGGTGTGCGCCCCCGGCTGATGACGGACCTGATTGAAAGCCAGTCCGAATTCAGCGATACGGACCGTTTCTGGAACGGCGTCGTCCCGGCCATTGTGGACAACATCAACGACCCCCAGAATAAAGGCCGCGTGGAACTGCGCTATCCCTGGCTGGATGACACCCAAAAAACGGGTTGGGCCAGGGTCGCCACCATCGGCGCGGGCAACAACCGGGGTTTCCTGTGGATGCCCGAAGTCGGTGACGAGGTGCTGGTCGCCTTTGAACATGGCGACTTCAACCGCCCCTACATTATCGGCACACTCTGGAACGGCAAGGACAAACCGCCGGAGGACTGGGGTACGGCAGTAAAAAGCAACAAATCCGAAGTGCGCATGATGAAATCACGCGAGGGGCATGTGATCAAAATGGTCGATGGCCCCAGCGAACAGTACATCGAAATTGTGGATGCTCAGAAGGGTACGACCATCAAGCTGGATGCCAAGACCAATAAGCTGTCGATTGAGTCGAAAGATGAAATATCAGTCAAAACCAGTACCAGCATGAAAGTCACGACCAGCAGCAACATGGACATCGACAGCACCGGCAATATCACCATCAATTCCAAAGGCAACGTCAAAGTATCCGGCATGGGCAACGTGGAAGTCACGGCGACAGGCCCGCTAACGCTCAAAGGCGCGGTGGTCAATATCAACTGAGCGTACAGCAAAGTTTGTTGGAATTTGGTAAAGTCTTATTGAGACATGAGTTACAGGGGGCTATCTGGATGAGCGGTTTTCTGGGGCGAGGCTGGGCTTTCCCGCCACATCTCAATGATCGGAACCGGGTGTCGATGGTGGACGCCGACACCGACATCAAACAGGCGATTTATATCATCCTGCACACTGCGCCCGGCGAACGGGTGATGCACCCGGATTTTGGCTGCCCCATTCATGAGCTGATCTTCTGGCCGGCCAATGACCAGACAGCGGCCATCATCGAACGTTACGTCACCGAGGCGCTCACCCGCTGGGAACCGCGCATTCGCCTGATCGAAGTACGCGCCATACCGGGAACTGATGACCCCCGCGAGGATGTGGTCGATTACGACGGCAAGATGCTCATCAACATCGTGTACGAGATCAAACAGACCCACGATAAACGCAGCATGGTTTATCCCTTTTACCTGACACCGGCATAGGGAGGCATCTCTGTATGGGATTCAAAGCACCCCGGTTAGATGACCGGTCATTCCCTGATATTGTCGCCGAAGCGATCCAGCGCATTCCGCTGTATACGCCAGAGTGGACGGACCATAATCTGAGTGATCCGGGCATGACGCTCATTGAGCTGTTCGCCTGGATGACCGACATTATCCTGTACCGGCTGAACCGTGTGCCGGACAAGCACTTCATCAAGTTCATGGAACTGATCGGGATGAAGCTGGATGAGCCGCGTCCTGCCCAGGCCCCGGTGACATTCTGGCTGTCGGCCCCGGCTGAACAACCTATCACCATTCCGGCCGGCAGCGAAGTGGCGACCACCCGCACCGAAACCGAACCGGCCATCACCTTCAGCACCGATATTGAAGCCATCATCCGCCTGCCAACCCTGAAGTATGTGCTGACACGCGGCGCAAGCGGCTCTCAGCAGTTTCGTTCGCACAACCTGACAGCGCTGGCAAAAGGTCTTGAAGCCTTCCGGGTCTTCGAGTCCGACCCGCCCACCACCGGTGATGTGGTTTATCTCGGTTTCACCGACGACCTGAGCAATCACCTGCTGGGCATCGACCTGGAAGTGGACCGGGCCGAGGGCGCGGGCATTGACCCGACCAACCCGCCCTATGTATGGGAAGTGCTGGGCCGGGATGAAACCACGCCCTGGTCGGCCTGTGAAGTGGATTATGATGGAACCGGCGGTTTCAACGTAAGTGGGATCGTGCGCCTGCATCTGCCACCCATGCAGGAAGGCGAACGCGACAACAAAAAAGCCTACTGGCTGCGCTGCCGCCTGGCCCCGCAGCAGGACATGCACGTCTATGATAAAAGCCCGCTGGTCAAAAAACTGGTGACAGAATCGTGGGGCATCACCATCGACACCACCAATGTCACCACCGTGCATGACGAGGTTCTGGGCCGTTCGGATGGCTCGCCCGGCCAGCGTTTTTATCTGGCGCATACACCCGTTGTGCCGCGTCTGGGTCGCGAACGTCTGGTGGTGCGCCCGGAAGGGACCCCGGACGAAATCTGGGAAGAAGTCAGCGACTTTTCCGATTCCGGCAAGGAAGACCCGCATTACACCCTGGACAGCCAATCCGGCGAGATTCGCCTGGGGCCGGCGCTGCCGCAGCGGGACGGTTCGATTCACCGTTTTGGAAAAGTGCCTGCGCGCAATGCCATGCTGGTGATGCGCAGCTATCGTTATGGCGGC
Organism: uncultured Anaerolineaceae bacterium; assembly: GCA_964552425.1. Classification (GTDB taxonomy): domain Bacteria; phylum Chloroflexota; class Anaerolineae; order Aggregatilineales; family Phototrophicaceae. Next base: position 2,368 of record CAZKIB010000275.1, on the reverse strand, counting down.
GGGCTGGACGGTAACGTGGGCAAGGGTACGCTCAATGTGCTGAAGACTTCACTGGCGCATGTGGACCGCGTGGCGAACCGGCAGCCAGCCAAAGGCGGGCAGGACGCCGAAGACCTGGAAAACGCCAAGAACCGCGTGCCCGGTTATCTGCGCTCCCTGCATCGCGCCGTCACCACTGCCGATTTCGAGTATCTGGCAGCCGCCGCCGCGCCGGGGGATACCGGGCGTGTGTACTGCTTGCAGCCACCCTTTACCCAGGCCGGTGAAATCAAGGTGGTGGTGATCCCGAAAGTTGCCAACCCCGCGATCTACATTCCGCCGGAGAACCTGACACTTTCTGACGAAGTGCGCGAACGTATCGAAACCCACCTTGACGAGCGCCGTTTGCTTTCGACCAAACTGGAAGTCACCGAACCGACTTATCAGTGGGTGCAGACGATGGTGCGCTTCCGCGCCAGCCGCTTCGAGAATGGCGAAACTGTGCGCGAACGGGTGCGCGCCAGATTATTCCAGTTTCTCAACCCGCTGACCGGCGGGCCAGAGGGTCACGGCTGGCCGTTCGGGCGTGATCTGTTCACCTCGGACATTATGGCCGCGCTGCTCACCGTTCCGGGTGTGGACTTTGTGCGCTCGGTGCGCCTGTTCCCGATCATTTATCAGGACGGCCAGTTCACCCGGATTGATGAAGTCAGCGAGATCGCGCTTTCGGCCCAGGGCGTGATCGTCTCGCACGATCACGACGTGCGTGAGGAATAAGCATGGCTGACGAGATGAAAGCCGTCTTTCGAATCAGCGGGCCGGACGCCCCGCAGGAACAGATCACGGTGACACCCGACGCCGAGGTGACGGTGGGGCGCGTGGGTGGCAATGATCTGGTGCTGGGCCACGCGCAGATCAGCCGTAAACATCTGCGCCTGTATATTCAGAATGGCCGCGTGTTTGTCGAAGACCTGGGCAGCAGCAACGGCACACGCCTGAACGAAAATCGTATTGACCCTAATTCACCGCAGCAGTTGGCGGTGGGGGATACTGTTGGCGCCGGGCCGTTCGCCCTGACGCTGATGGAAATCATCGAAGCGAAAGCTGCGCCGCCACCCCCCCCGGAACCAGAGCCGGAGCCGGAAGTCCGCACCGTCAAACGTGAGCCGGAACCCCCACCAGAGCCGCCGCGTGATGAAAAGCCGGAGCCGCCTCCCGAACCGGAGCCTCAGCCGGCCCCCACGCGCCGCCGGCGTGAACCTGCCCCCATACAGGAGCCAGAGCCGGAACCTGCCCCTATCGAGCGGATTGAAGGTCTGGATGTCATGCCAGAATTCGAGCGCGCCAGGGCCTATATGGTCGCCGCTCAGAAAGACAAAAGCCTCAGCCGGGTCAATGGTTACGACTCGCAGGGCTATATTGTAGGGGTTCCCCGACCACCGGATAAAAGCACATGGATGCAGTATCTGCCGGCCATCTACGAAGAACATGATTTCATGGGGCATTACCTGCTCATCTTTGAGTCGATGTTCGCGCCGCTGGTGTGGATGGTCGATAATTTCGATCTGTACCTGTCCCCGGAAGTCGCCCCACAGGAATGGCTGCGCTGGATGGCAAGCTGGTTCGATCTGCTGCTGCGGCCCGAACTGCCCGAAGCCCGGATGCGCCAGATCATGGATCAGATCGGCTGGCTGTTTTTCCGCCGGGGCACGAAGATCGGGCTGGAGCGTCTGCTGCAACTGTACTTTGGCGTCAAACCGGAAATCATTGAGAGCCGGGACGCCTGTCAATTTACCGTTAAGCTGCGCATGAGCGACAGTGATGTTAAACTGAGTCGGGACGTGGTCGAACGCCTGATCGCGTCTCAGAAACCGGCCTTTGCGGCCTTCACGCTGGAAATTTCCTGATAAGTTAGGTTGTTGGAGGAATTTGGCGATGTCCGACTTTCATCTCGACAAAAGTACGAAAAGCAGCAGCAAGAAGCCGCAGACCACACCGGAACAGGAAGCGCAGCACCATAAGCCTTTCCGGTTGCAGGATGCCGATGTGATGGATTTGCAGCGGCATCTCGGCAACCAGGCCACGCAGAATGTTCTGGGCGTGCAGCGCAAGCCCGAAGGCGGTCTGCCATCACTGCCGGGAATCATTCAGGCCAAGATGACCGTCAACGAGCCGGGCGACCAGTACGAACATGAAGCCGACCATGTGGCGCATGAAGTCATGACCATGCCGGATCCCCTTCAGCGAGCTGGTGAAGACGAAGAACTGGCGATGAAACCCATCCAGCGCGCCGCTGAAGAGGACGAACTGATGGAGATGCCCATTCAGCGCGCTGCTGAAGAGGACGAACTGATGGAGATGCCCATTCAGCGCGCTGCTGAAGAGGACG
>CAZKIB010000274.1:0-8198 GCA_964552425.1 uncultured Anaerolineaceae bacterium | reverse complement strand
GCAACGCCATCAAGTACGGCGGCGACAACCCGGCCATCACGATAGGCGCTCAGGCGATGGACGACTGTGTGTGTTACTGGGTGGCGGATAATGGTGAGGGCCTGACACCGGAACAGCAGCAGCAGCTCTTTACAACCTTCTCGCGGGTGTCAGAATCCAAGGTGAAGGGGCATGGGCTGGGTTTGTCCATCGTCCAGCGCATTGTGCAAAAGCTGGGGGGGACTGTCGGTGTGGATAGCAAACCGGGGCAGGGCAGCCGCTTCTGGTTTACCCTGCCCATTAACCCGGTCTAGCGGAGTGCCTGGCGCACAGCCGGGGCGATTTCCTGCGCGAAACGTTCGATCTGACGAATCGGGTCGCCCTCGGTGGGCCAGAACAGAAAGGTATCCTGTCTGAATTCACGATACAGGCGCACAATTTCCTCAATCCAGTAATCCGCAGGGCCGTTGATGCCGCTGTCCTGTGAGGTGATGCCCCGCGTACTGCGTTCCTGAATCACCCCCATCAGATTATAGCCACGCCGGATTTCAGTCGAAGCGCGCCCGGCAGACTGCGCGCCTTCGTCGATACGATCATTGACCCAGTTGAGCCGCTCCGGGGGGATGTAAGTGATCGAGGTGAGGATGCCATCGGCTTTGGCTCCCACCAGCCGCAGCATACGCGGGCCGACTGCGCCTACCCAGATGGGGATGCGGTGGGCCGGGGCCGGGCCGGGCTGCGCGCCGCGCACCTGATAGTATTTACCCTCGTAGCGGAAAGACCCGCCGGCCTTGTCCCACATACCGCGAATAATATCCAGCGCTTCGTTGAAGGCTTCATACGCCTCCGCCGGGGTGCGCTCCGGGCCACCATAAGCGGCGACCCCTCGCCAGAACGCGCCCGCGCCGATGCCGAGTTCCACCCGCCCGCCGGAAATGACATCCAGCGAAGCGGCCGATTTCGCCAGCATGGCCGGGGGTCGCAGCGGTAAATTCGCCACGTTCGTGCCGATGTGGACGCGGCTGGTCATGGCGGCTACCGCGCTCAGGAGTGTCCAGGTATCCAGAAACGTCCGGTTGTAAGGGTGGTCCTGGCTGGTGACAAGATCAAGGCCGGTGCGGTCTGCGGCCTGAGCGCGCGCGAACGCATCCTGGATACCGCTGGCCGAAGGGTCGATGTTGATTCCGAAGAGGGGGTGGAGGGCCATGTGTTCACCTTAACAAGTGTTATCCGATTTCAGGCTGCCAGCGCATCCAGAGATGAGTTTCGTTTTCATTAGACACCGTAAAGCCGAGGCGTTCATACAGCCGGCGCGCGTCCGGGTTCGTTTGCAGAACGCGGAGTTCGAGCGGAATATGATTCTGGACAGCTTCGGCCTGTAAGGTTCTGATGATGGATGTGCCGATTCCCTTACCCTGGTAGGCCGGCAGCAGGTTGATCTGCGCGATGAACAGGCGCTCCGGCCCGCGATCCAGCGCCAGACGCCCGGCCATGTGGCCTTCGACCATGATGATGGAGTGACCTTCCAGCCTGAAATTCTGCCGGAAGATTTCCCGCTGTCTGGCTTCATCCCAGCCCCACAGCGGTTCGACATAGGCCCGCATGGTGCGCCGGTTGAGATCGTACAGAAAGTCGTAGTCCGCCTGAATGGCCGGACGCAGGGTATACGCCGGCATCATTGATAGGAATGGAGCGCGTTGTGAAACCGGGCGACGCTGTCTTCCAGACCGCCGGGACGGTTGCGGGCCAGCCAGTTTTCCCGGTAGCGGGCGATCAACCCTTCCAGTTCCTGTTTGAGTTCGGCGGCGCTGGCATCGCCTTCGCCCCACATGAACAATCCCCGCCGGGCGCTGTGTCTGATGAAGTCCCCGGCCAGTTGGAATTCGGCTCTAATCAGATTTTCATCGGGCCGGCGCATATCGGTGTCGTTGAGCGGGGCCAGGAGTTGATCCACTTCCGCGATCACCTGCCGCAGCGAATCCGCGTCGGCGATCAGCAGGCCGTTGGAGCCGAAGCTCAACTGCACTTCGCGCATGAAGTCGGCGTCCGGCCCGGTGACTGGACTGCCGGAATAGATCGTGCTGCGCAGGCGGGCCAGCGTTTGTGTGACGGTTTCATCTGCCGAACGCACTTTTTCCCACAGCACTTTCTGACTGCGGATCACGTCGGCAGGGGCGCGCAGCAGATCGACCAGGGCGTGACCGTTAAAGCGGCCATGACCGGGAATCTGGTAGAGGTTGCCCATGTTGTACACCAGCTTACCCATGATCCCGGCCCGGTCTTCAAAGACGAACAGATCGAGCAGGGGGGGCAGGTCGAGGTTGAGGTTGGTATCCTGCGCCCAGGAGACTGCCGCGCCATACGCAAAGCCGAGATAGCTCACGGCGTTTTGCTGCCAGTGCCCATGATCGCCCCAGTCGGTAATCAGGTAGCCGATGCTGCCGTTTTGCAGGCCGTTGATGGCGGCGCTGCGCAGGTTGGTCACGGCGTTGTCGGTGCGTCCGGCGAAAGTGCTCCATGAGGAAGTGCCGGGGCAGACATAAAAGGGGATACTGGAACCCAGAAACAGCCCGCAGCGCTGGTCAAAGGGATGATCGGCTTCGTAACCCCAGACCATCGCGATCACATCATAGGGCAGTTCCGGCACGAGGTCGGGGAATTTGACAATGATGTCATCCCAGAACATCACCTGTTTGCGGCGGATCGTGACCTGTTCATAAAGTTGCAGCAGATAGTTCAGATACAGGCGGCCTTCACCGAGGCGTTCCAGAAATTCCTTGCTGCGGCCTTTGCCCAGTTCCCAGGGTTCATCACCGCCGATGTTGAACTTCTTGCTGCTGAAGTGCGGCAGCAGTTCGTCATACAGTTCGCCCATCAATTCGATGCTGCCGGGGTCTACCGGGTTGAGCGAGGTCGGCGGGTTGTTTTTGCGCCAGGGAATGTCGAAGCCGTCCGGTGTTTCGGCCAGGTGTTTGTAGCGGTCAAATTTCAGCCAGCGTTCCATGTGGCCCAGGCTGTTCTGGTTGGGAACCAGTTCGATGTGGCGCTGGCGGCAGAAGGCATCCAGTTCGAGAATTTCCTGCCCGGTGAAGGGGGATGCCTGTGCCCAGACTTCCTTATGATTCTGGTAGGCAAAGGTGTGTTCCATATAAAGCTGCACCTGGTTGATCTTGAAAGTGGACAGCCGATCCACCAGATCCATCACGGTTTGCAGAGTGGGCACTTTGTCCCGGCTGATGTCGAGCATGATGCCGCGCGCGGGGAAGTCCGGCCAGTCGTTGATGGTCAGGCTGGGCAGGGCGCTGCCGTGCTGCATGAGCATCTGGCGCAGGGTGCAGACCCCGTAATACACAGCGGAGGCATCCGCGCCGCGAATCAGGACGCGGCCATCACGCACCGTCAGTTGATACCCTTCTGCCTGGGGGATGACCTCTTCGATTTCGAGCAGCAGGCCGGTATGGGCGTAACTGTTTCCGGCAACGACAGGCCAGTCCAGCCCGGCGAATTCCCGGAGCGCGGCCTGGGCCACCTGTGCTTCGAACAGCAGGCTCCCGTTGGGGATAACGATCAGCGCCTCGGCTGGCAGCGTGACGATTTCGGATGAGGTGGTGATTTTGCGCGGAACGGGCAGAAACAAAGTCGACATGGAAACGTCCTCCTGTACGGTGTTCCCAATCTAGCGGGATGCAGCACACCCTGTCAATAGCCCATCAACTATAGCGCTGCTTTGAAAGGTTGGTATTCCGGCGGATAAATTTCATAAATTCTTCACGTCCCTGACGGAAAATTACAGACTGTTGCAGCACACAGGGGAATCCTGTGATGATACGGAGTCTCAATAAAAAGGGAATGGATGGACTGACAATGTAATGTAAAATGAAATATTACCTGTTCCTGCCTGTTTTTCAGACCCTATTTTCGTACCGGGAAGTGTCTGACCTGTCGCATAACCAGAGTCGGCAGGATTGGGCATTCGTGGCACAATAGAGGCGCATAGTCTGTTGCAGGGAGATCAAGCGGATGCAGCTACCGTTTACGCTGGAACCAGAAGCGCTGTTGGGTGGGATCAGCCGGGAGGACGCAGCGACTCCGATTTTCGATGCGGTGTGGTATAACGCCGGGGCGGTGGGGGATGGGCTGGATTACCGCTTTCCGACGGGAGCGCTGGCGGCTGCGCGTTACCTGACCGCTGATATGCTGCTGGATGGCGATGATGCCGGGGTGTTTATTCTCGAATTGCAGGAAGGTGATACCGGTCCCACGTTCGGCTTTCTCTATTCGCTGCTGCCGGAAGCATCAGCCCGGATGCGCTTGCCGCTGGAAGCCGTGAACCAGAATCGCTGGATGTTTGAGCGTGAGGGGGCCTGGGTCAAGCCGCGCGCGACAGGCGAACGGGTGGATTTGCGGCGTGTGGACCGCCTGCGTATTCAGATTCACATGCGGCGGATACGGTGACACGCTGGTGCATGACTCCGCTGGTGGTCACGGCTGCCGAACCTCTGCGACTGGCGCAGCCGGCGCTGCCCAGAGGCAAACTGCTGGACCCACTTGGTCAAAGCACCCTGCGCGATTGGCCGGGCAAAAGCCGCGGCGCCGAGGAAGTCACCGAGCGGATGCAGAACCAACTGCGCGACGCGCACTTGCAGCGCTGGCCGGACGGCTTCTCGAAGTGGGGCGGCTGGAGCAGCAAGCAGTTTGAAGCATCCGGTTACTTCCGCACTCACTGGGATACCGAAGCCAACCGCTGGTGGCTGGTCGACCCGGATGGTTACGCCTTCTGGTCTGCCGGGCAGGACTGCGTGCGCCCCTGGATCGACACCCACGCCACCGGGCTGGAAAGCGCGCTGGCGTGGCTGCCGGACGAAACGGATGCGGAGTATGCCAGCGCTGTGCGTCGCAGCGGCGATACGCTCTATGTGGATTATCTGCAAACCAATCTGCTGCGTGCCTTTGGCCCGAATGCCTGGCCGACGAGCTGGGCGGAAATTACGCTGGCGGAGCTGCGTCGGGCAGGGTTGAACACGGTGGGCAACTGGTCGGACTGGTCGATTGCCAGTGAGGCGGCTTTCCCGTATGTGCGCCCGCTGGAGACCCCGGCGGATGCGCAAGCGCCGCTGATTTACCGCGACTTCCCGGATGTGTTCGACCCGGCTTTTGACGAGGATGCGGCCCGTTTCGCGCAGCAGTTGGGCGAAACCCGCGACGACCCGGCCATGATCGGCTATTTCCTGATGAACGAACCGACCTGGGGCTTTGCGCAGGAGACCCCCGCCGCCGGGATGCTGTTCAACACCGTCACCTGCGCCAGCCGCCGCGCCCTGGCGGATTTCCTGCGCGAACGCTATGGCGACAACGTCAATCTGGTGCGCGGCTGGGGCATCCAGACGACTTTTGAAGCCATCGCGGAAGGGGCCTGGGATCAACCACTGACGGACACGGCCCGCGCGGACCTGGCGGATTTCAGCGATGTGCTGGTGGAAAAATACTTCATCAGCCTGAGCGCGGCCTGTAAACGCGAAGACCCCCATCATCTTAACCTGGGCGTGCGTTATTACACCGTGCCGCCGGTATGGTGTCTGAACGGGATGCGCACCTTTGACGTGTTCAGCATGAACTGCTACCGTGAACAGGTTCCCGGCGAAGCGCTGGAAGATATTCACCTGAAGCTGAACATGCCCACACTGATCGGCGAGTGGCATATGGGCGCGATGGATGTGGGCCTGCCGGCCACCGGGGTAGGGCCGCGTGTGGAGGACCAGGCCGCGCGTGGCAAAGCCTACCGGGTGTATCTGGAAAACGCGGCGGCGCTGCCCTGGTGCGTGGGCGTGCATCATTTTACCCATTATGACCAGTCGGCTCTGGGGCGCTTCGACGGGGAAGCCTACAATATTGGTTTCATGGACATCTGCCACCGGCCCTATGAAGAACTGGTCGTGGCGGCCCGCCAGTCGCACCGCCGCATGTACCCCATCGCGCTGGGCGAACAGGCCCCGCTTGTTGATGCGCCGGAGTATCTGTCCCGGTTTTTCTTTTAAGCGAACAGCCTATAGTCAAAAGATAAAATGTGATGCGAAACAACTGAAAACAGGATGACAGGTCTTTCGACTGCTGACTTTATATGAGGAGCAACCCATGATTCTGACCACCACCACCACGCTGGAAGGGATGCGCATCCAGAAGTATCAGGGGATTGTCGTGGGCGAGGCTATCCTCGGCGCGAATCTGTTCCGCGATCTGTTCGCCGGTATCCGCGATATTGTCGGTGGACGATCCGGGGCGTATGAGCAGGAGCTTGCCAAAGCGCGCGAAATCGCTATGGCCGAAATGCAGGAGCGGGCCATCCACCTGGGCGCAAACGCCGTGATCGGGATCGACATTGATTATGAAACCATCAACATCCAGAACGGCGGCAGTATGCTCATGGTCACGGTCAGCGGCACGGCGGTGGTTGTGGAGTGACCATTTAGGGCCACAGGGTCAGACAGCGCTGACATACACGGTATTATCAGAGCGATGGAAGCGAGCATAGTCATGCTGAAAAATCGTATTCGTCAGGTCAAAGTTCGCAACTACCGCAGCCTGGGTGATGTCACGGTAGACCTGGATGATCTCACTGTGCTGGTCGGCGCGAATGGCAGCGGCAAAAGTAATTTTCTGGATGTGCTGCGCTTTGTGCGCGATGCTTTACGGCGGGGTCTGGATGCCGCGCTGATCGCGCATGAGCGATCTGGAATTGGCAAAGTACGACGCTATTCCTCAAAGGGACGCCCCTACGATGTTGGGATAACACTAGATCTCAATTTGGATGGTATGGATAGCGAGTACGGTTTTGTCCTGGGAAGCGGCAGGCGAAATGAGTTTACGATTAAGAGCGAAATCGGTAGAGTGGGGCATCATTACTATAGAGTTGAGGGTGATCAGACTTTTTTTTCGACGCCAACCCCTGGAGTTGCTATTCAGGAACGCAATCTGGTTTTGCCTTTGATTGGAAACCTGCCAGAGTTCAAACCGCTTTATGAATTCCTGACTAATCTAGGCTTTTATTCGATTTTTCCGAACGATTTGCGCCCACCGCAAAGACCTGGAAATCCTTATCCCTTGGATGAACATGGAGAAAATCTTGCCAGTGTCCTGCGTGACTATGTTCGAGACAAAGATAATCGCTGGCGAGATGATCTTTATAAGAGTTTAGCGAGTGTTGTACCGAGTATCAGTCGATCTGATCCGATTACCGTAAATCAGGTAGGCAGCTATCTTGTAGTGCGAATCAATCATGGAGATGAGGGCGGGATTTTTGATCTGGGCCTGGAATCAGATGGCACACTGCGAGTTCTCGGTATTCTGACTGCGATTTACCAGAATCCGCCTCTGCCATTCATTGGTATTGAAGAACCAGAAATGATGATCCATCCCAGAGCGATGGGTATCCTGTGCGATATTCTGGTTGAGACTTCTCAGCGCACGCAGATTATTCTGACCACGCACAGCCCGGATTTAATCAGCCGCTTCAACGCTGACTCGCTGCGAATCGTTGAACTGTACGACGGTTCTACCCATATCGGGCCTATTCGGGAAGATCAGCGGCAGGCCATTCACGATCAGCTTTTCAGCGGAGGGGATTTGCTGCGCATTGGGGGCCTGGAGCGTGCGTAATGTGGTGTACTCAGTGGTGGAAGGTGACGGGGATGAAACGGCAGCCCCTCACCTTGTTCGCCGGATTTTTCATGAGTATCTTCAGCGCTTTGACCTCACAGTGGGTAAAGCACTGAACGCAAACGGGCGCGACAATCTTTTAAAAGCAGAGGGTATCGAGCGATTTCTCCGGTATGTCAAAATCAGGAGTGATTGCGCGGGTGTGCTGGTACTGCTTGATACAGAACGCGAGTCGCTTTACTGCCCACCAGACCTCGCAGATGTCTTATCCAGTCGGGCGCGAAGGTTAAATTTACCATTTCCGGTGGCGGTGGTTTGCGCGACCTGTGAATACGAATCATGGTTTTTGTTTAATCTGGAAGTTATTGCGCCAAAATATGCTTTATCTGCTGCTGTTTACGAGGGCAATCCTGAACGTGAATGCAGCGCAAAGGAATGGTTGTCAAGACACATGCCTGATGGACGCCGCTATAAGGAGACTCAGGATCAGGAAAGTATGACGTTCGATATTGATATTCTGAATACTGTCGAGCAGTCCCGTTCGTTTCGCCGACTGGTCCATGCTG
>CAZKIB010000273.1:7969-8232 GCA_964552425.1 uncultured Anaerolineaceae bacterium | reverse complement strand
GCAGGTGGTGCAGCCGTAGCCGACGGTGTGGAAACCGAGTTGTTCGAGATAGGGCGTCAGACCGGCTTTGTCCAGGTATTCGGTCACGACTTTGGAACCCGGCGCGAGGCTGGTTTTGACATAGGGCTTGCGGCTCAGACCTTTTTGGACGGCCTTCTTCGCCAGCAGGCCCGCGCCGAGCATGACCGAGGGGTTGCTGGTGTTGGTGCAGCTTGTGATCGCCGCGATTACCACCGAACCGTGACTCATTTCAGCACTGCTGC
>CAZKIB010000273.1:2546-7959 GCA_964552425.1 uncultured Anaerolineaceae bacterium | reverse complement strand
GGTCGCCGTGCGGCTGATTTTTTCGTCGCTCAGTTCAAACCCCTGGGGGCCAACCGGCGCGCGCAGTGCCTTGTTGAAGCTGGTTTTCATATCCCGCAGCAGCACACGATCCTGAGGACGCAGCGGCCCGGCCAGGCTCGGCTCGACAGTGCTGAGGTCCAGTTCCAGCGTATCGTTGAATTCAGGGTCAGCCGTCGTGTCGGTGCGGAAAATACCCTGTTCCTTGCAGTAGCGTTCGACCAGCGTAATCAGCGCTTCATCGCGCCCGGTGCGCCGCATATAACTCAGGGTTTCGTTATCCACCGGGAAGAAGCCGATGGTCGCGCCGTATTCCGGGGCCATGTTGGCAATCGTGGCGCGATCCGGCAGGGACATGCTGCTCAGGCCGGGGCCGTAGAACTCGACAAATTTTTCAACCACGCCTTTTTTACGCAGCATTTGTGTCACCACCAGCACCAGATCGGTGGCCGTCGCGCCTTCGGGCAGGCTGCCGGTCAGCCTGAAGCCGACGACTTCTGGCATGACCATGTAAATTGGCTGGCCGAGCATGGCCGCCTCCGCCTCGATGCCGCCCACGCCCCAGCCGACCACGCCCAGGCCGTTAATCATGGTGGTGTGGCTGTCCGTGCCCACCAGCGTATCCGGCAGCGCCACCTTGCCGCCAGCGGGGTCGTCATAAAGCTGCACAACCTTCGCCAGATATTCCAGGTTGACCTGATGCACGATGCCGGTGGCCGGGGGCACGACCTTGAAATTGCGGAAGGACTTCTGGCCCCAGTGCAGAAACTCGTAGCGTTCGCGGTTGCGCTCGAATTCGAGTTCAGAGTTGAGCGCGATAGCATCGGGGCGGGCGAAATAATCGACCTGCACGGAATGGTCGATCACCAGATCAACCGGCACAACCGGGTTGATTTTGGCCGGGTCCCCGTTCATGCGCTGCATAGCACTGCGCAGCGCCGCCAGGTCCACCACCGTCGGAACACCCGTAAAATCCTGCAAGATGACACGGGCTGGTTTGAACGGAATTTCCACCGCGTTGTAATTTCTGGCGTCCCACCGCGCCAGATGCAGCAGAGCCTCTTCCGTTACCTGAAAGTTATCCAGGTTCCGCAGGGCGTTTTCCAGCATCACCTTCATACTAAACGGTAATTTCTCAATTTGGCCGATGCCCTGTTTTGCCAGCTCACTCAGGCGGTAGATGACGGCCTGACCGCTGCCCGTATCGAACGTGCCGCGCGCACCGAAGCGATCTACTTGCTTGCTCATCAATCCACTTCCTCTTTTTTGGTTAATCTTCGTCTGAACAATTTTCATTCTACCCGATGAATCCGGGGTTTAACACCTTTCCCTTAAAGTTAAAAAGAACATTTATGTTGCCATCATGCCGTTGAATAGGTGACAGCACTCCTGTACACTTTGCGCAGTGAATAGACTATCAGCGAGAGGATACAAAAACCTATGAGCAGTCGTGCGCGCACCCGCGAGCGCCGTCAGGAACGTGAGCAGCAGCGCAAACGTAATCGTCAGATCGCCATTATCGGTGTGGTCGTGGCGGCGGCGGTCATTCTGGCGGTGCTGCTGGTCATTTCAAACCTGCCAGCCGAAGCCACTATCTCCGAAGAAGCGATTTCGTTATACGAAGGTTTGCCACAATCGGTCAGCGAGGAAGGTTTCCCCATGCTGGGCAGCCCGGATGCGCCGGTGCAGGTTGCGGAGTATTCCAGCTTTGACTGTCCGCATTGTATGACGTTTTACCAGTCTGTCACTCCTGCCCTGATTGAGCGGGTACGCGCGGGTGAAATAAGCTTTACCTACGTTCCCCTGTACGGGACTGGCGGCATTCGCAATGGCGAAGGCGCGGCGCGCGCGGCTATCTGCGCGGGTGAACAGGAGCAGTTCTGGCCTTTCCACAGCGCTCTGTTTACATGGCAGAACACCTACGCCAATCAGGCTTTTGATGGCAACCGGCTGGAAGGTGGCGCGGCCAACCTGGGGCTGGATGTAGCGGCGTGGAACAGCTGCCTGCGCAGCGAAGAGACCAACGCGCTGCTGGTGGCAGCCAATACCGCCGCGTCACAGGTGGAAGGCTTCACCGGCACGCCGACAATCACGGTCAACGGTCAGTTAATTTCGCCCACGCTGGCGGATGTCACTTCCGCCATTGACAGCGCGCTGGCTTCCGCGCCACCTGTGGAACCTGTGGTTTCCGAGTCGACTGAGGAAGCGACTGAAGCCGCAGAACCAACGCCTGAAGTGACCGAAGAAGCCAGCGAGTAAGTCAATAATCATCAGGGGCGCTGTGGTGTGCCCCTGATCGTTTAACTGCGCCTGACCAGCATGGGGCCAAGCGGCCGGCCGCCCAGCAGGTGCATGTGGAGGTGAAAAATCTCCTGCCCGCCGTGTTCGTTGCAGTTGATGAGCAGCCGGTAGCCGCTTTCAGCCACGCCCTGTTCCTGCGCGATACGTCGGGCAACAACCAGCATGTGACCGAGTGTGGCTTCGTCCGCCTCGGTCACGTCGTTGAGGGTCGCAATTTCCTTGTTCGGGACGATCAGAATGTGAACTGGCGTCTGCGGGTTGATGTCCTTGAACGCTGTGACCCGTTCATCCTGATACACAATGTCCGCCGGGGCCTGGCCTGAGATAATCCTGGCAAAGATTGTACTCATTTTGATGTCTCCACTCAGGCAGACATACCGCCATCAACGGTCAGCACTTCGCCCGTAATCATGGCTGCTTCGTCCGATGCGAGAAAGGCGACGGCATAGGCGATGTCTTCAATTTCTGCCCACTTGCCCAGCGGAATCAACGGCATCATCTGATCGACCAGTTCCTTTGGCAGTTCCTTCGTCAGGTCCGTCATCACAAATCCCGGCGCGACGGCATTCACGGTGATCCCGCGTGAACCGACCTCTTTTGCCAGCGCTTTGGTCAGGCCGATAATCCCGGCCTTGCTGGCGCTGTAGTTGGTTTGCCCGGCCTGTCCGCGCAGGCCGCTGATGCTGGTGATGTTGACCACACGCCCGTAGCGCTTGCGCATCATGGAACGCACTGCCGCTTTGGAACACAGCCAGGTGCTGCGCAGGTTGGATTCGATCACCGCGTCGAAATCTTCTGGCTTCATCATCATAATCACGTTATCGCGGGTGGTTCCCGCGTTATTGACCAGAATATCAATTTTGCCGTAGGTGTCAGTGGCTGCTTTGATAAGCGCGTTGGCACCGTCCTCACTGCTCACATCTGCCTGGACAGCCAGCGCCACCCCGCCCGCAGATGTTATTTTCTCCACGACCTCATTGGCTGCATCCGCGCTGGCGTTGTAATTGACCACCACCGCTGCGCCGCGTTTTGCCAGTTCAATGGCGATTCCACGCCCGATTCCCCGGCTGGCCCCGGTGACAACCGCGACGCGATCCACAAGTTGAGCCATCTTTTTCCCCTCTGCCTGTGCAAATCAGCAGGTAAACTATGCCAACTATACCGCCTTAAACAAGGTGTGACCATTCTTAACCTTATTGCTCTGGTTTCTTAGCTAAACTTAACAAGGGATATTTGTAAAATATAGTACAAATGCGTTGAGCATTTTGTAAGGTAATTTTGATATGCTGAAATGGTCAACAGGAGATCAAGCACTGAGAGCAGTCACTATGGCAATACTTCCGATCACACAAACTTCTCACCACGATTTTGTCCTCTTTGATGGAACCCGGCAGCGTTATTACAATGTCGACGCACTGGCCGCGCTGGTGTGGAACCTGATCCAGCGCCCAATGACCCTGGTCGAAATACGCGATGCCGTCCTCGAACGTTTCGAGATGGAACCAGACACTGCCGAACAGTATATTGTCGGCCTGCTGGACGAAATGGAAACCAAAGGGCTGATCGAAAAAGCCGGCTGACCCACAGCCGCGCGTCTTCTTCCTGTCACCTTCCACATTTTTCCTCGTTTAAGGGATGGGGTGTTTCACCCTCCGACCCACCCGATTAACTTGATCTGGCCTCGCAGATCACCGGTCAGATTGACCGCGCCAAAACCATTGTTGTTCGCCACATACACATCCACACGGCCATCCACGCGCGGGCTGACACCTGTAAAAGCCAGAAGCTGCCCATCCGGTGAAAAAATCGGGTCACACATACTGGGCGGCGGATTACCCTGCGCCAGCGGTGTAAAGGTGTTGTCATAAACGCGGGTTCCATAAGGGCAGTTGCCACCCACCCCGCCAATCGCAATCCGCGTGCTGTCTGGCGACCACGCTGCTGATACCCCGAAACGCGGAAAATTGAGGTCCTCGCTGCTGCCGATCAGCGCGCCGCTGGAAGACGCCAGCACGATCCGATTCGCTGCACCGGCTGCGGCCTGGAAAACGACTCCGCTGCCGTTGGGCGCCCAGGCTTCGGCCAGGTTAATCTGGGTGGCCGGGCCGCTGTTCAGGCGCACAGCACGTTCCTGCCCGGATGCGACATCCACCAGCCACAGCGTCCGTTCAGGATCACCAAAGGCGGGTTCTCCAATGGCATAGGCAATCTGCCGGCTGTTCAGCCAGCGCGGCGGCTCCGTCAGCCATTGGTCGGATAGCTGGCGGACTTCATCGGTGGTTAAATCCAGCAGGTAGGGGTTGCCGCCTGTTGGGGGTGTGTCGATGGCCGGGTCACAGGCATTGTCGTCGCCGGGTGTCCAGCTTGGGCACTGCGCGCGGTCCGACACAAACAGCATATAGCGGCCATCCGGCGACCAGGCCGGCCAGAAATCATACGACCCATGATTGGTCAGATTTTCGAAATTGGAACCATCGCGTGAGACCGTAAAAATGTCCAGCGCATAACCTGTTTCCATTGCCAGCGCAATCTGTGAACCTTCCGGGGACCAGGTGGGTTCATGAAAAAAGCCGCGTTGAAGCAGCGATGGAATGGGCAGCACACGGCCGCTGATACCGACGGTAATGTCCAGAATATACAGTCCGGTGCTGACCCCGGTTGGATCATCCTGAAAATAGGCAATCGCGTTACCCGACGGCGCAACATAAATCTGGTCATCGGTAGCCGCGCTGAGTTGAAGCACTGGTGTCCGCACGCCCGGTGTGGTCGCCGACGCAAAATAGAGTGTTTCTGCCCCGGTAGCGGGCTGTGGGGTGCGCACATCGCCAATGCCATCGCGGTCATTCTGATTGACGAACGCGACCAGCGGGGTATTGATGCCGCCGCTAATGTTGGCCGGCAGGTCAATGATTGTCCAGTTGTCGTACAGGAAGTTCGCCACAGGCTGCGGGGTAATCGAGGCGGTGGGTGTCACGCTGGGTATCTGTGTCTCGGTGGGCGCTGTGCTGATCGTCGGCGTGGTCGTCGCAGTTGGCGTGAGCGTCGCCGTTGGCGTCAGCGTTGGAGTGGGTGTGACGGTGCTGGTGCTGGTAGG
>CAZKIB010000273.1:0-2509 GCA_964552425.1 uncultured Anaerolineaceae bacterium | reverse complement strand
CGCTGTGGCAGTAGGCGTAGGCGCGCTGAGTGCCTGACAGGCCGTACTCGACAGTATCAGCAGCAGCAAAATTCGGCGGAACACAGGCATGGGCGATCTGGGTCTCCTCAATAACAGTTTACCTGAACGTGTTTTCTCGCTGTGAGACTAATTCAGGATGACTTCTTCAGTTGGTGGGGGCTGCACGGTGATCGTCAGAAAATAGGGAACCTGATCGCCGTTTGGGTGAACCACCAGCAGGGTGTAGCGCGTTGTTTCCTGCGGGCAGGCATCGACCACATTGCTGGTGGAGGTCGGTTCCCCCTGAAAAAGTACAGAACTTACATTCTGCACGCTCCAGCGAATATTGGTGCAGTCTCCCAGAACAAGGGTGGTCTGGTCAGCCCGGAAGTTTGGGTCCGTTGGTGGATCCGTCGGGAAGATCGGTATGGTGGTGGAGGTCGGTTGGAGTGTTGGCCCCGGCCCCCGGAATGTAGGCGTGATTGTCGGCGGCGGTGGTGGCGGCGGGAAGGGCACACGCAGGACCTGACCCACCGCGATCAGGTTGGCATTCACAATGCAGTTGCCGGTCTGGAGCTGGGCCAGGGTCAGGCCGAAGCGCTGGGCTATCGAGAACAGGGTATCGCCTGCCTGGACCGTATAGGTGTAAACCCAATCTGCGCGCGGGACACACACCGGCGGTATAGCTGTTGGCGGCAGCGGTATCACAATCGGCGGCAGAGTCGCGGTAATCGGCAGACCGGGCAGTGTCGGCGTTACTGTCACGCTGATCGTGGGCACAATCGGCGGCGGAATCAATACCTGATCGGGCAGCAGTGTGAGTGGTGCGCGCTGGATCGCTTCCAGATCAAAGGGTTCCAGTTCGGACGGTGGGCCGATCACCAGCAAACCGTCAGTTGAGCCGAGCGGCAGGCGCACCTGCGAACCGGGTACAATCGTGCGGGTAATCCCGAAGGCGCTGATCTGGGCCGAACCATCTATCGTCGCAATAATCAGATCGTTGTCGGCCAGCGCAGTGACATAAATGGTAGAGCCGAGAATCAGACTGGCTCCGTTGATGTTCATCGAAGCCTGTGTGCCGCCAGGGGACTGCATCAGAATCGCGGAATCAGGCGCGTCTGTGCAGGTGACATTTCCAAAGCCGGTTCTGAGAATAACCCCTTCCATCTGCGGGGTGACATTGTTCAGCGCTGCGCCACCATAGAAAAGGAAGGTGACATTCTGACCGGGCAGGGAGTCCGGCAGGGTGGTCTGTGCGCGCACCAGCGCGACACCCCAGGTCTGTTCCACTTCATCCAGTGGAGCCGTGCTGATGTGGTTCAGGGTTAGCAGCAGGGCGCGGTCCCCTGCATTCACAAAGACACCTTCAAGATCGGGTTTGAATTCGGCGTCCACCAGCCGGTTGCCATAACAGGCTTCATTGCGATTGGTCGAATCACAGGCAGGGCCAACCGCCAGCAGCGCCTGACCAACGAGGGCATCACAGGATAAATCCACCTGCGGCGGAACCGGGGTTGGGGTAGGCTGTGGCGGGGCAGAGGCGAGATTGCAGCCTGCCAGCGCCAACGCCAGAATGGAGAACAGCAGATAGAGCCGTTTCATCGAAACCCTTCTCCGTTCACAGCCGTGAACCCCTCGTCCCTCAGCCAGCCTTATCGCTGGATGTCTGTTGATCCCTGCGCCAGCAGCGCTTCCACTTCGTCCCGCCTCACCATGGCGATATCACCCGGCATAGTCATCTTGAGCGCCGCAACCGCATGACCATAGCGCAGGGCGTCGGGCAGGGCTTTTCCGTCGAGCAGCGCACATAACAATCCTGCATCAAAAGCGTCCCCCGCGCCAACACGATCCACCACCGCGACATTGGCGAAAGCTGGAATATCATAAAACATCTTTCCATCAAAAGCTACCGCCCCTGCGGACCCTCTGGTCAGAATGACCGTTGCCCCCTGCCAGCGATCATGAAGCTGGCGTACCAGAATTTCGCCTTCGATTTTTTCGCCAACCAGGCTTTGAGCATCGCGTGTCGCCCCAATGACAAGCTGGCACTGCGACGCCAGTTCGTCCATCACCGGACGGCAGTGGTCCCAGGTCCACAGCTTGGCGCGGTAGTTCAGGTCAAACGAAATTTGTGTCCCGTAATGGCGCGCTTCCCGGATAGCGCGGCGCACCGTCTCCAGACATGAGGCGCTGAGGGCAGGTGTGATGCCGGTCAGATGCAGGCGGGTGGTGCGTTGAAATATAGACCAGTCAAAATCATCGGGCTGCATCTGGCTGGCCGCCGAATCGGCCCGGTCATAGACCACCTGGGTCGGGCGGGGCGAACTGCCAAATTCGATAAAGTACGTACCCAGCCGCGCACCGGGCTGCCAGTAAATGCCGGAAATATCGACGCCGAACCTGCGCAGGGTCATGGCGATGTGGTGTCCGAGCGGATTATCCGGCAGGCGTGACCACCACGCGACATGCTTGTCCAGCCGCGCCAGGGCGATGGCAAGATTGCTTTCTG
>CAZKIB010000272.1:0-8253 GCA_964552425.1 uncultured Anaerolineaceae bacterium | reverse complement strand
TTTCCTAACTTGCATAAATCGACGGCAAGGCAAAACAAGTCCCGCCGGGACTGGGTACGGGAGACTGAATCCCGCAGGGATTTGGGGTGTTTTGCCGGATACTTCAGCATCCGGCAATGGATGTGGATTTAATCTGGGACACAGCCGTCAAAGTGATCCCTGCTCTGATACAGCAGGTTGAGCAACTGCCCATTCTGAAAGATTATCGCGGCAAAAACCCGTAATAAGAACCACGCCCCTGAATGCCCTGTATCCGCGCTGTACCATCGGCTTAACGCTCTGATAAGAAAACTTAACAGACAATAATGATGGTGGCTCTAGTGTTCCGCGCTGGTTTCGGCGAAACTTCTGATTGGCACGATGACAGCCAGTTTAATCAGCCTTCCTGTCCTCGTCGTTTACAGCGCCACTCAGGGATGGTGGAATGTTGCAGAATTTTTTCCTCAGACACCTGCATTATAATCAGCAGGCACGTCGATTTTTTATGACCATCATTGCACTCGGTTTTGTGATTGATGGCGTCTATGCCGTGCTGCTCAATCTTTACCTGCTGCGGCTTGGTTATGATGCCCGCTTTATAGGGCAGGTGAATTCATTTGGTCTGTTGACCTTTGCGCTGGTCAGCCTGCCAGCGGGGATACTCGGTACGCGGTGGGCCAGTAACCTGATGCTGCGCGCCGGGTTGGGGAGTACCCTGCTGGGCACACTGCTCCTGCCGCTGGCAGAATACACCCCGACTGGCTGGCAGGAGGGCTGGCTGATCGGGACTTATGCGTTGATTCTGACCGGTTTTTCGCTGTTTTTTGTCAATGCCGCGCCCTTTCTGATGACGGTGGTGGAACGTGAAAAACAGGCGAATGCCTTCGCGGTGCAAACGGCCCTGTTGTCCCTGGCGGCGTTTGCCGGAAGCCTGTTTGGGGGCACGCTCCCCGGCCTGATCGCCAGTTCCAACAATTTTGCGCTGGATGATCCCGAACCGTATCGCTACACCCTGATGCTGGTGGCGCTGGTCGTCCTGGTGGCCTTTGGCATCACCTTTACGATGGTGAAACCAGCGGAGCAGACCAGCGATGAACCCCCTGCACAGGATGAGCGGTCAGGCTACAGGCAGTGGATGGGGGGCTTTACCCGGTCAGTCCTGATCCTGATCGGCGTCATGTCTGTGGTGCGCTTCTTGCAAGTGGCGGGTCTGGCTACAACCTCGGTTTACTTCAACGTGTACCTGGATTCTCAGTATGCGATGTCCCCGAATACTATTGGAACTATCGCTTCATTCGGGCGTTTGATGGCTGTCCCAGCCGTTCTGCTGGCCCCGCGACTCATCAGGCGAACCAGCACGGGCAGTGTGGCCTTGTGGGCGTCTCTGGCAACAGCGCTGTGCCTTTTGCCGATTGCCTTCGCCACCCACTGGTGGACCGCAGCCATCGGTTATGTGAGCGCTTTAATCCTCACCAACCTGCGTTTCGCTGCCTTCATCGTCTATATTATGGCGCTGGTTCCCAAACGCCAGCAGGCCGTGATGGTTGGCGCTGGTGAAGCCGCCGCCGGCCTGAGCTTCACATCCATGGCGCTGGGAGGTGGTTATCTGGTGACAGCGTATGGCTTCAGCGAACTGTTCCTGCTGGGAGCTATCCTGAGCGGGCTGGGAACCCTGCTGTTCTGGCTGCACCTGCGCGGTATCCATGTGCGCAGAGCAGCGAAACTGAGTACGCTGCCATAATCAACAATCTCACCCTGATAACCCCTGACGATTGTCGCGTTTTGCAGGACTTATGAACCAATCGGGATTGGGTAATAGCGCGGTATAATCGGTCTAACGTTGGACGAACCCGAAAGGCGGATTCCATGTTTATACGCTGGAATCACGAGTTCGCGGGCTATCTTGTCCGTATTATGCTGGCTCTGTTGATAATCATTATTTTCGCTGTGCCGCTGCTGCATTATCTGGCCCGCTGATACAGGCCGCGCCCTAACTGAACAATGCCGAACCGCGCATTTCCATCGGCAGCCCGAAAATCCACACTGCCAGCGCCGCCGCGCCAATCAGCACCAGTGCCCAGGGGAGCAGGCCGAACACAGCCTCGCGCCGGTACAGGCGAAAGGCGACGCGCTGCGCGATCATCAGACTCCACAGCAGCCCACCGACCACCCCGACAAGCTGGACCAGGCCGATAATTTCCAGATCGCTGACGCCGCCGAAGCGCTCCCATTCGCCTGCCTGCCCGATAAATTCCTGAAAGACCGGGATAATCGTGCCGATGCCGATGAGCAGGTGAAAGGTGTAATGCGCGATCCAGATGCCTAAACCTACCGGGACAAATGCCGGGGCAAAAGCAGCCACTGTTTCACGCAGGCTGTATTTCCTGACCGTGCGGGTCATCAGTCGGGCCAGCGTCCCCGCCAGCAGCACCACACCCACCGGCAGCATCAGGCTAGTCACGCCAAACACAATCAGCAGCACCAGCAGTTCGCTCTGGATGCTGAACGTCGAAGTGATGATCTGCTGGAGTTCATAGACTGGCGGAACCATCCCAAAAGCGTTGGTCAGGCCCATCGCTGTTAGCAGAATGACCAGCATGGACACATCCCAGCGCTGCGGCCACGCGCCGGGCAGCAGCAGTTCACGCCCCGGTATGCGCGTCATCAAACCGATATTATCATGTGGGCAGGCGCGCGCGCAGTCCAAGCACAGCGTACATTCCAGGTTGCTCCTGATCTGCGGCGCGAACAGCAGCGTCCCACAGCCGGGCGTGCCTTCTGGCCCATGCCGCACTTCCTTTTCAGCGCCCCCGGTAATCTGGTCCATGCGAATAACCGGCTGCGGCGCATAACTGCCGTTGACGCATTCCTTGCCCACACAGGTCCGGCAGACAGCCGGATTTTTGACGCTGATCTGGGTCGGCGATGCGGTGGAATAGACAAAGTTAAACGTCCCCAGCGGGCAGATATATTTGCAGAAAGCCGATTCGGTGAACACCGCTTCCAGCACAAATGAGGCAACAAAATAGCCCACGATGACCCAGGCGGTCAGCAGCGGGCTGGCCCACAGGTCGAGCCATTCATACAGCAGGAAGATGAGGAATAACCCTGCAAGCGCCACCCACTTGTTACGCAGGGCCTTCGGGAAGCGCCGCCCACGCAGGCTGAGGCGCTTCGCCAGGGTGCGCGGGAGGGTGAAGGGACAGCCCATGCAGAACAGGTTGCCCGCCAGCAGCAGCACCAGTACCACCAGCCCGCGATAATGCACCCAGGGAGCAACGGTTGCCAGATTACGCGCAGCCAACTGCGGCCCGGTGAAGCCGTCGATCAGCAGCAGCGCGGCGACCACCAGCAGCGGGACTTGCAGCACCAGCCGGCCCCAGCGCCATTTCAGCAGGCGGCCAATGACCGGCACGCGCAGCACGTCAAACAGGTGTCTGGGGCGGTAGAGGGATGGGTCGGGCAGGGTCATGGTTGTCCCGTTTCGGCGTTTTCTGTCGCTTCGGGCATTTCCATATCCATCGCACCCCCATCCGGGTCAGTAATCACCCGCAGATCGAAGGTCTCTGCCGCCGTTGTGCCATCCGGCAGGGTAACGGTCACTTCCAGGAACCAGTCGCCGCTCATGGTCCACTCGAAAGGTACCGTATAAACCCCGTTCTCGCCGCTGTCGGCCTCCGCGATAACCGGGACCATCCCGGCGTGATTCATATCCCCCCGCGCTGTAATCTGCGCCGCGTTGATCGGGCTGCCGGCGGCATCCGTCACGGTAATCAGCAGAGTTGCGTCGCCCACTGCCGGTTGTTCCGGTTCGTAGCGCACGTCAATGTTTACCCCGGTGTCTGTCGTGGTCTGGGCCTGCTGCCGGCAGCCTGTCACCAGCAGGAGCGCCAGCAGGATAATGAACTTCCAACTGTCTCTGGACATGATCTCCCTTACCGTGCTTTCAGTCGGGTCCCTATAGTCCAATCTTTTGTGCGTTCTGGCAAGGGCCTACAGGCCGAATCCAGTTCCACCAAAACCGCAATCATTTACGCGAACGTGTAAGAATTCATGCTACACTGCAATAAAATCATAGGCAGAACCCTGTGGATGAACTTGAACGTCGGGTGGCAATTCTGACTCACCTCGCTGAGATCAGTGTCATTCTCAATTCAACCCTACAACTCAAACAACTGCTTGGTTTCCTGATGGATACCGCAGCGGATATTACCGACGCAGAAGCGGCCTCGGTGCTGCTGTGGGATCATAACCGGCGTGAACTGTACATCGCGGCGACGACTACCCGTACTGCCGGTCTTAATCTGGTCGGGCAGACCGTGCCGTTTGAAACCAGCATCGCCGGGGCAATCATGCGCACCCAGGATTATATTCAGGTTGATGATGTCCATACCGACCCGCGTCACTATCGCAAGCTGGATACGGCCAAAGGCTTCGAGACCCGCTCGATACTCGGCGTGCCGCTGATCGCCAAGGAACGGCCCATTGGCGTTCTGGAAGTGCTGAACAAGCGCAGCCTGCCCTGGACCGAGGATGACCGGAATTACCTGTCCATTCTGGCAGCCCAGGCCGGTGTTGCCATCGAGTCGGCGCGGTTGGTCGAAAAGCTCAAAAAAGCCAATCGCGAACTGAACGAACTGGACAAACTCAAAAATGATTTTATCGCGGTGGCCTCACACGAACTGCGCACCCCACTGGCCGTGATCCTGGGCTATGCCAGTTTTCTCAAAGAGGCTTCAGAAGGACAGGTGAGCGAACACGCCACCAAAGTGATGAACAGCGCCTTGCAGCTTCGGCGCATCATTGAGGATATGACCAGCCTGCGCTACCTGAAGGAGGGCGCTGCCGAAATTAACCGCGAAGAAGCGCTGCTGAACGAACTGGTGCAGGACGCGGCGAACGATATACAGCCGCTGTGCGAGGCCAAGAATCATACCCTGACGGTCTCGCCTGAACCGCACAATCTGGTCGTCTTTGTGGATGTCATCCGCCTGACCATGGCCCTCACCAATGTACTCAATAACGCCGTGACGTTTACCCCCAGCGGCGGGACCATCACGATTACCGCACAGCAGCACAGCAGCACAGAAGCCTGGGTCATCATCACAGATAACGGCAAAGGGCTTCCGACAGATCAACTGGAACGTATCTTTGAGCCGTTTTATCAGGTCGAGGACCACATGACCCGGCGGCATGGCGGCATCGGCATCGGCCTGAGCATCGCCCGCGCCCTGACAGAAGCCAACGGCGGGCGTATCTGGGCCAGCAGCGCCGGACCGGGCCAGGGGGCTGCCTTTACACTGGCGCTGCCACTGGCGAAAGCCTCTGAAACAAGTTAAATATAAGCGAAACCCTGTGATAAGGAGCGAGTTTATCATGAGCATTCGGTTCACATGGCTGGGACATTCAGCTTTCGCATTCGATTTTGATGGGCATAAGGTCATTCTCGATCCTTTCCTGACAGGCAACCCGCTGGGAGCAGCCAGCCCGGAATCGCTCGAAGCAGAGATTATCTTTCTCACTCATGCGCACGGCGACCACACAGCCGATGCCATTGCCATCGCCAAACGTACCGGCGCGATGATCGTCGCCAATCATGAGATCGCGACATGGGCGGCCAACCAGGGTGCGGACTCGCATGGGATGAATACCGGGGGCGGCTATGATTTTGGCTTTGTTCACGCCAGACAGACCATCGCTTTCCACAGTTCCTCATTTCCTGATGGCACTTATGGGGGCAGCCCGAACGGCTTTATCTTCACCACACCGGGCGGCCAGCGGGTCTATTTCGCCGGGGATACCGCGCTCTTTTCCGATATGCAGTTGATCGGCGCGGCAGGGATTGATGTGGCCTTCTTGCCAATTGGCGACAATTACACGATGGGGCCGGAGGATTCGCTTCAGGCTATTCAGTGGATTCAGCCGAAGGTGGTTGTGCCCATGCACTACAACACCTTCCCCACGATTATGGTGGATGTGGCGGGCTGGGCCAACCGGGTCAACAATGAAACCAGCACGCAGCCGATTGTGCTGGACCCCGGCGGTTCCTACAGCTTTTAGGGATACAGCAGGCAGGGGTTGAGCGGAGGGTCACGCTGGTGGCAAGCCCTGAACCCCTTCTGTCATTTCCACACCTTTTGGAGCCTGTCCCTCCATCCCGGCATACCCGTTAAACCCTGGTTTCCACAGGGAGATTGTCGGGGTGCGATCCATTCCTCTCCTCGTTCCGATCAGGGATGCACGGCAAAACGCGCCAGATAGTCGACCAGTTGTTCGCGGGCGAAGGTGTACATGCGCGCTTCGACCTGCGCCAGGGTATCCGGTGGAACGTGCGCCCACAGATCAGCCTGCATCCGTTCCGGCGAATCGAGAATCGCCCGGAATTCCTCTGGCGGGCGCTGTACACGCGCACCCAGCACCGCGAGTGTCTGGCTCTCCCCGGCGACCTGTTCCGCGATAAAGTCACGCCATGCTTGCAGGTCCGCATCACCTATAAACGGCAGCCAGTCCGCCGGCTGCGCGCCCTGTAATGTGCCCGCCTGCCAGGGTTCCAGCGCGGCATAATCGCGCTCATCCATATAAATCAGCAGAATGTGCAGCATAAAAAAGCGGAATTTGCGGTCTGTGCCCCACTCGCGGGCCAGAAACTGTTCCCGCAGCATCCTTTCCGTCCACCATTCATCCACCGACAGATGCGCCACATAGCCGGCCAAAAATGCCCGGTGAGCGGAATTCGCGGCGCGTTCCAGGACCGGGTATTCGGCCAGCATCACCCGCCAGGGATGGTCGTTCATCGGTTCGTCGTAACGGTAGAAATGGGTATTGGCGCGCTGGACGCCAGAATTGACACGGGCATCCGCCGCGATGCTGCCGAGCAGAAACGCGGCGCATTCCGCAGCCAGCAATGCGCGCATATCACCCGGCAGTTGAGGGTCATTGAGCAGGCGCTGCGCGATGTAAAGGTGGGTGAACGGTGTGGGCATGATGACCCGTCAGAAATCCGTGATGGATACATTGTAGCACACCCCCCGGCAAACATGTTTACAGGCGCGAAGAATGGTGATAAATGGTACTTGTGAAATTTATTTAACCTGTGTTAAAATTAAACTATCGTGATCGAAATATACATTTGATCGTGGTTACGCATCGAGGGAAGATCATGACTGTTGCAGTCGAAAATCGTAATCAACCGGCGCAGACAGGCCAGAACCAGCCGTCTGCCTGGACAAAACAAAACTGGTGGGAGCCGCGTCTGGTTGTGGTGACGGCGCTGGCAATTGTGCTGAGTGTGCTGGCCGAACGGCTGGACGCTCCAGCGTGGGTCGTGCTGGTGTTCAACGTCACCTCCTATGTGGCCGGCGGGTTGTTCGGCGCGAAGACCGCCGTCGAAAGCCTGCGGGAACGCCGCATTGATGTGGATATGCTCATGGTGCTGGCGGCGCTTGGCGCGGCAGTGATCGACCAGTGGCGCGAGGGAGCCATTCTGCTGTTTCTGTTTTCCCTGAGCAACGTGCTTCAGGATTACGCGATTGGCCGCAGCCGGCAGGCGATCAAAAGCCTGATGAAGCTGTATCCCGAAGAAGCCAGAGTCCGGCGCGGTGGGCGCATTGAGGTGGTCGCAGCCAGCCAGATTGGTGTGGGTGAAATCGTACTGATTGAACCGGGTGAACGCATTCCGGTGGATGGTCTGGTGCGGAAGGGCCGCTCGGCCATCGACGAATCCAGCATCACTGGCGAGTCCATGCCGGTAGAAAAGACGGTTGGCGATCATGTGTTTGCCGGCACCCTGAACCAGCAGGGCGTGCTGGATGTCGAAGCCACGCAGGCCGCCTCCAATACCACGCTGGCCCGCATCATCAAACTGGTCGAAGAGGCGCAGGACAGCAAAGCCCCGACAGAACGTTTTCTGGAACGGTTCGAACAGGTCTACGCGACTTTCATCATCGTGGCAGTCACACTGTTTATTCTTGTGCCCCCGGCGTTGGGGCTGGTGGATAATTTCGAAGCGCACTTCTACCTGGCAATGGTGCTGATGACGGTGGCCTCACCCTGCGCGCTGGTCATCAGCACGCCCGCCGCGTTCATTTCTGCAATTGCGGCAGCCGCGCGGGCCGGGGTGCTGTTCAAAGGTGGCGCGTACATTGAGCAGATGGCGACCATCAAAGCAGTGGCGTTCGATAAAACCGGCACGCTGACTGCCGGCAAGCCCGAAGTGACCGATGTGGTGTCGTGCTGTGAACTGGGCGAAAAACAACTGCTTACAGTGGCGGCGAC
>CAZKIB010000271.1:0-8258 GCA_964552425.1 uncultured Anaerolineaceae bacterium | reverse complement strand
CTTTCTCCTTGACCGGGGTGCCGCCGGCGGGCGAGCCTTTCCAGACGCGGTTGACCTCGCTGGCGGGCAGGCGGTAGCGCGGGATGTACGCGCCATAGCCGACGATGCCCACCTGCCGGTCCGGGCGCATCAGATTTGATTGGGATTGATAGCCATTTAGGGTCATATGTTTGTCCTGACTCTGTAGATCATGAGAAGCAGAGATAGCGTGCCTGTCATCACTGAAGTTGATTGACCAGTTCCTTCGCCCGTTCCAGGCGGATGTTGCCTTCCTCGATCATGGTTTGCACGATGCGGGTGATTGCTTCCCCGGTAGCCCCGGCAGCGACGGCCAACTGTTTGGCGTGCAGGCTCATATGCCCGCGCTGGATACCCTCGGTTGCCAGAGCGCGCATCGCTGCCAGATTCTGCGCCAGCCCCACCGCCGCAATCACCTCGGCCAGTTCGCGGGCGGACTCCACATCGAGAATTTTGAGCGCGACCTGCGCCGTAGGGTGTACTCGTGTGGCTCCGCCGACGATGCCCACCGCCAGCGGAAGCTCAATGCTCCCGCACAGATTGCCGGCATCGTCCGGCCACCAGCGAGTCAGGCTGGTGTAGCGGCCAGCGCGGGCGGCGTAGGCGTGTGCCCCGGCTTCAATGGCGCGCCAGTCGTTGCCAGTGGCGATAATCACCGGGTCGATGCCGTTCATAATGCCCTTGTTGTGCGTGGCCGCCCGGTAGGGGTCCACCTCGGCGAAGATGCCGGCTTCGACAATCGCCCTGACGACTTCTGCGCCAGTCAGATTGTCTGTCGCCAGTTCAGCGGCGGGGATCATCCCTTCGGCCCGTGCCTTGCGCCGGTCTGTCAGATTGCTCAGAATGCGCAGGTTGACACGTCCGCCAGTCAGCGTTTCGATATAGGGCGCGAGATGTTCCACCGCTGTGTTGATGGCGTTCGCGCCCATCGCATCGCGGCAGTCGTAAAGCAGGTGGATCACCAGCATGGGGCCGAGCGCAGTTTCAGGAAACGGACGCACCTCGATGTCCCGTGCGCCGCCGCCGCGTTTGACGATGCTGCCACCGACTTCATCCGCGATTTGCAGAAGGCGTATTTTGTCCGCCAGAACTGCGCTGCTGGCCGCTTCGAGATCATCCACATCCAGCACCTGAATCTGCCCGATCATGATGGGTTCGTCACTGGACGTGGTGAATCCGCCCCCGGCGCGAAACAGACGCGCGGCGTTGCTCACGGCGGCGACCACCGAAGGCTCCTCAATCACCATCGGAACCAGATAGTCCTGCCCGTTGATGAGAAAGTTCGTGGCGATGCCCAGCGGCAGGGCGAACGTGCCGACGACATTTTCGATCATGTGGTCAGCCTGGGCTGCGGATAAACCGGAACGGCCTTCGAGGACGGCCTGTTCAGCCAGTGTCAGATCGGCCCATTCAGCAGCCAGCGCGGCGCGTTCGGCCAGGGTGCGTTTATAAAAACCGGAGATGCGGGATGTTTTCTGGTCAGTCATGGTTTCTAGTCTACCGGCGCGAAACTCTCAATTGCTATCAAGTTGGTGAAAAACGGCACAAATTGGATGAGAGAATGCTTATTCATGGTAGAGCGCCACACTTTCCCGGATAAGCTGCGGCTGGCGATAAGTCAGCATACCCCATGCGATGTTCTGTAGATTGGTCAACTTCAGGCTGTTCCCCGCGATTTCGTTGTTGATTCGCAGCGTGCCCACACCGTCCGTCGTAACATGCAGATAGAGTTTGTTGAGACCATCGGGCTGGATGTGCAGGAATTCCTTCCAGTCCGGGGTGTCAGAAACTCCAACCGAGTAATAGCCCTGATTGTCGACCAGGATCGTCAGCGGACTTCCATCATTGAGCAGCCGGATACCCCAGGCAGAATTGGCCGGACCATTATTTTGCGCGGTCAGTTCCAGAGTAAAGGTGTCCGGGAACGTGACAGGCGCTTCGTAGAACACAAATTCATCAGCGGCACTGGGGTTCCAGCTATCCGGCGAGATCGCTTCAAACTGGCGCGTTCCGACGCGCGGCGGGTCTGCCAGCCCAAGCGCCAGCAAAACAGCCAGCAGCGCACCGCCAGCGATCAGAATGATAAGCAGAGCCAGTGAAATGTGCCAGCGGATCGTAGTTGACACCTCGTAAAATAGTCCGTATTCTTGTGACCATGCGACTGCCTCATTCTATCATCCTGCTTCTGATTTTTCTCCCACTGACCGTCAGTGGACCTATTCAGTCTCAAGCAGACCCGGAAGGTGATGGCACACTCAGGCGCATCCGGGTTCCGATCCTCATGTATCATTACGTCGGGCCGCTCCCGGCAGATGCCGACGACATCCGGCGGGATTTGACTGTTGAACCGCCGGTGTTCGCCACCCACCTGCAATACCTGGCCGACGCCGGTTATCAGACTGTCTCGCTTTACGATCTCTATGACGCGCTGATGAACGGAACTCCGCTGCCACCCCGGCCTGTTATTCTGACATTTGATGATGGTTATCTCGACCATTACACTGTCGCTTTTCCTCTGCTGCAAAAACACGGTTTCACCGCCACATTCTTTATCATTACGGGCCGGGCGGATGCCCATGATCCTGATTATCTGAACTGGTCACAGATCGCGGAGATGGCACAGGCGGGGATGAGCATGGAGCCGCACACCAAAACGCACCAGAGTTTGCAGGAACGTGACTACGATTTTCTGATTTATGAAATGCTCGGCAGCCAGGAAAGTCTGAAGGCGCACGCCACCGCAGAGGCGCGCATGTTGTCGTACCCGGCGGGGCGCTATGATGATCTGACACTTGAGGTTGCGCGGGAGATTGATTTTCGGCTAGCGGTTACGACGCAGCCGGGGATATTTCATACCACCACCAATACGCTCGAACTGGCGCGCGCGCGTGTCAGCGGTGCAACCAGTGCCGCCGGTCTGGCGTACCTATTGCAGGGCAACTGGTTGAATTAAAAGACCGCCATTTGCGTGGCGGCCCTGGCGCTGCTGCCTAATCCGGCATGATCTTTGTGCCCATGAAATGGTCAAGCCACACCAGGAAAAGTAACGACAATGGCAGCATAGTCGTCAGGAAGTAGATGATGCCATACTTTTCGATGGTGATAGCCTCGGAGTTTACCGGCGTAAAGATGGGCGGCAGGGAGAGCGACGGCAGCAGCGCAAAGCCAATCGTGATAATCCCGTAAGCGCTCAGAAAACCCAGAGCCAGCGAAACTGCCCAGACAATAATTCTCCTGATGGCGAGTGAAGACATGCAACCAATCTCCTGAAAATGTGTTTCTACTCAGTGACAGCCAGATTGTAACCTGACTGTTGCAGGTGGCGCAAGTAATGATTTTCACAAATCGTTCTGCCGAACATTTTGTTCTGGCTAAAAGTTCAGAACATTGTTAAACTGTGGGGCATTCATCTCATAGATAGACTATTCAAAAATAAACACGATGTCCAGTATATGCACTTTAGACAGGTGATCGAGGGAAGGGAGCCAGCATATGGCTGATCTTTATGAGAAGATTGCAACCGATGGTGACCTGCGGCGTGTCAAAGACGCGCAATCAATTGGGATGTATCCCTATTTTCGCGCGTTGAGCGACTCAGAAGGGGTGACAGCGGTCATTGAGGGCAAGGAAGTGGTCATGCTGGGGTCGAACAATTACCTCGGCCTGACGACTGACCCTCGCGTCCGGCAGGCGATGATCGAGGCAGTCCAGCGTTACGGTACGAGTGTGACCGGTTCGCGTTTTCTGAACGGCACACTGGAACTGCATCTGGAACTGGACCGGCGGCTGGCAAAGTTTGTGGGCAAGGAAGCCGCGATTGTGTTCCCCACCGGGTATCAGACGAATGTCGGCACGATTTCGGCGATGGTGGGCAAGGGGGAGTTTGTCATCGTCGATAAGGACGATCACGCCAGCATCGTGGATGGCTGCCTGATGTCGCGTGGGGAAATGAAGCGCTTCCGCCATAATGATGTGGGCAGCCTGGAAGCCGTACTCAGCAAACTGCCTGAAGACGCTGGTAAGCTGGTCGTAGTGGATGGCGTTTACAGCATGGGCGGTGATATAGCGCCGCTTCCTGAAGTGGTCGAAATCTGCAAACGCTATGGCGCGCGCATTATGGTGGATGATGCGCATGGGATCGGCGTCACCGGGCAGGGTCGCGGCACAGCAGCTCATTTTGGGCTGACCGATGAGGTCGACCTGATTATGGGGACCTTCAGCAAGAGCTTTGCGTCGATTGGCGGGTTTATCGCCGGGAGCAAGGACGCTATTCACTACATTCAGCACCGGGCGCGTTCATTGATTTTTTCCGCCGCGCTGCCTGCGCCTAATGTGGCGACGGTTCTGAAGGCGCTGGACATCATCGAGAGCGAACCGCAGCACGTGCAGAACCTGTGGCACAATGCCGATTACATGCGGGGTGGTCTCAAGACCCTGGGTTACGATGTCGGCCACAGCAATTCACCGATCATCCCGGTCATTCTGGGCGAGGATTTCCGCGTGGCGCTGGCGTGGCACGCGCTGATCGAAGAAGGCGTGTACACCAATCCGGTGGTTCCCCCGGCGACCCCGCCCAACGGCGGCCTGCTGCGGACCAGCTACACGGCGACTCACCGGCGCGAACATCTGGACCGCGCGCTGCAAGCTTTCAAAGTGGTCGGTGAGCGGCTGGACTTTATCCCGGCTCCCGGACAGACAGCGGAACAGGTCGCCCCTTAAATAATGGGTATTATGAACTGCTGCGGGGTCCATCGAATGCGAATGGACCCCGCTTTTGTTTAACCGCCAAATGCGTTTTCCGGGGTCGGTGTATCGGTTGGTCTGGGATTTTTGCGGAAACGCCAGGGGCCACCTTCCGTACAGGCGACCTGTACGAAGTTTTCATCCAGCGGATAGATGTAAAAGGTGTGCCAGCCATCCAGCGGTATGTCTTCCAGGTCAATCTGTTCGTTCTGGCGCAGTTCCACTACGACTTCAAAAAGGCTGTTATCCGGCTCGATAATACGAATCAGGTTATAGGGTGTGCGTGGGCCGCGCCAGTTGAAGGTCAGTTGGCCGGTTCCCTGAATAGACTGTGTGCCATCAATCGGGGTCAGAATTTCCCAGGGCACACATTCATACTGCGGCTGTGAAGGGTGGGCTGCACCCGGAACCCGAAGCTGCTGCCCCTGACGAATCACGTCCGGGTCAGGCAGGCAGTTGGCCTGGGCAAGCTCATTCACGGTGACGTTGTACCGCTCCGCGATTTTGATCAGCGCATCGTTGGCCTGCACCTCGTAAGTAAGCCCCCAGTCCTTGCGCGGTTCGCAGCCCGGTGTGGTGCTGGGGGTGGGCGTTTCGGCTCCGCGCAGGCCGGGAATAGACACACTCAGGTCGATTTCCTGAGTCGGCGTGACCGTTGGTGTTTCTGTCGCAGGGACCGTCGCGGTGGGCGGCTCGAACGTGGGCGGCGGCTTGAGCGTGCGCGAAGGCGTCAGGGTCGCCAGCGGCGTATAGGGGGGAATCGTCTCGGTGGCGGTGGCCTCGTCGGCTTCATCAGTGATTTCCGGCTGCTGCCGGGCATCATTTGCCGGAGCGACATTGGCGTTATTGGGCACAACCGGGCCAGGGTTGAGGGACATGCGCATCAGTAGTGCGCCCAACAGCGCGGCGATCACCAGCAGCAGCAGGGTATGAAGGTATTTGAGTGTGTTTTTTATCATCAATGGCCTTCTTTCTCGACCACGCGGGGCACAAGCTGGCCGTCATGCAGGTCATAGGCGTAATCCACGATTTCCGCGATCATCGGATCGTGCGAGACAATAATAAAGGTGGTTTGCTGCGCTTCGGCGATGCCGCGAAACAGCGCCATCACCCGGCGCGCGGTAGCGGTGTCCAGACCGCTGGTAGGTTCATCCGCCAGTATGAGGGAGGGGCGCAGGGCGAGTGCGCGGGCGATGGTGACACGCTGGCGCTGACCACCGCTCAGTTCATCGGGGATATGATTGGCCCAGGCGCTGAGACCCACCGCCGCCAGCGCGGACTTCGCACGTTTGCGGCGTTCAAAATAACCCAACCCCGGCAGGCGCAGCGCCAGATCAATATTTTCCAGCGAGGTGTAGGTCGGCAGCAGAGTCGAATTCTGGAAAATAAAGCCAATCTGCTTACGACGCAGCCTCGCCCGCTGGCCTTCGTTCATCCGGGTAATGTCCTGCCCACTGATTTCGACCACGCCAGCGGTGGGATAATCCAGCGCGCCGATGATGTTCAGCAGGGTCGTTTTGCCGCTGCCCGACGGCCCATACAGGGCGATCAACTGTCCGGCGTAGACGGTCAGATTGACCCCGCGCAGCACGCGCACCTGGGTCTGTCCCTGCCCAAAGCTGCGTTCCACTCCGGCGGTCTTTACGGCGACGATTTCTGAATGATGACTGTTCGCGCTCATGCCCGTGTCTCCATGGCTTTACCGCGCCTGCCAAACAGATGCCAGCGGCGTTTTTCAGGCGGCGCGTCCTGTGGCAGCATGTCCTGCAAGGCGGCCTGGGTATCGTCGGTCTCATCAATTTCAGGGCGCAGCAGCACACCTTCCGGGCGAATTTCGATAGCGATGCGTGGGGCATCGGCAAGCTGGCTGCGCACCGCGTCTGGCAGACGAATGCGCCCGGCATCATCCAGCCGGGGGGATTGATCCTCCGGGTGACGGATGTCCTGTCCAAGTGCGCCATCGCGCAGGGTCAGCACACGATCTGCATACTCGGCGACTTCCAGATCATGCGTGACCATCAATACGGACAGGTTGTAACGGGCGCGCAGTTCCTGAACCAGATCCATCACCTGGGTGGCACTGTTGCGATCCAGCGCGCCGGTGGGTTCATCCAGCAGCAGCAGCGGCGGGTTATTCGCCAGCGCGACAGCCACCGCCACTCGCTGCTGTTGGCCGCCAGACAGGGCCGCCGGACGTTTGTGCATATGCTCGGTCAGGCCCACAGCCTGAAGCAGTTCTTCTGCGCGGCGGCGGCGTTCCCGCCCGGATACGCCGGCAAGCATCATCGGCAGGGTGACGTTTCGCAAAGCCGTGCGATGGGCGAACAGGTTGCGCGCGATCTGCTGCCAGACGAAACCGACTCGCCTGAGCCGGTAATCCGCCAGTTTTTGCCCCCGCAGTTCCAGAAGGTCCTGTCCATCCACGATCAATTGACCGGCAGTGGGTTTATCCAGACCGCCCAGCAGGTTCAGCAGCGAGCTTTTACCCGCGCCGCTGGGGCCGATGATGGCGACCATCTCGCCCTTTTCCATTTCAAAGTCAATGCCGCGCAGGGCGACAATCTCATGTTTGGATACCCGATAGGCTTTGACGATGCGTTTGCAGGAGATAAACGGTTCGCTCATGGTTTAGGCCCCCTGCACCACATCGCCTTCGTTCACGCCGCTGATGATCTCGACACGCTCATCAGTTTGCAGGCCCAGTTCGACATCGACACTGCGGGGGCCGTCCGGCGTTTCGAGGACGACAAAGGTACGATTCTGGAACTGGCGAATCGCGGCAGGCGGCAGCCACAGGACATTCTCGCGCACTTGCAGCGGCATCTGGACTTCGATCAACTGATTGGTGGCAACCTGTTCAAACGAGGCGGCGACACGCGTGGTCTGGTCGGCATCACGCGAACTGAGGGGAATTTGGCGGACGACACACTGCACGGCGCTGTCGGGGTCGTTCAGCACCTGGCAGACCCCCACCATGCCGACGCTCAGGCGCTGCGCATCACCGATGGCGAGGCTGGCAACGGCTTCCAGCGGTTCTGGAAGGCCGACGATAATCACGGTTTGAAAGGCTTCCACCTGATCGCCTGGCTGAATACTGACTTCCAGCACCACGCCGTCAATAGGCGAAAAGAGCGACGAACGCACAATATCGGCGTTGATCTGGTCAATGCGCAGCTGCGTTGAGCGCACGGTCTGCTGCGCGCTGGGATCACCCGCGCCGCTGCGCGCTTTTTCCAGATTAAGCTCCGCCTGGATAACCGCGTTTTCCTGCTGGGCGATGCTGAACTGGTGGTTGTTAAAGCTCTGCGCTGCCGACGAATACGAGATTTCGGCGCTGCGCAGGCTGGAACGAGCGCTTTCCAGAGCTTGCAGCGCGCTGTCTACAGAGGATGCCGGCTGGTCTGCCCGGCTGCGGGCATCATCATAGGCGCGTTCGGCGTTTTCCAGGTCCCTTCTGGCGTTATCAAGCTGCAAGCGGGCCGAAGCCACACTGGTCC
>CAZKIB010000270.1:5751-8261 GCA_964552425.1 uncultured Anaerolineaceae bacterium | reverse complement strand
TGTTCTCAGCCGCCGACGGCCAGTTTAGCTCTGTCGAGCCGGTTGAGGACATCCGCGTAACGGCGGATGTCTTCGGTCCCGGCGGCGGCCAGCGCGGCGGCAGAACGCGCCAGACTGTTCAGTTCGCGGTCTGTCATGTCCTGCTGGGCGACCAGCGCGAACACCTGATTGGCATTGTCGGGCGAAACCATGTCGTTGATGACCAGCCCGGTGGAGCCTTCGATCAGGGCGCTGTAGGCCGTGCCGGATACGCTCAGGCCGGCGGCAATATCCCCACGCGCATTGGTGAAAATCATGAAGGGGATGCCGATGATAAACGCGGTGATGACCGCCATCAGCGGCACGAGGCGGGGCGAAATACGCCGCCAGCTTATCGCAGCGGCATGTCCGGCAGGGGTATGTTTGACAGCTTCAGCCATGCGCCATCACCTCCTTTTCTGCCTGAGCCTGTTTGATGCCGGCCATCAGCAGCCCCAGATATTCGCGGTTGGCCTGTTCGATAGGAACAATATCAATGACCTGGCCGCTGTACATCACCGCGACCCGGTCTGACAGGGACAGGATTTCGTCCAGTTCCGCGCTGACCAGCAGCACGGCGGTCCCGCTGTCGCGCATGGCGACGATCTGCCTGTGGATAAATTCAATCGACCCGACATCCAGGCCGCGCGTGGGCTGCGCGACGATCAGCAGACGGCTGGGGCGCGAAAACTCGCGGGCGACGATGGTCTTCTGCTGGTTGCCGCCGGAAAGACTGCCAATGTTGACATGAATGCTCGGTGTGCGCACATCATACTGTTTGACAAGCCGGTGCGCGTTTTCCTCTTTGGCAACTTCGTTTGCCAGGATGCCGACGGCGAACGGGCCAATGTAGTAGGTTTGCAGCACAAGGTTGTCTTTAATGGGGAACCCGGACACCATGCCATCCTTCTGGCGGTCTTCGGGCACATGCGCCACGCCGGTTTCGGTGATGGAGCGCGGCGAGTGGTTGGTGACATCGTGGTTTTCGATGCGGATATGGCCGCTGGTGATTTCGCGCAGGCCGGTGATGGCCTCCACCAGTTCGGTCTGACCGTTGCCCTGTACCCCCGCGACCCCCAGAATCTCCCCGGCGCGCACTTCCAGCGACAGGTTATTGACTGCCACCAGCTTGCGGTCATCCAGCACGGTGAGGTGATCCACCACCAGCACGGGGTCGCCCGGTTTAGCGGGGTCCTTATCCACCTGCAAAATCACGTCGCGCCCGACCATCATGGACGCCAGTGACTGCTGCGTGGACTGCTTCGGGTCGGCGTGGCCGGCGAGTTTGCCATTGCGCAGGACGGTGATGGCATCGCAGATTTCCAGCACTTCCTTGAGTTTGTGCGAAATGAAGATCAGACTCACGCCGCGCTGTTGCAGGGTGCGCATAATGTCGAAGAGACCTTCGGCTTCCTGGGGGGTCAGCACGGCGGTGGGTTCGTCGAGGATGAGAATATCGGCTTTGCGGTAGAGTGCTTTGATAATCTCGACACGCTGCTGCACCCCAACGGGCAGGTCCTCAATGAGCGCGTCCGGGTCCACCGCAAGGCCGTAATGATCGGCGATTTCGAGGATACGCTGGCGGGCGGCGCGCCGGTCCAGAAACAGGCCGCGCACCGATTCGTTGCCGAGCATGATGTTATCTGTCACAGTCAGCACCGGCACGAGCTGGAAATGCTGATGCACCATGCCGATGCCGAGCGCGATGGCGTCGTTGGGGTTGCGAATCGTGACCTTCTGCCCGTTGACAAGGATTTCACCTTCGTCCGGGGTATACAGGCCGTAGATCAGGTTCATCAGGGTGGATTTGCCCGCGCCGTTCTCGCCCAGTAAGCCCAGCACCTGCCCCTTGTGCAGCTTGAGGTCGATGTGGTCATTGGCAAGGACACCGGGAAAGCGTTTGGTGAGTCCGCGTACTTCCAGCACCACAGGCGCTTCTGTCATGTTACGCTCCCGCTAAGTCAATCCTTATCGCCAGAGTATAGCGGGTCCGCGCCTGTTTTAAAAAATCTTTAACAAGGGGGTCTGCCGGTGGTTCAGGCTTCAGCGAGGATTTTGTCGATCACAAAGTGGACGAAGCGGTACATTTCTGGCCGCGTGGCCGCGTGATCCACCTCTTTTTCAGTCGCCGCCAGCCGCCACGCCAGCGCGTTCTGGATCAGCCCGGCCCATTCCGGCATTTCCCTCTGTGCCCAGGCTGCCGCGCGGATTTTCGAGGTCGGTTCGCCATGCCTCCAGGTGTACAACCCCCGGCACATCGTCAGGATCGTATAGGCCTGATAGGGGCGGGCAACCACATGGTCGAGCCATTCGCGGCTGGCGATCAGGTAGTCTTTCACGGCCTGCACATATTCGGCCTGGGTAGTCGGTGTGATGAGAGTCGCGGGCGGAGGACCGTACAGGGTAAGACCATTGACGCGCACGACATACCAGTTCATCAGCCACTCGATGCCGGCCTGCTTGCGGTTGAAGGGTTCACCGGGGCTGATAAT
>CAZKIB010000270.1:0-5720 GCA_964552425.1 uncultured Anaerolineaceae bacterium | reverse complement strand
AAAGTCTGCAAGGCGTGGGTCGAAAGATAAGCAATCTCGATGCGATCATCCCACTGTGGGCGCTGCGCCACGACGGTCTGGTGCATGTGGTCCAGCGCGTTGTATTCCGCCTCGGTCAGGTCACTGGAAATGGCGGCCAGCAGGTCCACATCGCTGACCGTGTCGTCATAATCGCCGGTGACGAGCGAGCCATACAGATACAGGCCCACCAGCCTGTCGCCCAGAATGGCCTGCATCTGATGGAGCAGTTGATCCAGTAAGTCATTCACCTGCGGATAGCTTGTGGGCTGCATGACTTTTAGCCCTCAAAAATCGTCGCGCAGGGGACATCGCCAATGAGCACTGAGGTGAAGGTTTCGTCCGCGCTGTAGACATCCAGCAGGACGAAGCGGCTGTCGCGCTGCTGCCACACCGTTACCAGCCGGTCACGTGGTTCGGCAATCCAGTATTCGCGCACCCCATAACGCTCATACAACCGGAATTTCTCGCGGCGATCTATCCGCGCTGTACCGGGCGACAGCACTTCGGCGATTAAATCCGGTGGGCCGATCAGCCGTTTTGTGCCGACAGGCTGGCACAGGCTGTCGGGCAGCAGCAGGAAGGAATCGGGTTGTACCACATTGGCTGCATCGAATTCGACATCCACCGGGGCGACGTAAGCCTTGCCGCCGAGCTGCCGCGCGGCCTGTTTGAACAGCACAAAAATATTCCCGACCACATCCTGATGATCGAGTTCAGTTGCTGTCATTTCAACGACCTGGCCGTTGAGCAGTTGACGCGGAAGATTCGTCTCCGGCAGATGGAAGAATTCGGCAGCCGTCATTCGGATTTGAGGCTGGTTGGACATCCACAAAACCCTGTCTCTGGTTTTAGATTCATTATGCCTGAAAGTTCTGGACTTGCCAGTGACCACTTTTCAGAGCAGGGTAATCGCACCATATTGTTCTATGGCCGTGTGCTGTCCCTGAGTTCGGGGAGGTGTCTCATACAACGAGACGAAGGGGATACGGTTCAGAACGGATCACAGGTTCAGCCGCGATCCGTTCTGATGCCATTATCCTGGTCGAACTCAGGCGTTGTGACCTTCGACGGCTCCCTGTAACTGATTGGCAATGTCCAGCAGGTTGAGGGTACTTTGTTCAATCTGCTGAGAGATGGCCGCGTTCTGCACACTGGCCTGCCTGATCTGGTGCATGGCCCCCATGAGCTGCTGCATACCGCTGTTTTGCTGCTGGGTGCTGGCCGCGATCTGAAGGGTGGACTGGGCGGCCAGTTCCAGCGTCTGGGCCAGATTTT
Source organism: uncultured Anaerolineaceae bacterium (assembly GCA_964552425.1). GTDB lineage: Bacteria > Chloroflexota > Anaerolineae > Aggregatilineales > Phototrophicaceae. The sequence continues at coordinate 4,424 of CAZKIB010000270.1, read as the reverse complement.
CGATGGTTTCTCCGGCTTTTTCAACCAGTCGTGTCCCTTGTTCGGCTGCCTTGCTGCCTTCTTCAGTGACCATCACCGCATTGTTGGTTGCCTGCTGAATTTCGCTGAGAATGTCCCGGACTCGTCCGGTAGCCTGCCGCGATTGGTCGGCCAACTGGCGGACTTCCATCGCTACCACGGCAAAGCCTTTGCCTTCCTCACCCGCGCGGGCCGCTTCGATACTGGCGTTGAGCGCGAGAAGTTTGGATTGGTCGGCCAGAGCGTTGACCGTATTGATAATTTCGCCAATCTGCTGAGTTCGTTCGGAGAGCAAGAGAATTTTCTCGGCGATGTCTTCGACCTGCTGCCGGATGGCCTGCATTCCCCGAATGCTGTCGGTAATCGCCTCTCGTCCGGCAAATGACACCTGTACGGAACGCTGCGAAGCGTCTGTGATGGCTTTGGCGCGTTCCGCAGTCTGCTGCACGGTGGTATGCGTTTCCTCAACGGTAAGCACAGCCTGGGTGACAGTTGCAGCCTGTTCGGACGCACTGGCGCTTTGCTGAGTTGCGGCACTCTGGAGTTCAGCAGAAACCCCATGCAGTGTGGCAATAACATCGGCAATCTGGGCGAAAAGCTGCTCAAGCAGGGTGCGCTGCTGTTCCTCGACGGTGATACGCGCTTCAATTTCCAGATTGGTGTTTTCCAGCGTCTGACGTGCCTGTCTTTCGGTATCGATCATCGCCCGGATACGTTCCGACATCAGGTTAAAGGCGGAAGCCAACTGCCCGAACTCGTCGTTCGATTGAGCCGGCAGATACACGTCAAATCGTCCTTCTGAAAACTGCTGTGTCGCTGCGGTTATGCGATACAACGGTTGAATGAGACGGCGCGAAATAACGATAGCCAACACAATTCCACAGACGACCAGAAAACTTCCAATTGCGATCCCGTCGTTGACGAAGCTGTCGATTTCCCCAACAATTTCAGTGTAGGGGGTCGCTACAGCCACACCCAAATAGCGGTCCGAGTTGAGGGGATCATAGGGCACCTGAAGAAAGTGCAGCGCGGAACGGTCCAGGTTGATGTCAGGCGATGCCGGCAGTTCCTGAATGGCGCTGCCGGGTTCGAACAGAGGCAGCAATTCGGCAAAGCTGTCCTGGATGCGATACTGACCGCCAGTTTCAAACCCGAATGTCTGTGAAGGATCAGCGGAATTAAGCAGGAAATCGCCTGCCTGATTGGTGACGTACAGCGTTTCTGCATCATCTGTAAACGCCAGCATCTCGCTGAAGACAGTGCCAAAATCCATCCCGATGGCGATGACGCCAAAAACACGGCCATCGTCGGAAAGGATCGGGGTCGAAGCGTACATCATGACGGTGCGCGGCTCGACCAGTTCACCGTTGTTACGCGCCAGTGAGAGGTCCGACAGGTAGACTTCGCCGGCCTCGATGGTCTGTGCTTGTGTGAAAAAGTCGTCGGCGATGTCAACACTCAGTTCCCTGCGCTCAATGGCTCGAATGGAATCGCCCGAACGCTCTACCCGCACCAGTTCCAGGCCAGTCTGGTCGACAGAGATGTACTGGAGCTTTGCATAATGTCTTTTGGACTCCAGCATTTCGGAGAATACAGCCATCAACTGCGTGCGCCAGAGCGCATCGGTGGTCAGATCAACCGGGTCGACGCCCCCGGCTTCAATCGCCCGCCGGATACCCTGAACTGCGGGTATTTTTGACAGGAAAACCGTGTCATGTCGCAGCGCGTCGATCCCTGCTACGAGACGAACGCTGTTGACTTCCACATGGGAACCAAGTTCCTGAAGCTGATTTTTGACCAGAAGACCCCGCGCTCGCGTGAAGGTTGTTATCCCCATCGTGCTGGCTGTGAACACGATGAGCACAACGGCCATCAGGGTGATTTTGGTCATGAAGTTGAAGTTGATTATTCGCATGGTTCACTCTCGATCAGACGCCGTTTTCTGTGTAAGACAGTTGACCCTGGTGGTGCTGCCGGCTAACCGGGCGTGGCAGGGGCAAACCACCGGGCTGCCCCTCCTGCATCTGCCAACCACATCACACAGGGACGAGGGCGCCTTCACGTCTCCGTTCTATCGATCAAGTTCCATCACCTGGCGGTCATCAAGGACTGTGACCAGTGCCAGTTCTTCAGCGCTTGCCCACTCAAATATCCCAAACAGACCGGAAACCACGCCGGTTTCGGTATAATCCATCTCACCGGAAACACCGCTGTAGTCGATTTCTTCGCCGGCTCGGAGGGCTTCAATGCCTTCCTGGTAGGTATGGACCATTTTGCCGGGACCTTCGGCCACCTGCGGGACATAGTCCACCCACACACTGGCATCCGTCGTGCCGGCTGCTTCGATAGCCAGGGCGGTCACGTTGAGCAGGTCATAATACTGAAGATTGTAGGAATTCGCGGCCGCCGCGAGGTCTGCGTATTCCGAGTTGTCCCAGAGCGGCTGGTAAAAATCCCAGGCCGGGCTGTCGGCATGAGTAAACGCAACGACCCAGACCGCTTCGTGTTGTTCAATTGCGCTCATGGTCGCTGCTGCAAGGAATTCCTCACCCTGCCATTCCGAGGTGCCGATGATGATCTCAGACAGGCCGGCATCTGCCGCGTTCTTCACAATGATGCCGCCGTCCACTGCGGTGGTGAACACAAGGACTGCGTCAGGATTGAGACTTTGAATCTGCTCAATGGTTCTTGTGTAGTTCGGCAGTTCGGACTGAACTTCGATCACTTCCAGGAGGGTCAGCCCCAGTTGTTCAGCCGCGCCAATGGCGGCGTTCTTCTGCAACTGATGGCCCTCGATCTCCGCCGCGACGATCACGATGTTTTCGGCTCCTGCCAGTTGAGCCTGAATCACCGCTGCGACACTTTGAGCAGAGTCCATTGGTGAGCCTCGGAACAAAGGCTCAGCGGCAAGTCCTCCGATTTCCCGATTAATCGCGCCACCGTGTACAGAGGGCATGATGGGACGGTTGTTATCCGCAATATAGCCCTGGATCCATTCCCGATAGTATCCGTACCCGTGAGCCGGGTTGAGCAGAACTTCGACCCCTTCAAATTCGACCAGTTTTCGCGCCGCGCGCGCTTCACCGATAGTCCCAATATCTTCATGAATTGCCATCAGTGGTCTACCCAGAGGCGGATTCTGATTGATGATCGCCAGGGTAAAATCGGTGACACCGTCAAACCACGGACCGACATCCGCGAACGGTCCTGTGTGATAGGTCAGATGCCCTACAAGGATGGGTTCGTTGTCCTGGGCATTGGTTCCTGCGCCAAGCGCAAGAACACATCCGACCATGATGAGGGTCAGGACAGATTTGAACAGTTTGTGGTTCATTTGGTATTCTCCATGCCCAATCGAGGGCAAACTGGGGTTTCTCGGAGAGGGGTGCTGATCTGGCCTGACGATGGCTGACAGCCAGAGATGTCGGTGATGCCGGGAAACCTTGTTCTTAGTCAATACATATAAAGAAAACTCATCACAGATTGTGCATATTTTCTCTATAACCCTATTTTATGACCCAAACCACCAGAATAAACGTAAGATTTTGTAATAGAGGTGCATTGGGTATGGGTGTTCTGAGGAGCAAACCACAGGCTCACTATCCATTTGTTTACTTTCGCCTAACGTGTTTTAATCCCAGCAGGCGCTGCTCACGCTGGCAATGGGTTAAAGGCTGTGGTTTTTGTGTACACCAGCTATCGTAGATGCGCAGTGGAAGAGCACCGCTCATTCGCCAAAAGCGGTATCCGGCATCAGTCTTTCACATTTGCAGATCATGTCAGGAACGCGGCAACCAGCAGTATGGGGGATATAACAGCGCCCAGGTCTGAACTAATTCATCATTCATCTTACGCAGCGGGTGACAATCTTCCCGTTGGGGTGGGGCCAGAGGGCGCTTCGGCTTCTGCCGCGATTGAAATCAACGGCAAGGCAAAACAAGTCCCTGTGGGACTGAGGCAGCGGAGCACGAATCCGCATCCTGTCCGGCCACCTGCGTAAGGTGAGGTCATCATTCACGGCTCAAGACCTGACTGCCATGCTGTATCTTTGAACTACCCGTGTGTCGTCCATGTATCGAGCGCCCAGGCGAGTTCGTCCGGTGTGGGAGCGTAATTGCCGACACGGCGCACGACCAGACCGCTGGCGTAATTCGCCAGGGTGACCGCTTCAGGGTAAGGCGCTCCGGCAGCGGCGGCCAGGGTCATCACGGCGATAGCGGTATCTCCCGCGCCGACTACATCATAGACATCGCTCACGGCAGGGCTTGGGCAGTGGTGAATGCCGCCGTCATATGTAGCGATGGTCGCGCCCTGTGGCCCGCGCGTAATGACCATCGCGCCGGTCACGTTGGCCACTGCGAGGCGGTCCTTCTGATCCTTGAAAAAGGGCAGCCAGGCGAGACCTA
>CAZKIB010000269.1:0-8361 GCA_964552425.1 uncultured Anaerolineaceae bacterium | reverse complement strand
AAAGCAGAAACTGTCGTTCATTTTTAACATTCGTGAAAATCAACTGCGCCGTTATTTTGTGCGCGCCCGCCGTCAGCCCGGCAACACCGGCACGAACCTGCTGACGCTGCTGGAACGCCGCCTGGATAATGTGGTCTACCGCGCGGGTTTCGCCGCCACCATCTGGGCTGCGCGCCAGTTGGTCAATCACGGCCATGTGCTGGTCAACGGCGTCCGGCTGGACATCCCCTCCTATCTGGTGGAACTGGGCGATGAAGTCTCGCTGGTCGAGAAGATGCGCCAGAATGTCCATGTTTCCGAAGCGCTGGATTCGGTGGGTTCGGTTCCCGATTACCTGAGCCTGGACAAAAACCGCCTCACTGTCCGTTTTGACCGCGTGCCGGAACGCAAGGAAATCCCCGTCCCGGTGGACGAGCAGTTGATCGTCGAATACTATACCCGGCTCACGTAAGCCGGATCAGGCCGTGTGCATTTCAGACGCTCCGGTTATGCCGGGGCGTTTTTGATTCAGACTGACTGGCTCCCCTTTCTTACGCCAGCGCGCCGCAGAAAATCGTGTAAAATGGGCGTGGTACAGGCCGAGCCATGTTTTGCAAAGAGGGGTTTGTCGTTTGAACCGTCGTCTGTTCGCAGCCGGATTATTCCTGTTCAGCATCACCATGCTCATCCTGCCGGTTTACCCCCAGGACTCCACCCCGGCAGCGGTTACGCTCAACACTGCTGAAAATGTCGCGCCCTACATTCGCTCCCAACGCCTGGGCATCACGCATATCAGCCTGGCGGAAGAACCCACCAGCGCGGAACGCTACACCCGTGCCCTGTCATTAGGGGCCGGCTGGAACCGCTGGCCGCTCTACTGGGACCGTATCGAACCTGTGCCCGGCGAGTACGACTGGCAGGCCTATGACCGGCTGGTGAGCGAAGACCTGAGCTACGGCCTGCACATCAATGCGATTTTGCTGGGACGGCCCCGCTTCGCGCAGGATGGCGAACGCATCAAAGGCTTGCAGCTTCCCATCTTCGCCGATGGTTCCGATTTCCCCGAAGCCGACAAACCGATCAATCCCGATAACCTGTGGGCGAATTTTGTGTTCGCGGCGGTCAGCCGTTACAAGCCCGGCGGCATTCTGGCGCAGGCAGAAGGCTGGCCGGATGACCAGGGCGTGCGCGTATGGGAAGTCTGGAACGAGCCGGATTACGATTCATTCTGGCAGGGCAGCATCCCCGAATATGCCCGCCTGCTGAAAGTGGCTTATATCGTCGCCAAGCAGGCCGACCCGGATTCGGTGGTGATGTTTGGCGGTCTGCTGTACCCCACAGAGGATAACTGGCTGGCGCGCGTGCTGAAAATCTTCGCCAATGACCCGCTGCGCGATCAGTTTAACTGGTATATGGATCAGGTCGCCGTGCATAATTACAGCTATCCCTGGCGCAGCGGCTGGCTGGTGCTGTACGTGCGCCAGACCCTCAGCGCCAACAACCTGCACAAACCCATCTGGCTGAACGAAAGCGGCGTGCGCGTCTGGAATGATTACCCCGGCCCGCTGTGGGCCGACGATGCGCCAGAGCTGCGTTTGCAGCGCGCCACTGCCGACCAGCAGGCCAGTTTCTTTATTCAGAGCGCGGCTTATGCCTGGGCTGAAGGCGCGGAGGTGGTCTTCTTCCACCAGTTGTTCGATGACTGTGGCGACCAGCCCGCCGGAACCAATTTCGCCTATCATGCCGGAGAACTGTGTACCGGGGATGGGGCCTGTTTTGGGGATGCCTTCGGCCTGTTCCGCAACGAAAGCTCCTCCATCTGTTTCAGCCAGCACCCGCAGCCTGGTACAGCCCGCCCCGCCGCCGAGGCTTACCGTCTGGTGGCAGAGATTTTTGGCACAGAGCCATTTGAAAAGCCCCGCCAGAAACGCCTGGGCAACGGCAGGGTGCAGCTTATCGCCTTTGAGCGCCCCAGCACCAGTGAACGGGTGTACGTTATCTGGAACCGGACGCTGGAACCTGTTGACTTTGATCTCCCCGCCAGCGCGGATTCGGCGCAGCTCATCACGCTGCACAGCCGCCGGATGATTGAGGCTGAGGAACAGGTCTACGCGCTGAGACTTCCCCCGGCGCAGCCCGATCATTACCCGCAGTTGGAGTATGGTGATGTCGCCGCGATTGGCGGGCCGCCGCTGATCGTGATTGAACCCTCCGCCGATCTGCGCCGTGTGCCGGAATTCCTGCTGCCGCCGACGCCGACTCCTACCCCGTCGCCAACGCTCGACGCGACGCAGATTGTCATCGTGACGCAGACCGCCGAGGCCAGCATCACGCCTATGCCTTAACGCTATGGGGCCAGCAGCGGCTGAATCACGCGCAGCAGCAGGTACACATCGAACGGGGCCAGCAGTCCGAACACGACCAGCGGGAGCCACTGCGCCGCCGCGAGGTTGGGCAGCAGCCAGCGCCGCCACGCATCCAGCCCCAGCGCCGCCAGCAGGCCCAGCGGGATCAGCGCCGGGAAGAGATAGCGGCCCTGAAACTGGACAAACTCGGTGTTGTAGTACACATAGGCCAGCGCGGTCAGGCTGATGGTCAGCCACAGGATGAGCCACATAGCGGCACGACGGCGGGCGGTTTCGCCGGTGTAGACCATTTTGTTCAGCGCCAGCCGATCAATCAGCAGGCCGGCGATCACCACCAGAGTCAGCGCCAGAAAGACGGTGTACATCCAGTCTTGCAGCGGCAGCGCCAGCCATCCGAACTGTCCCCAGAAGCTGTTGAAGGTGGTGCGCAGACCGTCCAGCAGATAAGGGCCGAATCCGATTTCGGCAATGCGGTCTGCGGTGCGCAGTTGATCGGCCACTACCAGATCGTGCGCGCCCAGGCCGAGAAAGTCAGGAAAACCGTAGACGCTGATGTTCCTGATCCACCACATACCGCCCAGGATCAGCGCCGGGATCAGGAAGATAACCAGCTTGCGCCCCAACATGCGCAGGTAAAGCGAATCGCTGTGGCGCAGGCCGCGCAAAGTCCAGCGGTAGCGCAGGATGATCGCCAGCGGGACCAGCCCGGCCATAAAATAGCCAGTGGTTTTGGTGGCAAAAATCAGGCCAACCAGCACACCCAGCGCCCACATCTGCCAGTTGCTGGTCTGGCTGATGGCGGGGACCACCGCGCCTACGCCGATCAGACCCAGAAAAATCGCGCCGACAGACGACGGAATGCGATCCCCGACCAGCATGACGGTCAGGCCGAGCAGGGCGGACACAAACAGGCGTGTCACCAGCCAGCGGCTTTCCCGAATCTGCCCCAGGAGCATTTGCGCCATCAGCAGCAGCGTGACCGCAATGAGGAGTTCGGCCAGACTGTCATTGTTTACCCCGGCGATCATGGCAACATGCTGTGGCAAAAAGGCGACGAACGCCGCCGCGCCCAGTGCCACGCCGGGCCGTTCCGGGAAAAGCGCTCTGGACAGGGCATAGGCGCACAGCACCACGCCCGCGCCCAGCAGCACCGACAGCAGGCGCATGGCGATCAGGCTGCCACCAAACCATTCGTACATCAGCGACACCGTTTGATAGTACAGCGGCGGCTGGTGATCCTCGTACTGGATAGTATCCAACTGATCGAGCAGCGCCGGCGCAAAGCGTGTGGATGTAAGCTGGCTCAGATAAGCCTGATTCCAGTCGCCGGGTTCAATGACCGGGCAGCAGTGCCGGCGGTGGGTGAGCTGCTGCGCATAGTTGTAGTGCGCGGGTTCATCAGGAACCTGCCAGGCCGGCGTGAGGATGGCGAACAGGCCGCCGACGACCCCATAGGCCAGCAGCAGCAGTGTAAGCAAGAGACGTTCACGTGACATAGCCCGTCCTCGGTTGACATGCGCGATTTTGATTGTCACCCGGCGCTGTCGATTGCGCAATGGCGCATTAACGAATCAATCACGCATCCCTGTGTATGATGAAAAAAACCGACAAGAAATCAACGGATTGTAAATTATGGACAACGATGAGAAACGTCACATCCTGATGATCGTCGGGGCCGGTATCGGGCTGATCACGCTGGTTACGGCCATGATATTCGCGCTGGATGTGCGCGCGGTGGTGCAGGCCAATAAGCCGCAGGTCGAAGCGGCGCTTGGCGAGGTTGTGGCAGATGCGCTGCCTCTGCGCGATCCGCTGCTCGAAGACGAGTTCAGACTGCCGCAGGGTGTGGACATGCGCGGCCCTGTGGCACGCGGGCAGACCGTCAGCGGCAGCGTGGAAATGAACCGACTGGAAGGCTGGGTGCTGGAAGGGCGCAAAGGCGACCAGTTTTTGCTGGATTTTGAGCCGCTCGAAGGCGGTTATTACTGGCAGATGACGGTCTATGAAGAAGACCGCGACATGCTGGCATTCACGGCGGACAGTGAAACCGGATATGCCGATTTCACGCAGCTTCCGGTCAGACTGCCTGCTGACGGCGTTTATTATGTGGTTATCAGCGGTTTTGGCGAAAACGGGGATTACGCCCTGGCTGTGTATTGATTCACAAACTGAACCACTCCCTGTGCCTGAAACAGGATTAGAATAGAGATAGAGGTACAGGGAGAAAGCATCATGTCGCACGTGTTTCTCAGTTACAGCACGCGAGACAGGAGCTATGCGGGCAAACTGGCCGAAAAACTGCGGGCCGAAGGCTTCGATGTCTGGATTGATAACAGCCGTCTGCGCAGCAGCGAGGACTGGTGGCGGTCCATTGTGTTTGCAATCGACACCTGCGCGGCATTTGTTGTGCTGCTCACCCAGGAATCGGATCAGTCGAAATGGGTGCAGCGCGAAATCACCCTGGCCGATCAACGCAACAAACCAATCTTCCCCCTCTGGCTCGCCGGCGACATCCAGACCCCCAACTGGGCCATCTTTGTGCGCACCCAGTATGAGGATGTGCGTGATGGCAAGCTTCCCGGCCCGGCTTTTTATGAGCAGCTTGCGCGCCATGCCCCCCGACGCACAGGCGGCGGCAGCGACATTACCGATCCCAGGCTGTCGCGCCCAGGCCCATCGACGGACCCGATACTAATTGCAGCACTGCAAGACCCGCCTGTCGAGAAGAAACCGCAGCGTCATTTGCTGGTTCGTCTGCTGATCCTGCTGTTTTTGATCGGCGGAGCCGGCTTCGCGATTCTGTGGCTGGTTGACGAGGGCATCAGTTTGCCAGGTTTCGGGTCGCGTGCAGCCACCAGCGCCAATCAGTATTTTCTGAGCGGTATCCGCGCCGAGCAAACCGGGGACTATCGAACTGCTGTCGCCGAGTTTACACAGGCCCTTGACGCGGGTTATCAGCCCCAGGCAGAAGTCCTGACCTTACGGGGCAATATGTGGCGGCTGTTGGAGGAACCTAACCGGGCGCTGGAAAATTATGAACAGGCGCTGAACAGCGACCCGGCTTTTGCCGCTGCGTACTTCGGACGCGGGCAGTTGTTCGCCGATCAGGGAGAAGATCGACGGGCAATCAACGACTTTACAGCGGCGCTGGAACATACCTCCGGGGATATGCGCATTGATATTCACAGCCATCTCGGCTGGTCCTACTTACATCTGCGCGAGAATCAGCAAGCGCTGGAACACTTCTCAGCAGTGATTGAATCGCAGCGCGATCCTGAACGCACGGTGGAGGCACATTTTGGAATGGGCAGCGCTTTTCTCGAAATGGGCGATTTTCCCCAGGCTGTGCGGGAATTTGAGCAGGTAATCGCCATCAACCCGGATTTTTCGCCGGCCTATCGCGGTCTTGCTCAGGCGTTCGAGGCCGAGGGCAACCTGGAAGCGGCGTTGAGTTTCTATCGTCAGTATCTTGAGCGGTCTGGTGATGAAGCTGAAGAGTGGGTCAGAGGCCGCATTCATGAACTGGAACAGACAGCGTCGCCTTGATACTCCAGCCAGCGTGCAGACTGAAGTCGTTTGCGATGCCAAACATTCCCCTGTTGTGGAAAGGTAAAACGGTTTTCAGGGAAATTGAAGCACCACAGCCATTTGCATGACTGTGGTGCTGTCTCTGAAGGCGCTTCCTGTCATCTGTTTTCTGATTGATTTCGGATACTTTCTCTTACTTTCTTTCAGATCCCTTTTGACAGGCTGCCATCAAATGCTAATCCTAGTAACTATAGAATATACGATTTTCAGAATTTGAGCAGGTAACGAATGTCATAGACAAAATATGACGATTGTCCGCATCGATGGGTCACAGCTGCATGAACGTTTTCCAGCGTGATGTTCTGCCATTAAGGTGAGTCGCCATTGACGCGCCCACGATTAGCCGCCAGAATCAACGTGGTGGATTCAGCAGGCGAGTGGGCATGGACACACATCCGAAAACGCTGGTGATTATCCCGGCGCTCAATGAAGAGGCCAGCATCGCCCATGTGGTGGCGCTGACCCGCCAGCATCTGCCCTGGGCGGATGTGGTCGTCGTTAACGATGGCTCCAGCGACCACACCGCCGAGATTGCCGAAGCCTGCGGCGCGCTGGTCCTCAGCCTGCCCTACAATGTCGGCATCGGCGCATCGGTGCAGACCGGGTTTATCTTCGCCGCTGCCTATGGTTACGACATCGCCCTGCGCAGCGACGGCGACGGCCAGCACGATTCGCGTGATTTGCAGCGGCTGGTGGAAGCGCTGCAAACCGGGGAGGCCGACATGGTGATCGGCACACGCTTTATCGAAAATCGCGGCGGCTACCGGGCCACGCTGCCACGCCGCGCCGGTATTCTGCTGCTGTCGCGGCTCATCTCCGCCATCGCCCGCCAGCCGATCACCGACCCGACCTCTGGCCTCGCAGCCTTCAACCGCCAGGCCATTAAGCTGTTCGCGCACGTCTACCCGCACGATTACCCGGAGCCGGAAGCGCTGGTCGTGGCGCACCGGGCCGGGCTGCGCATCCGCGAAATTCCGGTAACGATGAAACCGCGTTATGCCGGACGTTCCTCCATCACGAGCCTGCGTTCCGTGTATTACATGTTCAAAGTGATTCTGGCGATTCTAATCGGCCTGCTGCGCCCGGCGGCGCTGCTCGAAGAATCATGAGCTTACTCGCGAAGGCCGATGCGCTGCGGCAGGAAGCTGATTTTATCCTGCATACGCTGGGTTTATGGGCCATGATCGAAGCGGTTGGTCCGGCGCAGATTGTGGGCAGTTATGCCTATCAGGTGATGACTCGCCCCGATATTGATATTAACCTGCAAATCGCGCACGATCAGGATGTCGCCGCGATGATGGCGCTGGGCGCGCGCGTTGTCACTTCGCTAACGGTGGTGCGTCTGGTCTACATCAATGAGCAGATCAACCCGGCGACAGCGTTCGAGTTTGGCCTGTACCTGGGTATTCATCTGCCATGCCCCGGCGGACTCTGGCAGGTGGATGTGTGGGGTTTTGGGCCAGAGCAGTACGCCCGTCACAATGCGCAATCCGATGCGCTGCGGGCTGGTTTGCGCGGTGTTGAACGAGAGGCCGTTCTGGCGCTCAAGGATGCGCTCATGCAGCGTGGGGATTATCGCAAAACGGTATCCAGCCTGGCGCTGTACGAGGCTCTGGTTTCTGGCGTGCGGACTCCGGCGGAGTTTGATGCCTGGTGGGCAGCACGGGAGTAAGCCGGATGCGCGTGCTGATGCTCTCTAAAGCCTGCATCGTGGGCATTTATCAGCGCAAGCTGGAAGAAATCGCGCGGATGGGCGTGGAACTGCTGGTGCTTGTTCCCCCTTCATGGAAGGATGAACGCGGCGAAATCTTCCTTGAACGGGCCTATACCGAAGGCTACCGCCTGGAAGTCACGCCGATTATTTTTAACGGCAGTTTCCACCTGCACGCCTATCCGCAGTTCGCCCACGCCCTGCACGACTTTCGCCCGGACATCGTGCATATCGACGAGGAACCCTACAACCTGGCAACATGGCAGGCCCTGCATCATGCCCGCCGCGCCGGTGTGAAAGCGCTGTTCTTTAGCTGGCAGAACATCAACCGCGCCTACCCGCCGCCCTTCAGTCTGGGCGAGAAATGGGTGTTGGGCAATGTCGATTACGGCATCATGGGCACAGACAGCGCCGCGCAGGTCTGGCGAGAAAAGGGTTATGACGGCCCCCTGCGCGTGATCCCACAGTTTGGTGTGGACCCCGACCTGTTCCAGCCGCAGCCGCGTGAACCGGGCAGACCGTTTACCATCGGCTATTTCGGGCGGCTGGTGGAGGAGAAGGGTTTAACAGTGCTGCTGAATGCGGTGGCGCGGCTGGACAACCCCAACTGGCGGCTGAAGATCATCGGCGGCGGGCCGCAGCGCGCCGAACTGGAACACCTGGCATACACTCTTTCCCTACACGACGCTCTTCCGATCGATCGGAAGAGCGTCGTGT
>CAZKIB010000268.1:0-8372 GCA_964552425.1 uncultured Anaerolineaceae bacterium | reverse complement strand
CAGCCGCCCCGCCGCATCCAGCGCCCACTCCACGCCGCGCGCATAGGTGACAATCGTGGCATCGCTGCCCTCGCGTTTGATGTCGCCCTTGCCGACGGGGATCAGGTAATCCGGCTCATCTTCGGGCACGGGGCCGGGTTTGGAATACAGCGCGATGCTCTCGGTAAACAGCACCGGGTTATCGTCGCGGATGGCGGTTTTGAGCATCCCGTAAGCGTCGCCAGGCGTGGCCGGACAGCCGACATACAGGCCGGGGAAATGCGCGAAGATCGGCTCCGGCGTGTGCGAGTGCGTGGCAGTGGCCTGGTCGCCCCAGCCGCTGGCCGCGCGGATCACCAGCGGGACGGTAAACTGGCCGTCGAACATGTAATGAATCTTGGCGGCGTGGTTGATGATGGCATCCAGCGACAGAAAGGCGAAGTTGATCGTCATAATCTCTGCCACCGGGCGCAGGCCAGCCATCGCTGCGCCAACGGCTGCCCCGGCAATCGCCATTTCTGAAATTGGCGTGTCGCGCACCCGTCTGGCCCCGAATTCCTCGTAAAAGCCGCGTGTGACACGGTGGGTTCCCTGCCACAGGCCCACTTCCTCGCCCATCACAAACACCCGCTCATCCCGCACCATTTCCTCGTGCAGAGCTTTGCGCAGGGCTTCGCGCATCGGTTGATTTCTTGCTGCCATTGGGGTTCCCTACTTTACGTATACATTGCGGATGAGGTCTTCGTAGCCGGGGGCCGGGCTGTTTTCCGCAAAATCCACCGATTCACCCACGATTTTCCGGGCCTCCAGTTCGATCCGTTCCAGGTCCTTATCCACATTCTTGTAATGATCCTTGATGTGGCGGCACAGAATGGTGATCGGATCGCGTTCCTCTTTCCAGCGTTCCAGTTCTTCGCTCAGGCGGTCATTGTACTGCCGGTCCGAAACACCGTGCCCCCGGTAGCGATAGGTGATCGCCTCGATCAGCACCGGGCCTTTCTTGCGGGCGTAATCGACGGCCTTGCTCACCACATCATGGACTTCGATCACATTCTGGCCGTCAATGCGCCCCGGTGTTTCCATGTTGTAAGCGATGGCGCGTTTGTAAAGTTCCGGCTGGCCGGAAGCATCCTCGACCCGCGTGCCCATGCCGTAAAAATTGTTCTCGATCAGCCAGACCACCGGCAGGTCCCACACCGCGCTCATATTGAGCGACTCGTGGAAGTAGCCGTTATTGGACGCGCCATCCCCGACAAAACACAGCACCACCGCGTCCTTGTTGTTGTAGCGTGATTCCAGCGCGATACCCACCGCCAGCGGCAGATGCCCGCCCACGATGGCATACCCACCCCAGAAATTATGCGCCCGGCTGGCGAGGTGCATGGACCCCCCCTTACCGCCGCTGGTGCCGGTTTTCTTGCCCATCATTTCGGCCATGATCGGCTTGGCATCCACGCCGCGCGCCAGCGCAATGCCATGATCGCGGTAGGCGGTAATCACGTGGTCATTGGGACCTAACGCCCCTACAGCGCCCACCCCCACCGCTTCATGGCCGCTGTACAGATGCAGATAGACACCGGTAATGCGTTTTTGCCAGTAAAGATCGTTACAGGTCTCCTCAAAGTCACGGATCAGCACCATCTGCCGATACCACTCCAGGAGAGTTTCCTTCGTTGGTCTTGCCATAGAGTTCCTCCACCATGAATCAGCCCGCCTGCGGCAGCTGATCGCAGGGTGGAGCCAATTCGAGTCAGGTTAAAGAGTTCAGGACGCCGGGCGGAAAACCGCCGCGCCGATGTTTCACGGTGGCTTACCCTAGTGTACCTTAACGACTCATGCCGGTCAAACCGGGAAACAACCATCTTTTGCCGTAGTTTGATTGCGAGAATAGCAAAGCGAGGAATCAAAACGGGGCACAGCGTATGCCATGCCCCGCAGAAGGGTTAAGAGGTTGGGTTACGCGGCGAAGTCACGGTTGCCGAACAGACGGATCAGCCAGACGAGAATCACCGCGCCGATGATGCCGACCAGGATGCCACCCACCAGCGGGACGCTGCCCACCGCCTCGATTCCCAGAAAGCCCAGGACAATCGAGCCGACCAGACCACCGGCCAGACCGAGCAGCACATCCCCCGTCGGGCCGTAGCCGCGCCCGCGAATCAGACGCCCGGCGAACATGCCCGCCAGCATCCACAGAAATACGCTGACGATCAGCCCGAAGGTGATGGCGGCGACCAGTTGCAGCACCGGGCCGAGGATAATCAGCGCCAGCAGAATCAGGATAATCAGACCAAAAGCACCCATTGGGTTCCTCCTTATTGGACGTTCTCACTATCTATACGTGAGGGCACGCAAAGGGTTTTAAGGTTGGTGCGCAGACCCCGCAAAATCAGGGGGATGGCTGGCGCGACAGGCCGGCCACCAGCAGGTCCAGCGCCAGCGCCGGCTCGATGCGCCCGGTCTTCATTTTGAGATCGTAATCCTGCAAGACGCGGTAGATTTCTTCCAACTGCTCCAGCGTGAAACTGCGCGACTGGTCGGCGGCTTTGTCGGCCACAAATTTGGAGTTTGTGCCCAGCGCTTCTGGCAAACCCTGACGGCTGCCGTTCAGCAGCACATGCTCTTTGGCGATCAGCAGAAGCCGGAACTGACGGATAATCATGGCGAACAGGCCAAAGCCTTCATCACGCGGGTCAGCTTCCAGCAGGCGGTGCATGAGCGCCAGCGCGACATCACCTTTGCCGGCGGCCAGCGCATCGACCATCGCGAAGATATTCGCCTCGGCGACGTAAGGGGTCAGTTCGGCTACGTCATCTTCGGTGATGTGGCGCGCTTCATCGACGTAGCTAACCAGTTTGACAAGTTCGTTATCCGCCCGGCGCAGGTCGTCCCCGGTGACACTCGCCAACGCCTGGGCCGCGCGCGCGTCAATCTCCACGCCGTATTCATCGCGCGCCCGCTGCATGATCCACGAGGTGCTGTCTTTGGGGGCGTTGTAGGCTTTTTCGTAGCCAGAGGGGGTCTGCTGCGCCAGCTTGACCAGTTTGCTGTTGGCTGCCAGTGCTTCGCGTTCAACCAGCACCAGCCGCGCCCATTCCGGTAAGTGCGGCAGATCGTTGAGCAGCCGCTCCACCGCCTGCTTGCCGGTTTCGCCCTCGCCTTTGCGGGTGATCCAGCCGATCAGCCCGCGCACGATCACCAGTCGTCTGTCCGCCAGAAACGGGAAGGAGCTGGCTGCGTTGAGTATCTCCGCGACGCTGGCCGTCTGCCCGTCAAACTCGGAGATGTTCATATCGGCGCTGTCGGAGTCGCCCATCTGGTCGCGGAAGCGTTTGACTTCCTCTTCCAGCCGCAGGTCATCTGTGCCGTGCAGAATATAAAAGGTTTTGGTCGTCATGAGGTCAGGCCGCCTCGTCGCTGCCCGTGCGAATGACGATGAGTTTATCCACGCCGGATTCCGCGCCCCACACCTCACCGGGCCGCCCCAAAATCTGGCGCACGTTGCCCGCCATGCTCGGCAGCGGGAAGGACTCGAAGGTTTCCGTCACCGGGTCAAAGCTCACCAGTGCGTTGGCCCCGAAATCACTCAGCCATACGATGTCGTTTTCATCGACATACACGGCATACGCCTGCGGGTTATTCCCCGGCAGCGGCCAGGTCTGCCAGCTTTCATTGGACGGATCATACACCGAAACGCTGCCGCTCTCCCACTCGCTCACCCAGATGCGACCCTGTGAGTCGGACCACACCCGGCGCGCACCCTGGTTCGGCGTGGGCGGTTCGAGGATGGTGGCTTCCCCGGTTTCCACATTCACCTGCGCGATATGGCTGCCAGCCAGGGAGGCATAATAAATATCACCGTCGGGCGTTGCCGTGATGCCATAGGGTCCACGTCCGCGCGGCGCATCGAACACGTCCATCGCGCCGGTTTGCGGGTCCAGGCGGCCATAGATGCCGTTCTGCCCGGTAAACCATAACACGCCATTCCCGTCAAACGCGGCGGTATTGAGGTTGGTATAACCAGTGGTCGAAGGCAGTTCATAAACCGTGATTTCTTCGGTGTCACCATCCACCCGCACGATGGCATTCAGCCCGCTGTCGGTGATCCATGCTGCGTCATCCGGCCCGGTAATCACCCCATGCGGCGCGGAGCCTGTGCCCAGGGGGATGTGGCGTGTTTCGCCGGTTTCCGGGTCCAGCACACCGAGCGCGCCATCGGACTGGGCGGTATACCAGATCGTGCCATCCGGCGCAGGGGCGACATCGTGCGGGCGTGATCCGCGCGGCACGTCATATTCCTGCACCACCGGCAGGTCATCCTGCGCGGGCAGAGGCAGCGCCGCAGTCAGCGAAACGATAACAATCGCCAAAAGTACAATGATTCGCGTCCCTTTATGATTTAAGATCATCCCATCACTCCATAAATTTTCGAGCGTTCCAGTACACTGCTTTTTTAGCTCGAATGCGTTCGGATGGTGTACAGCGTGATCGGCTGGAAGGTCAGCGGCATCCGGGATTCGCGGCTGGTGATTTCCAGCACCTCCAGGTCGCCGGGGTCGCCTTCGGTGGTGAAGTATTTTTGCAGCGCCAGCCCCAGCGGTTCGGAGACCAGCACGGTCAGCATCATCAGCACCATCATGTATGGCAGGCGGTTGAAGGCGTCCTTGCGCGTGGTCCCGCTGACCGCGCCAATCGCTACCAGACTGGTCAGAATGCCGGTGGTCAGGCGGCTCGTGCCACAGCCGGGATGTATCGCCAGGCTGTGTTCGCCGCGTTTCATGCGGTTGAGCGCCTCACGCACCGCAGACTCGACCTCGGCTTTGGGGACATCGGCGAACAGCACAAACCCGCCGTCGGTACTGCGGCCCATCAGCGGCGAACCCCGAAACTTGCGCGAAAGAAGATGCACCGTCGCGTGTTCCAGCCCATGATTGCGGCGCGTGCGGCGGATATACGGTAAATCCAGCACCGGCTGGGCCAGGGTGGCGACTTTTTCAAACATCCCTCAACTCCTGCGTTTTTGAAATAACGCTACAATGGATTCAACAGTCCAGATTTTTAGTCATTCGAGCTTCAGTTTCGGACTGAAAACTCTCGACTGATGACTGCATTGTGAAAGATTTCTGACCGGAAGGCAAGCAAAGCGATGCGATTCTTACGAACTTTTATTCTTCTCATGCTGCTGGTGGGCGCGCCGCTGCTGGCGCAGGACGAAAACCCCATCGAAGTGGGCGATACCTTGCAGGGGCTTCTGAGTACCGGCGAGCGGGCCGTGGAATACACCTTTGAGGGGGAACAGGGCCTGTTCATCACCGCGACCATGACCCAGATTGACTCGATGGACCCGTTTCTGCGACTGCTGGATGCGCGCGGCAATCTGCTTACCGAGGACGATGACAGCGCGGGCAGCCTGAATTCGCGCATCGGTCCCTATCGTTTACCCTCCAACGGCACGTATACGCTGGTCGCCACCAGTCTGAGCGGCAGCGATCTGGGCGCGTTTACGCTCAGCCTGGCGACAGCGACAGTCCGCCGCATTGAGTACGGCCAGCAGATCACGGGTGAACTGAGCGCGGACGAACCAACCCTGGAGTTCACCTTCCGCGCCAACGCTGGGGATGCCATCAGCCTCGATCTGGAATCGACGGCCTTTGATGCTTATCTCACCCTGGTGGCTGCCAGCCCGCGCACTGAACTGTTTTATGACGATGACAGCGGCATGGACCGCAACGCCCGCATCGGTCCCTACCTGCTGACCGAAGAGGGCGATTACAACGCGGTGGTCAGCAGCTTTGGTGAACCCAGCGGCGAATTCACCCTGACTCTCAACAAGGTCGAAGCGGACCCGATTGATTTTAACGCGGTTGAAAACATCCAGATCAGCGGCGGGCAGGCCCGTTATTTCTCGTTCGAGGGAGAGGCCGGGCAGGTCGTCGATATTCTGGTGGACAGCAGCAACAAACTGGATACCTCGCTCGCGCTCATCAACCCCACTTCCTTTCAGGTCGCCAGCGCCGAAGATGTCAACAACCAGGTGGACCCCTCGCTGACCAACGTCATCCTGACCGAAGATGGAACCTACTTTATCGCTGTGCAGCCGAATGTCAGCCGGGACGCGCGCACGCCGGTGATCGTCAAGCTGTCGGAAAGCCGCCTGCCGGCCATTGACACGGTTCCACAGACGATCCAGTTCGGGGACGATTTCAACCAGCATCTGCTGGTGTTTGAAGGGAACGCCGGGGAACGGGTGCGGCTGCGCTTTATGATCGAATCGCGCGAGGCCCTGTCACCGAATGTGCGGGTCACACAGGGCGGCCAGGAAATTGCTTCCATTTCGTCCTATACCATCAGCGACGAAATCAGCTTCGGGATAATTGTGCCCCAGGACGGGCAGGTGGTCATCGACCTGACGGACTACAACTACGCCCCGGCGACGGTGACTGTCGAACTGGAACGCGAATAGTTCAGTACCAGCTTCTTGGCCGGAGGGGTGATCCGCGCAGCATCCCTCCGGTGTTTCGCAGCCCGACCTCAATATAAAAACCCGCCCGGCCAGACATAGGGATACAGGTAGACTGGCGGGGGACCGCATGATGACTCACATCACCGGGCGCGAACCGAGATTATCCCACAGCGGTACAGCAGGTACACAGCGCCTGCTGCCGCGCCGTCTGGCCGGGCTGCTGAAGACCCTCAACCCTTCCGCCGTTTCACTGGATGCCATCCACGCTGCGTTACAAAGCGAAGATTTTTTCGTGCGCTACAACGCCGGTCTGCTGCTGGCCCGCCGCGCAGATCGGGACGCGCGCCTGCTGTGCGAGCGTATTCTCAGACAGGACATGCCGCTGGCAAGGGCATCTGCTGCGCGTGTTCTCCATGCCTTTTCATGGTTCTCCGCAGAGCCGCTCTACCATCTGGCGCTGGCCGATACCGACACCCGTGTCCATGAAGCGGCGGTCTATGCGCTGTGCGACAGTCGCAATCTCAACGCCTATACCCTGCTGGCGGAAACACTCGTGGGCGCAGCCGACAATGTGCTTGAGGCGGCGGCGGTGGGCCTGCGCGATTGCCAGGACGCGGCGGTGGTTCCCGCATTAAAAGCCGTCCTGAATGCGCGCGATTCGGATGTGCGCGTCAAGGGGCTGGAAGCGCTGGCGGCCACCCACTGCCGCGAAGGCTTGATTGTCGTGCAGGATGCGCTGCATGATCCCAGCCCGGCGGTGCGCTATGCGGCCTGCCTCAGCCTGCTGGAACTGACCCGCGAGGAGGGGCTGGAAACGCTGGCGCAGTTGATCGAACACGAACCGGGGGTGATGCGCCTGTATACGCTGCACGGCCTGTTTCATGCCAGCAATTATCTCAATCTGAACCTGACCGCGCATGGGGACCGGCTGCTCAGGGCGCTGGCAGTGGCAGTCAGCGACGAACTGCCTGAAACGCGCACCGCCGCCGCCCGCCAGTTAGCCTGGCTGCGCGATGCCCGCTGCGATGCCCTGCTCTACCAGACTTACCAGCGTGAGCCGAACCCCGCAGCGAAAGCCGAGATGCTGCGCGTTGCGGTGCAGTTGATGTCCCGCGCCGGCGAAACCATGCTGGCTGATGCGCTGCGCAGTGATCTGCCGCCTGTGCGCCAGATGGCCGACTCCATTGCCGCCCACCGCGCTGAAACCGGCGTCATCCTGACCTATGACGAAGCTGCCGACTCAGGGACCGGGTTGCAGCACCCCCACCTGGGACGTTAAACGGTTATCAGTTGGGTGATGCTCAGAACAGCATCTGCCCGCGTGATTTCAGCGCCGCGATGATTTCCCGATCCGCCTTGCCGAAGCTGTAGGAGTCCAGTTGGTCAGGTGTCACCCAGGCCCAGTCGCGCACACCGAGCGCTTTGGGCGGCCCGCTGACATACTGGCAGGTGAAGGCGTGCAGGGTGATTTTGAAGTGGGTGAAACCGTGTCTGACCACCACGAACAGATCGCCCACGCTGACTTCGATGGCGAGTTCTTCGCGCAGTTCACGTTGCAGGCACTCCGGCAGCGTCTCGTCTGGTTCCTGCTTGCCGCCGGGGAATTCCCACAAACCGCCGAGCAGCCCATCCAGCGGGCGCTGCGCGATCAGCAGTTTGCCGCGTTCGTTCCAGATAATCCCGGCGGCGACATCGTAATGCGGCGTGGTGGCGCGGGGTGTTTTGACCGGGCGTTCGTCCTGTGTGCCGCGCGCACAGGCCAGGCAGTGCGCCTGAATGGGACACTCGCCGCACAGTGGATTGCGCGGCTTGCAGACCGTGCGGCCCAGTTCCATCAGCGCCTGATTATAATCGCCGGGGCGCTCCGCCGGCGCGACGCCAGGCGCGCCGCAGCTCGCGCGACGTCACCAAGCGCCAGCGCCTGTACTGA
>CAZKIB010000267.1:8089-8436 GCA_964552425.1 uncultured Anaerolineaceae bacterium | reverse complement strand
CGACGGCAAGGCAAAACAAGTCCCGCCGGGACTGGGGCAGCGGAGCCTGAATCCCAAAGGGATTTGGGGTAGTTTGCCGGATACTTCAGTGTCCGGCAGGAAAGAAGTTCATCCCAGCCCCTAAGCACTTAAAATCCGATCTCCTCGACCACGACCTGCGGAAGCGGATCATCCAGACCAAAAAATTCGCCGCGCCAGTCCTGATAGGCCGCCGACTGCCACAGCGGATCACGAGTCGGATGCACGTAACGATCCGAACGGCTGCGACGTACGGGTTCAGCGCTGAAGCGCGGCGCGGGTGTGCCGGCCGGCTGGCGCTGAAGCCAGCGCGTGCGAGTCAGCGTGAC
>CAZKIB010000267.1:5311-8023 GCA_964552425.1 uncultured Anaerolineaceae bacterium | reverse complement strand
CAGCGACTCGCTGCCATACGTCTCCACCAGCCGGCGCGCATTGGGCACGCTCAGGCCGCTGACTCGCTGGCTGGCCCGCTGCGCGAGACGCTCGGCGGTGAAATCGGGCAGGGGCTGGCGAAAATAGCGTTTGCGGCGCTGCGCAGCGGATTTTTGACCTACGACCTGCTCTGGCTGGCTGCGCGGCGTAGAGGGGCCTTCTGGCGCGAAATCCGGGCACTGCCGGGACGACTGCGCGGCAGATTCAGACTGACGCAGCGGCGCGGCCCACCGGCTGACTGCTTCCACGTGGACGACAGCCTGGTCTTCAACCGGGCGGGCGGTCCCTGAAACCGGGGATAAATCCTGAACGGCGTAATGATTGTGGCCCTGGCGCATGTGTGAAACCCGCCGCCCCTGACTCAGCAGCATCTCGGCAATTTCGCGCTTGAGCGGCCAGCGCTGCCCGCTTTCATCGATCAAAAACTGGCCGCCTGTGAACAGGCCGTAGCGCGCCGCATCCGCCGCTGAAGGAATCTGGTCGAGATTGAACCACAGCAGCGGCGTTTCCTGATAGGTCGGCTGAACACGCACACCCAGCTCGACGTGGTAGCGCCGGATCGAGCGCGTGCTGACCCCCAGACGCTCCGCCAGCAGCGCCTGTCCATACACCCCCGGACGCCGTTTCAGCAGCGCCCGATGCAGTGCCTGCCGGTAGCGCCGGGCGCTGCGCACATCGTCCAGCGTGATCGGGTCGCCGCCATGTGCCGTCACGCCGAGCTTCTGGCAGAGGATGTCCACAGTGGGCAGGCGGTACCGTATCCGATTTGTCTGTTTTTGTCCGGCTGACAAAAAAGCATTTTTTTGTCTCTCTGTCCCGTCAGGGATGTCAGCCAGCGCAGGGGGGTTCTCAGGGGGGCTGAAGATAGCGGAGCCATCGGGGTAACAGGCCGCCAGCGCCTTGCGGATTGTCTCCCGGCTGATGAGACCGTCAAGCAGCCGGCACAGGTCGGCTTCGGTGAACAGCATGTGCGGGGCGATCCCTCCCAGGCAGGCCGCCTCGATAACCCGCGCCACCGCCGCGCCATCAGGTCGCTGAAGCAAACTCTCACGCACCGCGTTGGGCAGCCGGCTGACCGGTTCATGGTCATTCGCGTCAAAGCGGTTTGCCCGCGCGGAACGGCTGTACACACTGGCAATGGTCCGCAGGGCTTCAGCATATCTGCGGCTGTAAGGCTCAGGAAGGCCGTCCTGTGGCGCGGGCTGCGCGGCATGAACCCCCGCCAGCGTGGTGATAGTTTCAGCCTGTGAAAAGCCGCCGTCGCGCATATGGCAGGCTGTCATAAACAGAGCCTGATTGCGCCCGCCATAACGCTCAACATAAAAGCGGAACAGCGCCACGAAATCACCCGGTTGTTTATCCCGCAGAAGTTGGGCAGGGGCATTCACCCTTACCGGGATCAGAAAGGCGAGTACCTCGTCCAGTTCATTCTGCGTGATGGCACGCACCGGACGATTGGTCAGAACCTGCCAGTGGCAGCCCGCGATCTCCGAACCTGGCCCGACAACATAACTGCCTTCCGCCTTCAGATCACCACCGGGGAATGACCGCGTTCGGACCGGGTAATCCACCTGCCAGTACACATGCGGCGTACCCCGCGAACCAGAGCGCACCACCAGTGTATCGAGCAGGGCAGGGAAGCGCGCCGCGAACCGTTCGGCCAGCGCCGGGTCATCCAGGTCCAGCACCACCAGCCCGGAAACCGCCCCGCAGACCACCCCGTAAGCCGTCGCTTTTCCGTCCACGAACCAGCCCTGAACTTCGTGAATCGACGATAAACGGCGGGTATACACCTGCCAGCGCCGGGCTGGACGCTTGCCGCGCGCCATATCAGGGCCGCCAATCAGCGGAAAAACGGGCCATTTGCGATCCAGACAGCGCTGAATCTCAACAAAACACGCCGAAAAACGCGAGAAAACAGGCAAATTAAACCTTACTTGAGGAAAATGCCTGTTGCAAAACTGCGAAATTCGCGCTATACTGTGGGAAATAACGCGAAAAATCGATGCTTCGGCATCTCCTCAACTACGGCCCATTTCTCTTTTGTGAAGCCTGGGAAGCAAACACATGGGGGAGAAATCGGGCTTTCGCTTTTATAGGACCAGGAGCGTCAGTCGATTTTTTAGAACTTCCGTTCGATTCTGTTTTCTAACGCATGACAAACCTTCTTCTGAGCGGCCAACTGATTTCCCGATAATCCACCTTTAATGTTTGCACTGCGCCAGTTCCGTGCTATAATGTGGTGGACTATCGAATCCTGTTGGCGCGGGCTCGATATGTTATTTGAAGGTGGGCACGTCGTTACCGTGCCCACTTTTCTTTGTTAAGCTACTGTTACTGATTTTATACTAACTTTCCCCCGCACGCAAGAACTTCGTCAAAGAAAGTCTCATTTCCCGGTAATTTATACACTCATGCGATTGAATGACAGGCTCAGGGCACAAAAAATCCCGACCAGCGCCGGGATTTTGCCGTCTATTCGTCTACAGGAACGAGGCGATCAACCGAAGTCATACGTGAAGAATTTCACATTGATGACCAGCTTGCCAAGCCGCAGTTCATCCCCGTTGCGCAGGACGCGGCTTTCGTTGCGGTGCATCCGCTGGCCGTTGACGAATGTGCCGTTGGCGCTGCCCTGATCGGCGACATGCACCACATGCTCGATGGGGTCA
>CAZKIB010000267.1:0-5294 GCA_964552425.1 uncultured Anaerolineaceae bacterium | reverse complement strand
GGTCATAATGCAGGCTGAGGTGAATGCGCGAAACACCACGTCCCTCGGCATTATGGTCGCTCAGGTCAATATCCGGCGCGACCTCGCTGCCATAGGCGATGCGTCCCACTGTGACTTCACGCTCCGTATCCTGCGGGCGAATTTCATAGACATTCTGCTGGTCAGCTTCGGATGTGCCGCGCACTTTCAGCAGCAGCACAAAATCCTCGCCGAAAAATTCATCACTGTAAGCCAGTTCCCCGGTCTGCCGCAGAATGCGGGTGCTCTGGTCAATCTGCTGCGAAAGGTCCAGCACCCGGCCGCAGGCATGGCACATCACTTCGCCAACGCGGTTGACACGCCCGCAGAAGTGGCAGAAAACATCAACAATCTCCGGTTCCTCGGCCTGAACCGGCTGTTCTAATTTGATGCGGCGGATGGCTGTCTGCTGGACAGGGGCAGGCGGGAGGGCTTCCTCAATACCAGCAGGGACGGGCATGTAACTTTCTTCCCATTTGCGGATTCTCAGTTTGAGACTCTGCTTTTGCAGGTCGGGCAGCGCCTTGATCTGGGCGCGCAGATCATGAATCACCTGCTGCGATTCCAGCCCGCGTTTGCGGCGGCGCGTATATTCCACAAAAAGCTGTTCGATTCCGCTCATAAATCAACCTCCAACAGTTCATAACAATATTTTCATAGATTATTTCAAGGCAGGTCAATACGGCGCGCGGCTTTTTCACGGCAATTTCATGCCGTCGCCGCCGGGTAATCCAGCGTAATCTCCAGCACCAGCTTACCAATGCGCACGTGATCGCCAAACTTGAGCGGGTGGGGGTCATTCGGCTTCAGGCGACCCTCGTTGAGAAATGTGCCGTTAGGTGTGCCTTCATCAATCAGGTACAGGCCCCGATTCCACATCAGGATGGCGGCATGACGGCGCGAAACCCCGTTATCGTATGCCCCGAATGCCTCCAGATCGATATCAGGCCGCAGCCCGGTATCAGGGTCCCGCCGGCCGATCACCAGCCGTTCAATGCGGGCCACTTCAAACTCGAATACCTTGTCCGTCCCGCTGACACTGATAATCAGATTCATGCCCGGTGAACCGCTGGCCGACAGGCGCGCATTGTGCATGAAGATGGTTTTCACCTGCTCCTGCACAACGCCCACAAACGGCGGGCAGCAGCCGCCCACCCGCACGCCGATCCCGTGTGTGGAAGACACCACGATGGTGACAGCGGGGGCCTGCCGGTGCGTTTCGCAGACGCCGCTGGCCTCCTGAGCGATGCGCTCCGCCACCCGCCGGACCGCCCGCGCCACCGGGGAAGTTCCCAACACGCGGTCTAAATCACCTGAATCCACAATCCTGTTGTCGACTTCAAACTGAATATCCATGCCACCATTCCATCCTTGACGATGAACACCCGTACCACCCTCCCGCAGTACAGTCAGTTATCATGCTCCAAGAACATTACAGAGCGCCTAAAATGATTAAGCTTTAGGAATTTTTCACAAATTTTTCATAACTCGGCCTTCGGTTTATAGTTCTAGTGAGGTTTTTCGTTCACAAAAGAGGGGAAAATCATGACACGCCATCTGCGCATCATCAGCGGCGACCTCCGCGTCGAAGTCGCGCTGAACGACACACCCACCGCCGACGCATTGTGGGACGCGCTGCCCATCGAGGGGCGCGCCAGTACCTGGGGCGACGAAATCTACTTTCGCATCCCGGTCACAGCCATGCCGGAACCCGACGCCCGCGCCGAAATGACCGTCGGCGCGATTGCCTACTGGCCGCCGGGCAGCGCGTTCTGTATCTTCTTCGGCCCGACACCCGCCAGCAGTGGCAGCGCCCCCGTCGCCGCCAGCCCGGTGAACCTGCTCGGCCAGATCGAACAGGACCCGGCCCGTTTTCGGGCAGTGCGTGATGGCGCGCCGGTTCGCCTGGAACGAGTCTGAGCGCTTCTATTAAAGGGGGCGTGAGGGCAGCTCGTACCCCTTTCGGATCATCCACCTGACCCGCGCCTTTCCCCTGCCAGATGGGTCTTGCATCTTTTACGAATCCTCATACTGTAGAAGTTAATAAGCACAGCCATCGCACGTCTCGTTTATCTGGTTCTCGCAGCCATATCTGGCGCGAAAGGATTGGTATGCTTCACCCCGCGATTTCCCGGCGTGAAAGTCCGATTCAGGGTTTTGGTTTGTTTGCAGATGAATTTATTCCAGCCGGAACAGTGGTCTGGAAACTTGATGAGCGGGATCGTTATCTGAACTATGAGGAATTTCTCAGTCAGCCGCCCGAAATACAGCGCCTGTGCCACGTACATGACACCGGCGTTATGCTGGCAGGGGATGGCAGCGAAGTCATGAACCATCACTGCGACCCGAACGCCGCCAACCTGGGAGATGACGCGCTGGTCGCCATCCGCGATATTCAGCCGGGCGAAGAAGTCACCTATGATTACGCCACCAGCGAGATTGACCCGCATGTGTTCGCCGGGCGGGAATGCCGCTGTGGAGCCGCCAACTGCCGCCGCTATATCAACGCTACGGACTGTCTGGACCCGGCATTCCAGGCACGCTGGGCCGGCCATCTGCCAAGCTGGACGCTGCACTTTATCCAGCAGCACAGGCCCCTCGGCCTGGCGCAGCCGGAAGTATAGTAGGCGCTTTGGGCTGAATCTGCTAAGATGAAATAAAAAGTTCTGGCGAAGAGGCCCTTATGACAACCCTCACTGTGGATTTTGATAAACTGCGGGACGCCGAAATCTTCAAGAATCTCCCCGAAGATATTTTACAGGAACTCGCCGGGTACTGCCGGTGTGTGGAACTCAGCGCCGGGGAAACGCTGTTCGAACAGAACGCCCCCGGCGACTCCCTGTATGTGCTGCAAACCGGGCAAATCCATGTCATGCGCCAGTATCCCGACGGCGAACAGGTCGTCCTCGCCACCGAAGGACCTTACTACGTGATTGGCGAGCTTTCCATGCTGGTCGAACAGCCCCGCACCGGCACGGTGGTGGCCGTATCCGACAGCACGCTGATCGCCCTGCAACGGAACGCCTTTGTAGAAGTCTGCACCCGCTGGCCGGAACTGGCTGTGAGCGTGATGGCCTACCTGGGTCAGCGCCTCTACCGCCTCAATTTACAGGTGCGCGAACATGCCATCGGTAACACCGCCGCCCGTGTAGCAACCCTGCTGGTGCTGCTGTCCGGTGGTAAGAACGGCCCGGTGGAGGCTCACATCCGCGTCAGCCGCATCGCCCGCGCCACCGCCACCGACGCCGATGTGGTCGAGCGTCTGCTGCAAGACTGGACGCGGCGGGGCTATATCGACTACGAATCCCGGCGCATCACCATCCACGACATCGAAACCCTGCGCGACATCGCCGGGTAGCGACTCCGCGTGCCAGCAGATCACCACCATTGCATTTCATAACTGCCCTGAGTAGCATACCCTTTGATTTGATCAATACTACTGAATATACAGGGCAGGCTATGGAAGCGTTTGAGAATCGAATTTTCCTGGGTGATTGCCGCGAAGTCCTGAAGGGCCTACCTGAAAACTCGGTATCTGCATGTATTACCGATCCACCCTACAATTATGAGTTTATTGGGCACAAATGGGATTCTGATGAAATTCAACGGCGGGTAAACCGGGTTCAAGATAGCAGAACGCTGGTGAAGAACATCCCCTATGGCAGTGGGCTGGCCGGAGGTGTGCGCAATGAACGCTGGTACAAGAAAAATCGGGAAAATATCCTGAGTTATCAGCAGTGGTGTCTGGAGTGGGCCACAGAAGTTTTCCGGGTATGCAGGCCAGGCGCACTGGTTGCTGTGTTTAACAGCAGCCGGACTGTGGCGCATGTGCAGGTCGCGCTGGAAGAGGCTGGATTTTATGCCAGGGATTGTATCGTCTACCGGCGTCCCAGCGGCATCCCCAAAGGGATGAACCTGGGTGCGAAGTTAAAGCAGGAAGGTCATGCGGATTTTGAGGAATGGGACGGCTGGCATAGCTGCCTCAGAAATGAATGGGAAGCGATCTGTGTGGTGCAGAAACCTCTTGAAGATAATTATATGGAAACATTCCTGAAATATGGGGTGGGCCTTTTTTACACAAAAAATGTGGACGGGTCCTTTCAATCGAATATCCTGGAAAATGTGTCCAGAGACAAACCAAAGGAATATAATGTTCATTGTACGGTGAAACCGCTTCGCCTCATGGAAAAACTTGTGGAGATGCTGGTTCCACCATCCAGGGAACACATCGTCCTGGACCCATTCGCAGGTTCCGGTACAACCCTGGTAGCCGCCAAACGGCTGGGCAGGTCCTTTATCGGGATCGAACAGGAAGCGGATTATATTCCGATTGGCTGAAGAGGCTAACGTTCTACTCTGAACTGCCCACTTGCCTGGGTCAGAAAATTCCTGAGATCAAAGCCGGTCTGCGTCTGGATGAACTGAAAGGCCTCATCCCCGATGCAGACATTCCACGTACCCCGCTGGAATGCGCGCAGCGCCGCCGGGAGATTGTCGTTCCGAAGCACCAGGAACACCGGCTCATACCCCTGATTTCTCAAAAGCTGACCGTATGCGCGGAATTTTTTTAACGTGCCCGAATCCCCTGATCCTACCCGATATTTCGTGTCTATCGCGTATTTGCCGGCCAGTAAATCGCAGGGTTCGTCCAGATCAATTCGCAAGGCTTGCTGATATTCAGGATGCAGGTTCTTGAATATTTCGACCACGAGAAGCTGCCAGCACATGCCCAGTTCCCGGCCCCAGTACTGGCGGTTCTCGCGTTTCATTTTGGGTGTGAGACCAAAGACGTTCATTAAAAGGTCATCGTCGTCGTTCTCCTCACTGTAGACTTTTTTCGTGAGGGACTGCTGATACAGCCCCAGCACCTGATTGAGATGGTCGATAATGGGTTTGTCAGGATTCAAGGGTGTCATCTTTCAGACAATCCACAAGGGCAACTTCAAGCGCGCGGGCAATCCGCTCAGCGTTCAGGAGCGTGATGTTTTTTTCGCATCTTTCCACAGCGCCGATATAGGTCCGGTGCAGACCGGCTCTGGAAGCCAGTTCCTCCTGAGACCAGGACTTCGCCTGCCGATACCTTCTTACATTTATGGCAAACAACTGATTGGCCTTCATAATTGAATATTTGCGCATATTGCACTCTATAAATCGACACTCTATAAATAGCAGATGTCGACACGGTCTATTCAATTTCATGGCATCTGGCAGCAAAATAAGGTAGAAGTTACGCAGTTGAACAAAGGAGGCTAAAATTGGGGCATGAACGCACCCAA
>CAZKIB010000266.1:0-8460 GCA_964552425.1 uncultured Anaerolineaceae bacterium | reverse complement strand
AATAGCTTGCCAGCCTGGCAATGAAGATTCCATTGGATTCCGGAAATATAAAACGTATGGTATAATCGTCGATTTTTTCAGCCTGGAATTCTTCCGCACCATCCGCAGGCAGCCAGTCCGCCACAGGACCCGCCGGTGAGAGATCAGGATTGAAGAGGATGTCTTCAATGTAGAACATGATGTCGTCGGCGGTGAAGGGCGTGCCATCTGACCATTTCATACCTTCCCGCAGGTGGAAGGTATATTCGCGGGTGTCATCGCTGACTTCCCAGCTTTCCGCGATGTTCGGGTCCACACCGGAGAAGTCTGATTTCCAGATGACCAGATTTTCCCAGCCGGTGATAAACCACAGGCCGCCCCAGCCGGGGTTCGTGCCGACAAAACCGACGCGCATTGTGCCGCCATACTGGCCGGGTTCGACGAGTGGTTCGACCACTGCCGGGTTCGCGGGCAAGCGATCGGCCAGGGCGGGCAAATCCCCGGCGGTGACACGATCCGCCAGCATGGGGGATTCAACGAACATCATATCCTGAGCGAGTGAAAGCGAGGCAAAAGAGAAAACGAGACCTAATAACAAAATGAGCAGGGGGAGGCGAGATCGCCGGGGGTGAAATGCTGACATGTTTCTCTCCTATTAATTCACTTAACGATCTATTTTGCTGGCGTGGGATAGCCAAAAATCACTAAACACCCACTTTATAAAGTATTCTAGACAGTCCTGTTTCCTTTGTCAAATATTTGTTTACTAAAATAAAGCGTAATTAACGTAAAGCGTTTAACGATAAACTGAACTGTTCACCTTCGAAAGGGCCTGGTGGCGGCACAAATCCAGCAGATTTGATCTAAAGTTTGCAAAGTTTATATACGATGTATACAATGTTGTTTACTAAACAAACAGGGTTCTGCGATGAAACACAACAACAAACATCGTCGCACGACGATACGCACTATAGCTGAATATGTGGAGCTGTCTCCTACTACTGTTTCGCTGGCACTGCGAGGTGATGACAGTATTCCACTGGAGACGCGCAACCGGGTCGTGGCTGCTGCCAAAGAGCTGAATTACACATTTGTGCCGCGCAAACGGAAGAATGATGTCAAGCAGATCAAACGGCTGGTATATGTCATCAAAGACTATGGAGACCAGCCCGTATTCGCCAATCCTTTTTACGGCCAGATTTTGAACGGGGCAGAACAGGCCTGCCGTGAATCGGACGCCAATCTGAGTTTTGTGGTGCTGCCACATGATTATCCTGAATCGTTCAATTTGCCGGCCGCGCTGATGCACGATGTTGATGGCATTATTATGTCCAGTCCGTATCCTCGCCGCATGGTGGATTATGTGGCGAAGGTGAGCAAATGTCCCATTGTGCTGGTGGATAATACCTTTCCGGGTTCGCCCTACGATACGGTAATGGCCGATGATTTCGGCGGGGGTTATCTGGTGACCCAGCATTTGCTTGAGAAAGGTCACACCCAAATCCTCACAATCAGTGGTCTGGCGTTGAGCCTCGATATTCCACCCAGTTTTCGGGAGCGCTACCGGGGTTATTCGGTGGCGTGTGAACAGGCTGGTGTGAATCCGCTGCCGATGGTGGTGGTTCCCGAAGCTATTGAAGTGTCACCGACGGCCCGACGTGAGCCATTTCAGGCGTGGATCGCCAGCCTGCTGGAGCAGTATCCGGGAACCACCGGGTTTTTTGGAACAGGGGATTTATTTGCCCTGATGACGCACCAATCGCTGCAAAATCTGAACTATCGCATTCCTGAAGATTTTTCGGTGGTGGGTTTTGATAATTATGAAATGGCGAATGTATTGAACCCGCCGCTGACCACCATACATTCCTATAAGCGTGGGATGGGGCAGGTGGCTGTACGGCGGCTGCTGGCACGGATCGAAGGGGATGATATGCCGCCGCTGCACACGATTGTCAGCACTGATCTGGTCGTGCGCGGATCGACTGGGCGCGTCCGGCGTGATTAAACATTGCCGATAAGATCATCCAAAATGGGGTGTGATGGACGCCGTATATTCGTATAGTCATTAAAAAATTGAATATGTGTTTCTATCCCCTGCGGTAAAAATTGCCACAAAAGTGATGGGTTCCTGTTGCAGATTTTCCCTCAAAAAAGTGTTACGCTTGCTGTTTAATGCACACGTATATTCGCTGCTCCACAAAGGAGTTCCTGATGATTAACGATCCCATTCTAATAAACGACTGGCATGTGGCCGCGCCGGCAGATGCTGTGATGGAAGGGCAGATCACGCGAGTCACTCTGCTAGGTGAAGACATCATTTTATGGCGTTCCGGCAGCCGGGTCATGGCCTGGAAAGATCCATCGTGGTGCGCGCCTGTCGCTGGGCAAAGTTCAGGGTGACACCCTTCAATGTGCCTATCATGGGTGGACTTATGACTCGGATGGACGCTGTACTCGGATTCCGGCTCACCCCGAACAGGTTCCACCGGTCAAAGCGCGGACCATTCAGTTTCATGTCACAGAACGGTATGGCTGGATTTGGGTCTGTCTGGGTGAGCCGGCACGCGATGTTCCGGTATTTGAAGAGTGGGATGATCCGAGTTTTCAGAAAGTGTTGTGCGGCCCCTATCACGCTAAAGCCAGCGGCCCCCGTATTATCGAAAATTTTCTGGATGTCGGCCATTTTCCGTTCGTGCATGGCGGCTATCTGGGTGATCTTGACCACCCTGAGATCAAAGACTATGAAGTCGAGCGCACCCCTGACGGGGTTGAGGCAAAGAATATTACGGTCTATCAACCGAATGCCGATGGAACCGGCATTGGTCGCGATGTCACCTACACCTACAGGGTGATCCGTCCATTGACAGCTTACCTGATTAAGACATCTGGCAATCTTGCGTTTTCGATTTTCTTTGCGGTGACGCCGGTGACAGAGGTTGAAAGCGTGGGCTGGATGTATGTGAACATGAACGATGTTCAGGGTATGACCGCTGCCGAGATTCGAGGTTTTCAGGATGTGATTTTTGGACAGGATGTGCCGGTGGTCGAATCGCAGCGGCCCGAACTGCTGCCGCTGGATTTACATGCCGAACTGCACCTCCGGTCAGATCGCACCTCAATCGCTTACCGCCAGTATCTCAATGAGATTGGTTTGAGCTTCGGTACATCATAAAGCGGTGCTGTCACGGCCGGCACAGGCTGCAAGTCTTGAGCAGTTTATTCCTCAATATGGGTCACTTGACCTATTCGGACACAGTTCGAACAGGCTATAGTGAGATATGTCTGGCTTCCCATGTCTCCGTCAGACGATTGTTCTAAAATGAACAATATGCAAACAAGGATAAGTGACGAGAGGATAAGACTCATGTTACCACGCAAAGATTACCCGATGGTAATCAACACAGAGTTGCAGCAGATTGACCTGGAACTCAAGAAACTCCACATGAAACTGGAAGCCGCCGGTGATGAGGTTCGCATGGAATATCGTGAACTGATTGATCTGCTGCGCTCGAAACTGCGGTTGGCTCGTCAAAAACTGAAAGCTCTGGAACAGGCCAGTGACGAGAACTGGGAAGCAGCGAAAGCGGACCTCGATCAAACCCGTGAGGCCCTTAAATCCCTGTTATCCAACACCGCTGCCCAGGTGAGCTAGTGCCGGTTGAAAATCTGGACACGGCGCTATGATCGAAACAAACTCTGCATTCAGTTCCGACCAAAGCCCGCTGATGGTGATCGCCTCAAACAGGGGACCATTTTCATTTACTCAGAAGAAGGATGGTTCTTTCACAGCCAGACGTGGGGCGGGTGGTCTGGTGACAGCTCTGGCTGCGCTGGCCGAAAAACATGACGTTCTATGGATCGCGGCAGCCTTGAGCCGGGGCGATCACCTGTGGTCATACGAACAGGGCGGCAGACCTCAAGAGGTTCAGGGTACGCACCTGCAACTCATTCGAACGAGGAGCAAAGCGCAGTACGAGCAGTACTACAACATCATCAGCAACCCATTGTTGTGGTTTATCCATCATCAACTCTGGGAAACGCCCCGCCGTCCGAGCATCACCGCCGAAACCTGGCGGGCATGGAAAGAAGGTTACGTCGCGGTTAATCGACTGTTCGCCAGTGCCATTGCGGACTCAGTTAAGGATGTGCATCGTCCGATTATCATATTTCCGCAGGATTACCATCTGTATCTCGTTCCGCGCTTCCTCCGTGAGATGCTCGGAGGCAGCGTTCAGATTCAACCTTTCATTCACATCCCCTGGCCGGGACCAGATGCCTGGCGAATTTTGCCAGATCAAATGCGAACAGTGGTACTCGACAGCCTGTTGATGTCAGATCGAATTGGCTTTCAAACCCGCCGGGATGCGTTTAACTTTGTACAGACGGCCCGCTTCTATCTGGATAATGCGCATTCACACGGCAGCCGTGACTCGGTGCATTATCAGGGACGCAGGGTGGAAGCGAAAACGTATCCGATTTCCATTGATATTGAGGCAGTGGAGCAAATTGTCGCTGACGATACGGCGCGGGAATTCGAGCAGCAGATACGGAATTCCGTTGGCGAACGGCAGCTCATCTTGCGTACGGACCGTGTGGAACCAAGCAAGAATGTCCTGCGCGGGCTGGAAGCCTTTCGTGAACTGTTGGAGATGTATCCTGAACATCGCGGCAACGTACAGATGCTGGCCCTGCTGGTTCCCTCGCGCATGGAGGTAGGTGAATATCAGGATTACCTGCGTGACATCATGGCTGAAGCGGGTTTCATTAACGCGCATTACAGCGACGGGTCCTGGGAGCCGGTGCGTGTGGTACTGGGCAACAATTACCCCCGCGCACTTGCAGCTATGCGGTTGTATGACGTGCTGCTCGTGAATCCTATCGCCGACGGCATGAATCTCGTGGCGAAGGAAGGGGTGCTGGTCAACCAGAATGATGGTGTGCTGGTACTTTCAGAACATGCCGGGGCGTTCTATGAGTTGGGCGTGGACTCACTGGTGGTTTCTCCGTTTGACACCTATGGGACGGCTGAAGCGCTGCACCGGGCGCTCATCATGCCCAGAGACGAGCGCCAGAGACGAGCGGAAAAACTGCGGGCACAGGTGAAAGGCTCTGGTGTCAAAGCTTGGTTCTATCAGCAGGTCGAAGATGCTTTGCGCGCGTTGAGCAGCCACTCCAGCAGTGACTCGACATCTGAAATCCCAGAAGCCATGACATCCGCCGTTTCCCGAACCGATGCGGGCATGTCGGACGATTCCACACCGACACCAACTGTGTAACATCGATTTTGTTCGCGCAGGTCTCTTGCCACTTGCAAGGCGTCTACGTCCGTCGTGTCATCACCAATGTAAAAAGCCCCATCCAGATGATGGGTTTCAATCAGTTGGCGAAAAGTCGTGCCTTTGTCGATGTCAACCGGAGGGCGCAGTTCGAAGACCATGCGCCCCTGAAAGAAGCGCAGGCCCTCCTGCCGGGCGATTTCCTCTACAACCGGCCCTAAATTCTGGCCGGCCATCAGAGGGTCACCTGCCTGTCGATAATGAATCGAGAGCGTCGCGCCTTTGTCCTCCACCTGAATGCCAGGGATAAGCGCTTGATTGAGTTTGTTCAGCGCAGCGGTGATATTGGGACGAAATTGGGAGGCTTCAGGGGCGGGAATGACCCGCGAACCGTCCCAGTGTTCGAGGCCATGATTGCCCACGTAAATGAGGTCCGGTATATCCACGCGATTGCGAACATCGTCTGCCGCACGACCTGATACGACTGCTACCAGTGTCAGGCACGAATGGAGTGCTTTGAGGAGTCTCTGACTTCGCGGGGTAATCTGCGCGGATTCAGGATCATTCACAATAGGACTGATCGTTCCATCCATATCGGTGACTAAACCCAGGCGTTTAATTTCCACTATGGGGTTCAGGAGTTCAGAAGATCGCCAGTTCATATCAGCCAGGAAGAGGAGTATATGAAGAACAGAAAAATCGTGACAGTGACACTCAATCCATCGCTGGATAAGACGCTAATCACCCATTACCTGAATATAGGCTATCACAACCGGGTAGCAGATACAACCCACTTGGACGCCAGCGGGCGGGGTGTAAATGTCTCGCGGGCACTCAGTAAACTGGAGGTCGCAACCGAAGCAATCGTGCTGCTGGGCAGCGATGCGATTGGTCATGCTTACCGGGGACTGCTGGCAGAGGAAACATTCAGAACCGCATTCATTGTACAGGAAGGGCCGACCCGAAGCGATACGATCATTGTGGATCGTGGGAATGGTACAGAAACGCACATTATCGATGATGGCTCCGGGGGCACAGGTGAAGATATTCAGCGCGTGATAGGGCAGCTTGAGCGTCTGGTTGATCCGGGCGACATGGCGGTCTTTTCGGGCGCGCTGCCACGAGAGGCCGCTTCTGAAAGCTATTTGCGGCTGGCACAGGCTGCCCAGGCCGCTGGCGCGCAAATTGTATTCATGACCGGCGGTGAGGCCCTCAGCGTGGGCCTCAAGGTACAGCCTGAGCTGGTGGCGCTGACACGGCTCGAAGCTGAATCTTTATTCAATTATCCAGTGCGCACAGATGCGGACATGATTTCTGGCGGCCGCAAGCTGCGGGACCAGGGCGCGCGGGAAGCGATGATTGTAGCGGATGATTACAGCCGGGCCGTCCTCATTACTGACGATGGTGTGCGGCTCGCTGAAATTTCCGAGACCGGACCAGGTACGGACAGTGGGGTAGTCGATGCGCTGCTGGCTGGCTACCTGGCCGGGCTGATGCGCGGTTTGCCAGTCGAAGGGGCTTTCGAACTGGCCGCCGCCGCGATGAACTTCACCGACTCACAGATTGGGAACGAATTCGGCACTTACGAACAGGTGAGACAGCTTTCGCACCGTGTACAGGTGTCCTATGTACCGGTTGATGAGGCGGATGGTATTACGACTGCCGGCACAGGCAGGTAAAAGCAAAGGCACATTCAGATTGATGAAACGATGAGCGAGGGGCTTAATCTCGCTCATTTTTCTTTGGTGATTATTAGACAAGTCCCACAACGTAGTCATCAGGAATAGGTTTTTCGCCCGGTGCGATGAGCCTCAATAAAGTCCCAGTCGTAGACAACACCCAGGCCCGGTCCATCGGGAACCGGGACATGGCCGTTGGCGTCAATCGAGTCGAGGTTATCGCCATTATAACCCTCAGCATAGATCGGGCTGCTGGTTGTACCCGCCAGAGGATGTACCAGTCCCAATTCATAATAATTGGTGTTGCGAATTGCGGCCATGCAGTGGCGCTGGGCAGGCCCAGGCGCGTGAATTTCGACATCCAGACCAAGACCTTCGGCGGCATGAGCGACTTTCATCGCGCCGGTGATGCCCAGGTCGTAGGTGGGATTCACCCGCAGAAAATCGCAGGCATCCAGCACGGCAGCATCGACTTTCGGTTCCAGTGTGCGCAGATGTTCACCCATCAGAATGGGCGTTTTGATAAGCTGGCGCAGCTTGCGATGCGCGACCATTGAGATGCCACCATCTTTGAAGGGGTCTTCGTACCAGAAAAAGTTGGCTTGGTCACAGGCTCGCCCGACTTTGAGCGCGTCACCAAAGGTTTCGTATTCGCAGGCCGGGTCGATCATCAGATCCATCTCGTCACCGACCCGCTTGCGGACCGCCAGCACATTGGCGATTTCCCGCTGAATCGGGCCATGACTCCAGCCATGAATCTTGAAGGCGGGGTAGCCCATCTCTTTACACTGCTGCGCGAAATCGGCAAAGGCTTCGGGTGAATCCAACCCCCCATTTTCATCACCATGATAGGTGGAGGCGTAAGCCGGGAGGGTGCGTTTCCAGCCGCCGAGCATCTCCCAGACCGGTGCGTTGTAGAGTTTCCCCGCGATGTCCCAAAGGGCGATGTCCACCGGTCCCATGCTCATGCGATCATGTTTGCGCAGTGCGCGTTTGACATCGTTGTAGATCAGCTCGCGTTCCAGCGGATTGCGCCCGATGAGATAATGGACGAACATTTCCATCTGAACATAATCCGCCGCCACTCCGCCGGCAAATTCGCCGGTAACGCCCGCATCGGTGTGAATTTGCAGGACGTAACCGGTGCGTTTGACACCGGGGCCGGGTTCGTAGACCGCGTTGAAGCCGTTGTAATAATGATCGCTGCCGACATTTGGCGTTTGCCACTGGTATTCATGAAGCTCAAGGTGAGTAATTTTGATGGGGCTGGTCATAGGTTTTTTCCTGATTAAGACTCCTGCGGATTATACAGACGAATGGGAATCCGGCCCACCAGAATGGTCTGCATCTGACCATCATCAGGATGAAGTAATGTGCCTTGCTGAAACCGCCTAATCCCACTATAGTATTGCCCAAATTCCCATACTAAACGGTCATTCATTTGGATATTTGATAGGGCAGATGTTTCGGGTTGGATTAGGTTCTGTTGACATTTCATCGAAGCCAGATCAAGGTACTGGTGAGTT
>CAZKIB010000265.1:0-8659 GCA_964552425.1 uncultured Anaerolineaceae bacterium | reverse complement strand
GCGCACACGCGGCCCAAATTCCGGCGTAATCAACAGGCCGTGCCGACCATACTGTCCCAGCCCGGCCTGAATCGCCAGCGGGATCGACAGGGCCGTATCATTCAGGCTGGCAACCGCCCGGTAGCCCAGGTTGCGGATATACTGCGCCAGCGACAGCACCGCGATAATGTCCTTGCTGTAACCCTGCCCGGTGGCCGCGCCACTGAGGGCGGAGGGCACAGTCTGGATGGTGTCGTAATCCATCTCATTGGCGATGACGACCACATTGGGCAGATCATCCGGCAGGTCGATAGGCTTGTCACACTGGTCGCGGCGGCTGTAGTTGTGGGTGTACACCCAGCGCGCGTCATATTCACAGATGCCCACCAGGTCCGCGCCCAAAAAACGCCCCACCCGCTTGATGTCCGCGCTCATCTGCTCCGGCGGCACACCTTCCAGCCGCACCTGCGCGCCCTCGCGGAACATCGTGTAGGTATCCAGAAAGCCTTCCTTGCGATCATTGGACTGTTCCAGCAGGTCGGCGGTAAAATCGGCGATGTACCAGGACGCATTGCGCAAAGCATAGTCCCGGTGGGTGAAGCCATCGACTTTGCGGAACTCGGCCTGGTCGGTGAAGTAGGACTCAAAAAACCGGCGGACCTTATCAGATCGCACCGTATCGTCCCAGACGGAACGGTTGAAAATGTCGTGCTTCTGGTTGAAGCGCTGAAAATCCTCACCCACTTCAAATCCGGCTTTATGATCCAGTGAGCGTTTGCACGAGCAGTGGGTACAGTCGCAGTCGGTCCGGGCCATGGCGTTTCTCCTCGGCCCGGATTATAGCCGTTAGTACAGAATTTTCATCATCTGCAAGCCGGTGATCGTTTCGCCATCCGGCATAGTGACTTTAGCGTCATCCACCGTGATGTAGCCGACAGATTCATACACCGGCACGCCCGTCCAGGTAGCGACCAGTTCCAGCTTCCAGAACCCGTTGGCCCGCGCCGCCGATTCGCTGATGTGCAGCAGGTGGCGGGCAATGCCCTGGCGCGCGAATTGTGGCCGGACAAAAAAGGCGCGAATGCGGGCGGCATCCGACATCGGATCCAGAAACACATCGGCATCTTCACGCGGGGTGGCATCATGACCGTAGATGGCTTTGCGACGGCTCCAGCCCCCGGCCCCAGCGATCTCGCCATCGACCTCGGCCACATAATACGTGCCGTCCTCGATCAGGCGCGAATCGACACCCAGCAGATGCGTGAGCGCGCTTTCGATCTGGCGCGTGGTGTAATCCTTCGCCATCAGCCCGCGCGCGGCGTCCTGAATGAGCTGTTTCAGTTCCGGTATATCGCTGGGGTGGGCCAGCCGCACCGCCAGATTCAATGCTGTGGTCGCTACCATCGTGATTCCCTCCAATGAGCCTGCCTTGTTGGATTACAGCATACTGGCCCGCCGCCGAGAAACTGCCGAGGGATCGCATAGTTCGGGATAATCGACAGCCCAAAATCCTGCCAGACTGCGCTTTTCACCTTGCCCGACCTGCATTAAGATGAAACGGAATTGGGTGAAAGGGCAATCACACAAACACCATGAACATGCAAACCAATGGCACTGCGGTCAAGCCGCCGCTTTCACGCGAGGCGCTGCGCGAAGTCAATGACCTGACCCTGTGGGCCGGGCAGATGCTGCTGCAACACGGCGCGGAAACAGAACGTATTGAACGCTCCGTGCATCGCATCGGCACAGGGCTGGGCTGCGACTGGCTGGACATCCTGGTCTCGCCCAATGGCCTGCTGGTGACGACCAACAGCGGCGGCGAGTTCCGCACCCGGCTGCGGCGGGTCGTGAATATCGGAGTCAATATGGCGGTGCTGGATGAAATCAGCCACCTGACCCACCGTATCGAACGGGAACCGGTGAGCCTGGCGGAGGTACGCGCCGAACTACAGCGCATCGACCAGATGGGCCGCCATTACAACCGCTGGCTGGTCGCGGGGATGGTCGGGCTGGCCTGCGCGGCCTTCAGCCAGCTTGCCAGAGGTGACGGGGCTGCCTTTGTTACCACACTGGTCGCCTCCGGCATCGCCATGATCGTGCGTCAGGAACTCGGACGGCGCGATTTTAACCTCATCCTGACGGTGGGAGTCACCGCGCTGGTGGCCGGGCTGATTGCCAGCACCGCAGCCGCCTTAAAAATCAGCGCCACGCCGGACACCGCATTGGCCTCGTCGGTGCTGCTGCTGGTTCCGGGTGTGCCGCTCATCAACGCGGCGGAAGACCTCATCAAAGGGCATATGGTCATCGGGATCGTGCGCGGCCTGACCGGGGTGCTGATTTCACTGGCAATCGCGCTCGGTCTGGTGCTGGCGATGCGGCTAATGGGAGTCGGGACGCTGTGATCGAGCTTCTCATTCAGGATGCGTTCTGGTCGGGCATCGCCGCGCTGGGTTTCGCCATGCTGTTCAACGTACCCCGCCGCACGCTGCCGGGCTGCGTTATCGCCGGGGCAGTCGGCCATACGCTGCGCACCCTGCTGATGGAGACCGGCGCGACGATTGAGGGCGCGACTCTGTTTGGGGCCACCTGCGTTGGGTTTCTCAGCGTCTGTTTCGGGCGGTGCTGGCACACCCCGCCAATTATCTTCGCGGTTTCCGGCGTGATCCCGATGATACCGGGGCGCTTCGCCTATGGCACGATGATCGCCCTGTTTCAACTGGCAGAACTGGGCAGCGCCGCGCCGGACAGTGTGCTGATCGAGGTCAGCGTCAACGCGGTCAAAACCGGGTTGATTCTGGGTGCGCTGGCGGTGGGCATCGCCGCGCCAAGTTTATTGTTCCAGCGCAGCAAGCCTCCAGGCTGATCGCCTAAAAACCCCGGCGCTCCACCGGCAGGTCTGAGGGTTTGGGAATAAGCTGGGCGTCAAAAAAGTCGATCATCGCCCGCCAGGCCAGATTGGCTTCAGAACCATTCAGCGTAATATCCGGGAACGCGAAAAAACCGCTCGCCCGCGCATACACTTTAATCTGATGCTCCACGCCGGCGGATTCCAGCGCGGCGCGGAACTGTTCGACCTGCGCCGGGCGAATGAACCAGTCCTGTGAGCCAAAAATGCCGAGTACCGGCCCATTGATCGCGCTCAGGACATTGGGTTCGGTGATGACTTCCCCATAGACATTCACCACTGCGGTGATGTCCGCATTCTGAGCGGCGAATTGCAGCGCCAGTTTACCCCCCGAACCCAAACCCACCACCCCGATCCGGTAAGGATTCACACGCGGCTGGCGGAGCAGATAATCCAGGGTCGTTCGCAGGTCATCCAGAGCGCGTTCAGCCGGCAGTGTGAGGCTGAGGAAGGCGGCGCGTGGCCCAAATGCGGCGCTGGTTCCCCGGTAAACATCCGGCACAATCACCGTAAAGCCATGATCCGCCAGCCGGTTCGCCAGCCGGAACATGTCCTGATTGAGTCCCTGCCGGTCAGGAATGAGAATCACTGCCGGGAACTGCCCCACACCGGGCCGCAGGTTCAGATAGGCCAGCAGTTCAACACCTGCCGCATTGGGGTAACTTACGTTGCTGACATCTGACGGTTTGGGACCGCCCAGGGTATCCACAACCACAATGCCGGCAAACGCGGCGATGGCTGCCAGCACAACCGCCAGCAGCACAAAGCGGACTATTCTGAGAAACTGGACCACCGCATCCATAGCGGTTTACAGAAGTCGGGCGGCATGAACCGCGCCGGGATTGGCCCCGTTAAGCAGATGATCCACCGCGCGTTCCGCCGTGCCTGCCCCCATCGCCAGCCCGTGCCCGGTGAACCCCACCGCGAACCCGACACGCGGCTTATCCGGCAGCGTGCCTACCAACGGCAGTTTATCCACGCTGAAGCCCATGATGCCGGCCCAGCGCTGCTCCACCGGCGCGTCAATTTCCGGGAAGCGCGCCCGCAGATAGGCTTCCAGCGTGCCCTGCACCGGGTCGGTGACGTGGTCATCGGTGGTATTATTTTCCAGCCAGGTGTGCTGCTTGCGCCCGCCACCGATCAGCAGTCGGCCATCGAAGGTATCGCGGTAGTACATGTAGCCATAATCACTGTAGCCGCAGGTGTTCAGCGCGGGGCCATCCCTGAGTGGGGCCGTCACGAGACACTGGCCGCGTGTGGGGATCACCTTGCCCACAAAATACGGGTCAATGTGCGGCGAATAGGCATTCGTACACAGCATCACATGGCGCGCTCTGAAAATGTACTGGCGCGTGTGGACAGTCACGGTTTCGGGGTCATCCTGCGTGATGCGGTAGACCTCATTGTTGGCGATCAGTTCCGCGCCGCTGCGTCGATAGATGGCCTCCACAAGCTGGTACGGCTGCACCGCCGCGTCGTGCGGCTGCTCGATGGCCGCGCAGTAACCGCGCCGCAGCGGGTCCTGGCTGTGATACACCATACCGATGCCATCCTGGTCCATCGCGCGGGCGGCCTGTTCCAGTTCGCGGGCTTCGGCATCGCTTTCGGCCAGCAGCATGGAGCCGCAGTCCTGGACCTGAACATTCCCGGCTGTTCTGATAAACTCGCGCAGATAACGATGCGTGGTCTGCGAAAGGCCCCACAGATCGCGCACCGTGTCGTGCCCATAGTGTTCGATGGCGGTGTGATAATAAATATCCAGCCCGGTAATCATAAAACCGGCGTTGCGGCTGCTGGCCCCCAGCGCCAGATCACGCGCCTCGGTAATGGTGACATGCCGCCCGGCCTGCGCTGCGAAGTAAGCCGCCGAACAGCCGACCAGACCCGCGCCCACCACCAGAAAATCGACTTCACGAACTGGCTGTGTGCCGTTGGCCTGCCAGATGGATACGCTCATATTTCAACCGTCCGTTTGGCTTTTGCAGGGTCCGCGACGACCACATAGGTATTCGCCATTTTATCATGCCAGGCCTGCTGGTTGGCATCAAATGCCGCCCACACATAGCCGAGACCGATGGTGATGCGCCCGACATAATAGCCGAACACGCGAATGAGCGCGTCCGAGTCGGAGATAGGTGAACCATCCGCCTTGACCACGCGGATATTGCGGGCCATTTTGCCAGGGGTCTGCCCGTCGCGCCGGGTCCAGAAATACCAGTGATAGGCGGCGTTGAGCGCGACACCCACCAGGATGCTGGTGACATCGGTCAGAAACGGCAGCAGAAACAGGCCAATCACAAAACTGGCGACCAGCAGGATCAGGTCATCAATCAGCAGCGCGATGAACCTGTTCCCGATACTCGCCAGTTCATAGGTGGTTCCAGAGGGGTGGTCGTCCATGTTGTCCTTAACCAATAAGGTCTGCGCATGGAGACTATTTATACCACATCCTGCCTGAACCATTGAAGAAAATGTGGCCCTGAGTGGTCAGTTACCCGCCGCGACAGATACTGACCGCTGGAAACTGTGACCTGCCCGGCTTCCTCAGACAGTGACCATCTTCTTTTTCTTCGACTCGGTCTGAACGACATACGTCCCGGCGATCTTGTCATGCCATGCCTGGCTTTCGCTGTCCCACAAGGCCCACAAAAAGCCCAGGCCAAACAGCAGACCGCTCACCCAGTAGCCGACAAAACGCAGCACCACATCGCTGGTGGTCATGGGCGCGCCGCTGGTCTTGATGACCCTGATATTCATGGCAGATTTACCGGGGGTCTGGCCGTCGCGCTGCGTCCAGAAGTACCAGTAGTAGAAAAAGCCGACCAGTGTGGAGAGCGCGAAACTTTCGCCGCGCCCGGAAGCCGCGACCACCAGCCCGCCTACGATGCCGATGATGAATCCGTCAATCAC
Source organism: uncultured Anaerolineaceae bacterium (assembly GCA_964552425.1). GTDB lineage: Bacteria > Chloroflexota > Anaerolineae > Aggregatilineales > Phototrophicaceae. Next base: position 2,865 of record CAZKIB010000265.1, on the reverse strand, counting down.
GTAGGCGATGAAGCGGTTGCCGAAGTCAGCCGGTGTGTAAGTCATCCCGACGTCTTCGTTTTTGAGTTTTTCTTCTGTGTACATGATCTTCCCTGTGATCTTGTATTCCATAACGTATTACGCAGGATCACAGAAAAAGTTTTAGCGCTCATCAGCGGGATGCTGCCATCAGGGTTTCCACCATACTCCGGGCAATCTGTTCGTTACCCACAGGGGTAACATGAACCGGGTCAAAATACAGGGTTTCTGTGACGCTGCTAAAAAGATCAGCCAGATCATACATACCAGGATGATCGGGTATCTCAGCCCGAATGTGGGCATAAACAGCCTCAAATACCGGCAGTCGATCCGCATAAAGCTGCATCAGATCGGTCTCGAACGCAGTCATGGGTTTATCCCCCAGGCCAAGCGCAGGCTGTAAAAAGAAGGTTTTATTGAACCCATACTGTTCCGCCAGCGCCGCCACCGTCTGATAATTGGTGAAATAGGTTCGGGCAGCAGATCCAGCCAGCACAGTCACATTGGTAATCGGCTGTTCAATGTGCGGGGGTGGCACACAATTGGACACAGGCGAGAAGTCGATGCCCAACCCATTCGTCAGGGCACGTCCGGTATTCGTTGAAGTCAGAAACCAGCGGCTCAACGTTGGGCTGGAACTGCTCAAGCAATTAAAGCGTGCCGCATAGACGCCATCTGAATAATCACCGTTGGGAATACCACTGTTGGCCGCCGCCAGCGAGTCGTTATAACCATCAAAAAAGATCACCTGGTCAGGCACATGCCGGACCTGAAGCTGGCGAATCAGTTCGATAACACCCTGAGTTGATACCCATCCGCTGGAAGCGTAATTCACGATGCAGACATCCTGTTCCAGCCTGTCCTGAAGCAGTTCCTGAAGATAGGCTCCTATGGTCATATCGTCTGGCGAACCGATGCCGAACATGGTGGAACCACCGAACAGAAATACCCGGTAGGAACTGCCGGAATCACAACGGGTTCCAGGGATCAGGCGTGTGGCATTCTGCAGAACATTCACATGTGCGCCGGACTGCGGTTTTTCTCTCCACAGCACAAAGGGATGATATTCCAGCGCAATGCGGTTGGTTTCGGCCCATAAATCGTCTGACCAGACTTGAGTAGCATAATAGGGATGGTTGCGTTTTAGAAGTTCATTCGCGGCCTGTTCAGACAGCCCTCGCATGGATTCCAACCGGCCCAGCCCCACTTCGATCACACCCAGAGTCACATCCAGCGTCACGATCAGAAGCAGTGCGTTCAGCAAAATCAGCGCGATACTCGTGTACACACGCACCACACGCCGCTGGAACAGCCCGATGAAAAGCAGCGCCAGTCCAACCAGCGCCAAAAAGGTCTGGACGGGTCCCAGGCCATTAAAATCTTGCAGGTCTGGAACAATGGCGACAATCAGAAGGACAATACCTGCCATAACTGCCAGATGGCGTACTTTCAAGCGCATCCCAGACTCCTCGGTACGACTTTCGCACGATTAAATATATCGGTTTCTGTGACTGCTCAACACAAACAGGGGTTAGTGTTACGGTCATCGGCGCTGGACACCAAACAGGCTGCGGTCCCCGCTCAGCGCGGCAATCGCCCGCACCCAGCTATCGCCTTCGCCTTCGGTCAGTTCGTGGATATGCTCGTAGTTCTGCTTGTTCGCAAAGGCCGCGACCTCGGCGTGCAGGGTTTTCCAGATGGTGACATGCGTCTGAACAAAGACCTCCACCCGCGCCGGATCGGTCAGGTAGCGCAGGACTGAACGCACGTGCGGCAGGCACAAGCCGTCGGATTGTTCGAGTGTGCTGCGGAAGCGCTCCTCCAGCAGATACTGATCAAACATCCGGCAGTAATCCACCTCGCGTTCATCCAGCCGTTCGCAGATCAGACAGCGCCCGGCAGGTTCCAACTGCTCGGCCAGCGGGGCGGCGCTGCGGCGCTCACCGTTCAGCAGGCGTTCCAGCTTCGACTGCGCCTGCGGTGTCACCTGCGCGGGTGTCGTTTCCAACAGAGACACGACTTCATCCAGCGCGGCGGCGTACAGCTTGGCGATGCCCAGAACGTTGCCGAACTTGTTCTGTTTGATCTGCCAGCCGTGTTCGCTGCACAGGCCGCGTGTCGCCCGGAAGACCGCGCGCAGTTCGTCGGTGTCCATGAAGCCAAAGACCAGCCCGTCAATCGCCCGGTCCGCATCGCGCCTGAGAAGATTGCACAGCGCGCACCCCGGTTTGGGGAAAGTCTCGACCAGTTCAAAGTAATCCATCGGGGTGCGTGTATTTTTCAACGGGGCGGCTCCTGAGCAACACCTTGTTAGCGCGCGGTTCGTGTATGTTCAGTATACCACCCCGTTCGTCCGCGCTGGCTAAAAATCTTCCGGCACAACCGCCGGGTCATACTGCACATTGACCGGCACATCCTCACAGCCCCAGAAGATTTCCGGGTCCAGACCGGAAAGATCGCGCACGTTGGATACTGTGGGCAGGCTGCTGTCGAGGCGGAACATGGGGTCAACGGTCATTTCTTCCGGCGACATGCGCCCGAAGAAGCGCGTGACATATTCGTAACGCCGGGTCAGGTCGATGATGAGATCATCCTGCACGCCCTGCCGGATCAGTTCGCTGGTGGGCTGGGCATATTCGGTGATGAAGGCGCGCCCTTCGTACAGATCAATCACCTGATCGGCCAGGAACAGGTAATTTGTGCCGTCGCCGCTCATAAACGTCCCGCGCAAATCCGCATCTTTGATAACCGGGCGGGCATAATTGATCGGCGTGGTCTGCGCGTCCGCAGGTGTTCCTGGATCTGGGCGAACAGCGCGACGCGCGCCTCCGGATCGGTCTCGACGCG
>CAZKIB010000264.1:0-8722 GCA_964552425.1 uncultured Anaerolineaceae bacterium | reverse complement strand
ATCGCCAGCCCCAGATGCACAAAAATCACGGTGATTGGTTCACGGGTGTTGGGGTCGCTGCGCAGCAGGGCGGCGCTGGCTTCGGCAAGCTGCAAACAGTGGGCATAGTCCTCGCGCACGCCGCTGAGAACACCGAGCAAAGCCATCCCGAAGGCCTGCTCTGCCCGGTTGGGGACAATCGAGGTGTTGTCAATAATGTGATCGGCCATATTGCCGACGATTTCGAAATTGCCTTTGACCAGCGACGCCAGCGCATAGATCATCTTGCTCTGGGTGCTGATGGTGGTGCTGGACAGGGACTCAAGCTGTTTCTCGGCGTACTGGCGCAGCAGGTCGTGGGTTTCGTACATCCCGGCGGCGTTTTCATACAGGAAGGATTTGTCGACCAGTTCCGCCAGAATCTGGATGCTGGCCCCGGCCACCTGTTCCGCCGCCGCGCGCCCAAAGCCACCCCGAAAAACAGATAAGCGCCGGTAAACGCGGCGTTCTTCCTCGGTCAGCAGATGCCAGGAATAATCAAAGACCGCCCGGATGCTCTGGTGACGCACATCGACATCGCGCTGGCGGGCCACCAGAAAGTCGACATTCCGGCGGATTTCCTGCACCACATCCGAACACGGCATGACCTTTAACCAGGTGGCGGCCAGTTCAATCGCCAGCGGCATCCCGTACAGCAGGCGGCACAATTCGACAATGCAGGCCCGGTGCTGGTTCATGGAAAAATCGCGGCGCACCCGCTGCACGCGGTCCAGACACAACTGCACCGCGCCATAGTGTTCGGCTTCCCCGGTCTGGTCCCCGGTGGGGTACGGAATGCCTTCCAGATGGCGAATCCATTCTTCGCTGAGGTTCAGCGCGGAGTGTGATGTCACCAGCAGCCGGGGCGCTGTCGTCGCGTGGATCAGGTCGTCAATCAGCGGCGCGCCATCCAGCAGATGCTCGAAGTTATCCAGAATCAACAGCAGCGCTTTGTCGTTCAGGTGACGGCGCATCTGTTCGAATTCGTCGCCCGGTTTGAGATGCAGGTTGAGGGTTCGGGCGATGGCCGGGATAATCTCGTCGGGGCTGCCCAGTGTGGAGAGCGGCACAAAAAATACCCCGTCTGGAAAATCCCCGACGACCACGCGGGCTGCCTCGACACTCAGGCGGGTTTTGCCCATGCCCCCCTGCCCCGCCACCGTCACCAGCCGGACATGGGGGTCGCGCAGAATGGCGATGATTTCGTCCAGTTCGTCTTCACGGCCTACGAACGAGGTGCTGTAGGTGGGCAGATTACTGGGCGCGCGCTGCGCCGGTTGGGCAGGCACAACCGGGCCGGACTCCTGCAAGATGCCCGCGCGGATGACCGCCTGCGCCCGCGTGTGAACTCCCAGCTTGTTATAGATATTCTTGGTGTGCCAGCGCACCGTCTCGAACTCGATCACCAACTGATCGGAAATCTCGCGGTTGGTCAGCCCTTCCGCCATCAAACGGAGAATCTCGTCTTCCCGCTCGGTCAGGGGTTCGAGCAAGTTCATCTGCGGGTTCACAGCTTAAGCCTCTAACTTATCAGGAGGACCTATATCATATCCAGCTTTAAGGTCATTCCCAAAAGATTCGTGGATAGATGGTTTGGGTTGATCGGCTGCCATTTCGCAGTCTCGAACGCTGAAAAACAGGCAGGAACAGGCCGCAGCCTGAAACCGGTGAAGCTGATTCTGTTCGAGATTTCAGGCGGTGGTTTTGAGTACGCGCAGGGCACGCAGTGTTACCCATTTGCTGGGCTGTTTTTTCGCCCCGAAATCGACCCAGATTTTGCCTGCATAATCGTACTCTAATGTCCAGCGTCCCTGAGTGTTGCGTTTTGCCTGAATCAGATTCAGCGCATTGCTCAGGCGTGGATCGTCCCCACAGCCTAACCCAACCAGCGCTTCGACATTTTGCAGCAGATCGGTGACGTAAAATACCGGAAAGCCGAACTTCCACCAGTTGCCACTGGGTTTGGCACTGTATCCTGATGGGTAGCTGGCTGATGCAGGGTCTGTGCTGAACAGAAAATCTATCCCCTCCTGGATGGCGCGATCCATGACCAGCGTGCGGCGCTCCTTCGGCCATTTGCTGAATGCCAGCATTACCTTAACCGCGCCCCAGGCACAGGGCAGCTTATTGTTGGAGCCACAGGCGAAACGAGGGCCGCACTTGCCGGCATAGTAACGCACCGCCGCCTGGCGATCCTCTACCGGAGCCACACCTTCGCCGGTCACGGTTCGCGCCATCCAGTCAAAGGCATTTTCAAGACGAGGATCGTCACAGCCAAGATCAAGCAGCGCCGCACACAGATTGCCCTGCAAACAGTCGGCTGTGCCAGACGGCGCACCGGACACGGTGAACTGCCCGCCCGTTGTGAGGGCATGATCGAGTATATACGTACAGGCACGGCTGATGCGTTCGTCCTGGGCGGTGGAAGCCCCCAGTTGAGCGAGCAGGATAAGTGACCAGACTGTGCCGCGATACTTCGGGTAATACCCAGGACCAGGTTCGACCCAATAACCGGCATCCTCCATTTCGGCCAGGACTGTGGCAATCGGGCCTTGCGTATAGGCTCCCACACGAGCAGCGCTGAATTCGGGGTCATCGGGCGGGCAGTCCAGCAGGTCACGCAGGGCGAGATACCGGATGCCCGGAGCGTTCTTTTCCAGCAGCCAGTCAAGCACTGCGTTTGTCAACAGGTTTTGCGAGGCCATGTTTACCTCCCCTACTGACACTTTATGGTTGATACCAGTGTAGGCCTTCCTCCCGGAACGGCAGTAGTGTGTAAAAGCACGATTCTGGACGAGAAGCAGTCGAGCAAGGCCGCAACATCACGCTACAAGGGTATGAATGTGCTATCCGCGCCGGGCGTAGTCCAGCACATCGGCAAATGGCGCGGTTGCCAGCCCGACCAGCCGATCTGCGCCGCCGTAGTAAAAGTAGATGTCCTCGGCGACCACCAGCGCCGCGCAGCTAAAGACCACGTTGGGGACATCGCCGATGATTTCCCAGGTTTCATAAGGCTCCATGATGAAGCCGGACGGACGGTGGATCACCTTCGTGGGGTCGTCCAGATCGAGCAGCACAACGGACTGGCGATAAATACGCCGTTCGTCGTAGCCATGATAAAACACCAGCCAGCCGTGTTCCGTTTTAATGGGCACGCCGTTGCCGCCGATGCTCACGGAATCCCAGCCGTTGTCCGGGCGCGGCGACAGAATGACCGCGTGCCCGTCCCAGTGAATAATATCATCACTGTAGGCGATCCAGATGTGCCGGGGGCGGCGGTGCAGGATGACATACCGCCCGTTGATCTTTTCCGGGAACAGCACATGATCCTTGTTTTCGGCGCGTTCCAGCGGGCCGATGTCCTGCCACTGGATGAGGTTTTCGGAGCGGGCGATCATCGGGAAGTAACTGTTGACCCCGTAGGCGGTGTAGGTCATGTAGAACGCGCCGTCCAGCGGGGTGATGCGCGGGTCTTCCACACCCCGGTAATCGTCGCGGCCCTGATGCGGTTCGACGACGGGGTGCTGCAAGCGGTTCCAGCGCAGACCGTCGGCGCTCACAGCGTAGCCGATGCGCGAGATGTAATCGACGCCCTGGGCACGGTAAAACATGTGAAACAGGCCGTTATGCTGCACCACCCCACAGTTGAAGACGTTCAGCGCCTCCCAGGGGTTGAGCGGATTGGGGTACAGCACCGGGCTTTGTGGATGGCGGACAAGCTGCATGAGAGCCTCATTTCTGCGGGCAGCCGCTATCAGGCTGATAGGCGCGAAAATAATCGATAGTAAAGGTCTTCGGGTAGGGGTCGTCGGGGTTGTAAGGCCCGGTCCAGATTCCTTCGATGGGCAGTTCGTACAGACCGAGCATGAACTGCATGGAGTAGCGCGGCGACTGGTGGATGGTGCGGACTTTCACGTTGTCGATGAAAAAGTCGAGATGGTCTGGTGTCCATTCCAGCGCGTAGATGTGAAAGCGGGTTGTGTCGATGCCAAAATCGTCGGCATAAAATTCATCGGTGAGGGCCGGGTCGCCCCAGGGATGCACGCCGTAACGCACGGTGGACCGCGCCGGGCCAGCATACACCCCGGCCAGCTCAAACAGGGCGATTTCGCCGGATCGTTCTGGCTGGTCCTCATAGCCGATCATCCACAGGGCGGCCATGTTGGCGCTGGTGTTCGGCCCCCGGACGCGGGTTTCAAAATAGCCATACTGCGGGGTGTAGGCGCGCACATTTTCCTGGGCTTCGCGCACGATACAGGCCGGGTTGAAGCGGTGCTGGCCTATCGGGCTGCCGGCTGGTCCCGCAAACAGGCCGGTCTGGATGGAAGAGACCCGCACGACCCCGTCAAATTCAGGACACCAGGGCTGCTGATCCTGCCTGATCTGCAAGACCAGACTGCCGTTCTCAAAGGCATAGTTCGGCATGGAGCGCGCGCGTGAACTCCACTGCGGCAGATAGTAAGGAACCCACCGGCGGGTGTCGACTGTGGGGCCGTCGAACTCGTCATGAAATTCCAGGGTATAGCCCGGCTTTTCGAGTGGATTGGCCGGGAAATCTGCGGGCGATGCAAACATCAGGCACATGCTCCAGCGGCGAAATGCTGCTGCCTCTATTATATATAGCGGGCGAACACAGTGCAGCACTTTTGGCATTTGGAAATCGTCTGCGTTAGAGTTGTGCGGATGCAGTCGCGTATCATCCGCAAGCCTGATCGCCGCTTCTTTCACACCTCATCCCGGCTGATCGACGAGTGCGAAGGTTCTGGCGCTTCGGGGGGTGAGCGCAGACCGCACCCCCGTGATACCTGCGCGAGGTATCGTGATGATTACGATGAAGTTTATCCAGTTGATTGGCAATATGATTGTCCGCGACCTGATGACCCGCTACCCGCTGCTGACCATTCGTTTCTTCGCTGGAAAATCGGGCAGCCGGATGCGGGTATTTATCGCCTTCACCGATGATCCACAGCAGCTTACAGGCCGCCTGTTTGACATCGGGGCGACGCCGCCGCTGGAAACGCTCAAGGTCAAGGACCTGGCGGCGCTGCTCGAACGGCGCATTGGCGCGGAAGTGCGGGCCTTTCTGCGCACCCGGTCCGGTGGGTGATTCGAAAGGCTGCCAGAAACCTCACCCCTGCCCCGCTGATGGCGGTGATGGAGCGGCAGGCGTGAAGTTTCCGGCGGTGACTGTCATACGCTCAACGGTAGAGTTCCAGTTCGACGGGTTCGTGCCCGGTGCTGGTCACGACGATGCCCGCACGATCCGGGCGCAGGTGCAGCGTCTGTCCGCCGATGACGATCAGGTCTTCACCCAGGTGCGATACCCAGGCTTTACCCCGCGCCACCCGCAGCCTGACCACCCCTGGCGGAAGGCTATAGGCATCCGTCTCGGAAAGGGTTACGCGCAGGGTACAGTCCCAGCGTTCCGGCGCATTCAGTGTGCCGAACAGCAGGCGGCGGATAAACTGCCACCCTCTGCCCTGAGCTTGTGGAACCAGTTCTCTTCTCATGTGCGTTCACTCACGACGCGGCGCGCAGGCAGTTGAGGAGGTTCTGAAGTTCGGGCGCGGACCTGCCGCAGCCAGCGCAGCGAAAAGCGCCAGGGCTGCCAGGTGCGGGCAGACGCCCCTCTGGCCTCCTGAGCCAGACGCTCCCGCGCGATTTCCCGCCGAATATCGGCCATACGCGCTTTTGTGAGGATCGCCAATCCAGACTCGTTCACGGTTTTTCCTTTATGCTTCGAGTACCCATCAGGGCTGTTCACCTTTTTGGATGGGACTGCCGATCAGGTTGCCCCATTCCGTCCAGGAACCGTCGTAATTGCGCACGTTGGGATGGCCGAGGATGTACTTCAGCACCACCCAGGTGTGCGACGAACGCTCGCCGATGCGGCAGTAGGTGACGACTTCGTTCCCGTTGATCGCGCCGTTAGTGGCGATGCCCATATCCCCGTAGAGTTTCATGAGTTCCTCTTTGGGCCGGTAGGTGCCATCTTCGGCTACCGCTTTGCTCCAGGGGATATTGGCGGCTCCGGGAATATGGCCGGCGCGCTGGGCGGTTTCGGACATGCCCGGCGGGGCGATAATCTCACCGGTGTATTCTGCCGGGGAACGCACGTCCACCAGTTCAAAACCCGGCCTGCCGAGCCGTTCCCGGATGTAATCGCGGTCTGCGCGGTAAGCGGTGTTGACGGTTGTAACCTGATAGCGGGTGGGCGTGTACTGCGGGACCTCCGCCGTCATGAGGCGGTTTTCCAGCTTCCACTTTTTCACCCCGCCATCCATCAGACTGACGTTTTCGTGCCCGTAGTATTTGAAAATCCAGAAGCCGTAAGCCGCGAACCAGTTGTTATTGTCCCCATAGAGGACGGCGTGCGTGTCCGGCGTCACCCCGGCGCTGCTCAGGAGCGCTTCAAAATTCTCCTGGCTGATGATGTCGCGCCGTACCGGGTCCTGAAGCTGAGTCGTCCAGTTCAGGTTGACCGCGCCGGGGACATGCTCCAGCGTGTAGAGGGATGTTTCGACGCTGACTTCCAGCAGACGAACCGCCGGGTCTTCCAGATGGTCGGCCACCCATTGGGTGGTCACTAAAGCGGATTTCATGTGGTTTCCTCCTGATAGGAATACATAAGTGGCAGATGCCACAGGCAAACCGGCAGCAGAGGCATGGGCGTGCCATGCCTTTGAAACGCAGGCGAGCGATGACTCGCCGCGATATTCAACTTTTTACAGGATGTTGTGGTGCGATCTGGCGCGAGGGTCAGCCCATCGTATCAAAGAGCGCCAGCAGGTTTTCGCCGCGTTCGGTCAGGCGGTAATAAACCCATTTGCCGCTGCGGTGCGGTTCGACCAGACCGGCTTTGGTCAGGCGCATGAGATGCTGCGAGGCGGCGGAGGCGGTGATCTGCGCCTTGTGGGCGACTTCGCGGGTGCTGGATGGCGTCACCAGCAGTTGCAGCACCCGCGCCCGGCCACTCCCCAGCGCCAGTTCAAGCGACTGGTTGTGGTAGGACTCTGGCTGATACCAGAGGCCGCCGCCGCGAATCCCATAGGCCAGCATGGGCCGCCAGGCAGGTGTCACCTGATAGGCGCGCCCGCACCCCCGGAAGACCAGCGGAACCAGTTGCAGCCCCGCGCCGTTCAGTATCAGATCGGCCTGGTCGCTGCGATGGTTGCAGATTGGTTTTATCCGAAGCTGGTTGTCCTGAAACGAAATGGAGGGATGCAGGTCCGGGAACATCGGGGCGGGGCCTTCCAGCGCCAGCCGGCGGGCCTTGTGCAGCACGTCGCCTTCCAGCGTGGCGATCATGCGGGACCAGTAAGGTTTAAGGGTGAGCTGCCAGTACAGGCGCAGTTCATCCACCAGGCACTGAAGCGCCTCGCGGGGATGCGCCAGGACAAACCGGCGGATTTCGGAATCGCCATGTTCCTCAATGAGTTCCAGGATGCCCACCCGGACCAATTCGTCCGGCGTCATCAGCAGTTCCTGGAGGTCCCCTTCCAGATCAACCTGCCGGGTCGTGGGCGTAGGTGTCAGAAAGTCGGGGATGTAACCGTGACCGGGAATCAGCGCTGTCATAAACGGAAAGTCAGCCTCATGCAGGGTGCGCAGCGCTTCGTTCACCCAGCGCAGGTAAGGGGACTGGAACTCCGGCGCAACCAGCACCCGAAAGCTGAAGCAGACTTCCAGCAGGGGGCGATAGGCGAAGCGCATTTTCGTCAGGTCATCTGGCGTTATCTGAATCGTAATCATGACACACCACTCTTCTCGTTCATCTCATGCCTCATGTTACGAGATTCGCTGCGGCGTGGCAATCAATTCAGAAAAAAGCGAATTGAATCGGTCCGGTTCAATACCCGCTTCAGCCGGTAGCGCCCTTCACGCTCCACACGGAACCGGTGGTGTAGGTGTTGCGCTCGGAAGTCAGGAATTCGACCACTTCGGCGACTTCCTCCGCGTCGGAATAACGCCCGATGGCGACGGGCGGGTTATCCAGAAATTCCTTGCTGAAACGCGGCACGACCATCTCGGTCAGCGCCCGGCCCGGCTCCACGCCGTTGACAAAGACATTCTGTTTGGGATAGGCGTTGCCCAGCGCGGCGACGAAGGACCAGACCGCGCCTTTGGATGTGCCGTAGGGGACGACGTGAGTCGCACCCAAACGCGCGCCAGAGGTGATGCTCACGCAGCGGCCCCAGCCCTGCGCCAGCATGTGCGGGATGGCGGCCTGATGGGCGTAAAACACGCCGTACACGTTGATTTTCAGCACGCGGTCAAACATCTCGGCGGTCTGTTCGAGGAAGGGCACTTCCCTGCCGAGGATACCGGCGCAGCATACCAGAATATCCAGCCGCCCGAAGGTGTCCACCGTCTGCTGCACGGTGCGGTGAACAGCCTGTTCGTCGGTGACATCGGTGTGAAGATACAGAGCGCGCTGGCCGAGCGCTTCGATCTCCTGCACAACCTGGGGGCCATCATCGTCCAGCACATCAGCGATCACGATGTCGCGGCCTTCCTCGGCGATGCGCAGGGCGCTGGCGCGGCCAATCCCGCGTGCCCCGCCGGTAATGAGGGCGACGCGGCGTTCCTTTGGTGCGGCAAAACGTAAGTTGGGCATGAAAAAGTCCTCAGTCTTGAGTCGATAGTCTGTAGGTTCTGTTGACATTTCGCCTGTTCTGTCGCCGGACGCTCCAAGCATCCGGCT
>CAZKIB010000263.1:0-8759 GCA_964552425.1 uncultured Anaerolineaceae bacterium | reverse complement strand
AGCTTATCAGCCGCTTCGACCTGACGGAAGCCCAGGCCAACGCCATCCTCGAAATGCAGCTTCGGCGGCTGGCGGCGCTGGAACAGCAGAAGCTCAAGGATGAGTATGACGAAGTCATGGCGCGGGTGAGTTATCTGGAAGAACTGCTGGCATCCCCGGCCAAAATTCTGGGCGTCATCCGCGAGGACATCGCCGACCTGGCGCAAACCTTTGGCGATAACCGCCGCACGGAAATTCAGTATGGCGTCAGCACCGAGTTCAACGAGGCTGATCTGGTGCGTGACGAGCGCGTGCTGATTACCCTGTCCACACGGGGGTACATCAAGCGCGTGCCGTCCTATGCGTACCGGGCACAGCGGCGCGGCGGCAAAGGCGTCATCGGCATGACCACCAAAGAAGAGGACGCCATCAAGGACATTTTCGCGGCGGGCAGCCTGGATTACCTGCTGCTGTTCAGTGACCGGGGCAAGGTTTACTGCCAGCGCGCGTTCAGTATCCCGGAAACGCAGCGCGCCAGCAAAGGCACGCTGATCCATACTATCCTGCCGCTGATGCCGGATGAACATATCACGGCGGTGCTGCCGGTCAGTTCGTTCGAGGAAGTTCAGGGTTACTTTGTGATGGCAACCCGCTACGGGCGCATCAAGCGGGTGCATCTGGAAGAATTTTCGGATGTGCGTCCCAGCGGTCTGATTGCGATCACGCTGGAAGCCGGCGATACCCTCAACTGGGTCAAGTACACTGACGGCGACCAGCACGTCATGCTGGTATCAGAAGGCGGTCAGGCCATCCGTTTCCACGAAGATGAGGTGCGCGTGATGGGCCGCCCGGCAGCCGGGGTCAATGGGATGCGCCTGCTGAATGGTGATCTGATCGCCGGGATGGATGTCATCGGCGAGGACGATTCCCACCTGCTGGTCGTCACGGCGAACGGACATGGCAAACGCACGGCGCTGAATGATTACCCGGTGCGCGGGCGTTTCGGCATGGGCGTGCGCACCCTGGCCCGGAACGAAAAAACCGGCCCGATTGTCAAAATGTGCTGCATCAATGAGAGTGACGACATCATGCTCATGACCGAAAACGGCGTCATCCTGCGCACGCAGCTTGACGAAATCCGCGAAACGGGGCGCAGCACGCAGGGCGTCACGGTCATTAATCTGGCAGAAGGCGACCACGTGGTCGGCATGGCGGCGATGGATGCCGAAGTGGAAGTCATCAGCAACGGCAGCGGTGACACCAGCGACCCCGCCACCAATGGAACCGCGCCGGAAGTCTAAAACAAAACTGGCGAGCGGGTTAGCCCACTCGCCAGTTTTTTTGTATGGGTATTTGACGACAGCCGAAAATTATTCTTCTTCGTCGCTCGGTGCCACAGCGGCAGCAGCGGCTTCGGCTTCCTCGTCCGCAGCGGAGCGGGCCGCCGACGGCTGAACAATGCGGGCGATCAGTTCATCTGGGTCATTCAGGATAGTGATGCCCTCACCCATTTTAATGTCACGCACATGAATCGAGTCCCCGATTTCCGCCAGTCCTGACAGATCAACTTCAATGTTTTCGGGGATATTGGTTGGCAGGGTCTCAACGGTCAGGCTGCTGGCCCCGGTCATCAACATGCCAATGCTGGCATTCACCGCCGGGCTTTCGCCGATAAACTGGATAAAAATATCGGCCGTCAGGGTCTGGGTGACATCCACCGCGAAGAAATCCACGTGCAGAATATTCCCTTTGACCACATGGCGCTGGACAAACCGGGTCAGCACCGTATGGGTCTTCTTATCGACCTGAATGTCGATCAGATGGTTGCCACCCGCTTTCATCAGGGTCACTTCCAGCGGACGGTAAGGAACCTGAATCTGAACAGGCTCAATCTTGGGTCCATAAACGACGGCCGGAACCAGGCCCTGGTTGCGCAACTGCCGCACCTGCTTGCCAGTCACGGTTCGCGGCTGCGCTTCAATCACATAATCAGCCACTGTAATTTCTCCTCTAAATCTGAGCCTCGCCGGGCGGGGGACTCTGGTATCTGCCTTCAAGAAAAACGCGCCCAATGGTGCAGGCGCATTTGCCGGAAAAGCGGGTAACGGGACTCGAACCCGTGACACCTTGCTTGGGAAGCAAGTGCTCTACCAACTGAGCTACACCCGCGCGTGTTAAAGATTATAGGTTGCACATCAGGGAGTGTCAAGAGTCGGACATGCGTGACCCGGTGTAATGATCCCAACAATCTAACAATCCACCCTAACAGTCGGTTTGCCCTGTCATGCTATAATGCACAATCGTGAATTTTTGAGGGAAGCCTTTTGAAACACTGGCGTATCGGGCTGCTTGGCGCGGCGGTCAGCCTGCTGGCAATCTATTTTATTGTCTCTCAGGTAGATATGGCGTTACTGGGCGCGGCCCTGGCGGAAGCGCGCTATGGCTATGTGCTGCCGAGCGCGGCGCTGCTGATCGCCGGGCTGGTGACGCGCGCGCTGCGCTGGCGGGTGCTGCTGAACGGCGCGCTGCCGCTCAGGCGGGCCTTCAGCATCACCAATGTATCCTACCTGGTCAACGGCATCCTGCCGCTGCGGATGGGCGAAGTCGCCCGCGCCGCACTGGCAAACCGCGCCGACCCGCCGGTCCCGGTGCTGAAGTCCATCAGCTCAATCATCGTTGAGCGAATGCTCGATCTGCTGGCGGTGCTGGTGCTGCTGGGTTATGCCCTGTCCGCCAGCCCGACGCTGGATGAAAGCTATCGCGCGGTGGCAGCGGTAAGTATCCCGGCGCTGCTGGCAGGGTTTGCAGGGCTGCTGGTGTTCGCCAGCCAGCGGACACGCCTCCACCAGATGATCGTGTGGCTGACGGCGCGTGTACCGGCGCTGGAGCGCTTGCAGATTGCCCGGCGAGCGGACCAGTTTCTCGAAGGTCTGCTGCCGCTGACCCGGCCTGCCCTGCTGCTGCGCGCCCTGTTCTGGACGGCGGCAAGCTGGGGATTATCGGTGGCAGCCGGGTATATACTCATGTTTGCCTTTTATGACGCGGCAAGCTGGGCGACGACGGCGCTGTACATTGCGGCGGCGGCCTTTGTGATTGCGGTCCCGGCGGTTCCCGGCAACATCGGAACCTACGAATGGGCCATCATGCTGGCGGTCAGCGCGATGAACCAGACACAGCCTACCGACGCGATCAACGTGTCCTTTGCGGTGATTGTACACGGCCTTAATCTGGCGGTTTATGCAGTCATGGGCACGCTGGGTTTTGTGCAGGAGGGTATCACCCTCAGCCAGCTTTCGCAGCGTGTTCAGGAACTGGATTATTCGACACCCACATAAACGGAACCCTGATGTCAAGCAACGGATACCAACCGGAAAAACTCAGAATTCTGATCGCCCTGCTCTATTATTTCCCGCACCGCACCGGCCTGACCATTCATGTGCAGCGGGTGGCGGAGGAACTGGCGCGGCGCGGCCATGATGTGACCGTGCTGACGGCGCGTTATCATATTTCGCTGCCGCGTGATGAAACGATTCACAATGGCGTGCGCATCGTGCGGCTGTGGACACCCCCTGTCGCCATCAGCCGGGGAATGGTCATGCCGGCCTACCCCTGGGCGGCGCTCGGCCTCATGCTGCAACATGATGTGGTGTGGGTAAATGTGCCCATGCTGGAAACCGTGTTGCTCGGCGCGCTTTCGCAAATCACCGGGCGCAGGATCGTCGCCACGCATCACGGTGATCTGATTCTGCCGGAAGGCGGCCTGAATAAACTGATTGTGGATGTGATGTTCAGGTTCTATCAGTTTATGGCCCGGCGCGCCGCCCGTCTGGTCGCCTACAGCCAGGATTATGCCGAGCATTCCTATTATCTCAGGCCGTTTCTGGATAAAGTCACGGTGATTTCGCCGCCGGTTCACATGCCCCTGCCCGATCCGCAGCGGGTCGAGGAATGGCGCTCGGAATGGTCGAAGGACGGCGGGCCGGTCATCGGTTTCGCCAGCCGCTTCGTGGAGGAAAAACGCCCTGACCTGCTGCTGCGGGCGCTGGAGGTGGTCAACCAGACCTATCCCAATGCGCGAATTGTATTCGTCGGCGAATATCCCGTGAAATATGAGCAGGATTTCTGGGAGCGGCATCAGAACCTGGTGGAGCAGTACCGCGACCAACTGGTGTTTCCCGGTATGATGAATGATGCCCAGGCGATGGCGGACTTCTACGCGGCCTGCGATGTACTGGCCCTGACCAGTGAGAGCGAGTGTTTCGCGCTGGTGCAGGTGGAAGCGATGCTGAGCGGCACGCCTGTGGTCATGACCGATATTCCCGGCGGGCGCGTGCCTGTGACGGTGACCGGCATGGGCAAACTGGCGAAAGCGGGCAACTGGCGTTCGATTGGCGAAGCGCTGGTGGAGGTGCTGCAAAATCGTGACCAGTACATGAAGCCGCGTGAGGAAATCGAAGCGCAGTTTTCATTCGAGGAAACCGTGAACCAGTACGAGAAGGTCTTCCGTGAACACGCCCAACGGTAGGATTGACCCGCAAACCATCGCGCACATGACCCGCAACGAAGCCGATATGGCCTTCAAAAAGCGGGTGGAGACGATCTTTGAGTGGATCAACCCGCGTGAGGACAGCCTGATTCTGGACATGCCCTGCGGGCGCGGTTTTTACCTGAACATGTTCCGCTATGTGAGCGGGTGCCGGCTGGTCGGGGCTGATCTCGACTGGGACGTGATGCTCAAAGCGCAGCGCAATATCGGCCATCTGCCGAACCTCATGCTGAACCACGCCAGCATTTACGCGCTGCCCTACCCCGACAACACCTTTGACGGGGTGATTCTGTCTGAAGTGCTGGAGCATCTGGACGACGATGTGGCCGGTCTGCGTGAAGCGCTGCGGGTGCTGAAACCGGGCGGCGTGGCGGCCATCACCGTGCCAAACGCCAACTATCCGTTCTGGTGGGACCCGATCAACAAGACGCTGGAAACGGTCTTTCAGACTCATATTGGCGATGGGCCGCTGGCGGGCATCTGGGCCAATCACGTGCGGCTGTACACCCGCGAACAGCTTGAAACCAGCGTGCAGGCTTCCGGATTCACGATTGACGAAACCCGCGCCTTTACGCACGATTCGTTTCCCTTCATCCATAATATCGTGTATGGTCTGGGGAAACCCTTACTCGAATCCGGCAAACTGCCACAGGGCATGGCGAACGCGGCGGACCGCACCACATTCGACAAGAACGATGGCAGCCTGCTGAACCCGATCAACCTGGGGTTAAAAGTGTTCAATTATTTTGATCGCCACAATGTCCTCAATGAGCCGCCGGGTCGTTCGACGGTGAACCTGGCCGTGAAGGCGCGCAAACCGGAACTGTGATGTCTGATACTTACCTGCAACCGGAACCCGAACCACTCGAACCGGCGGAGACCCCGGAAGCCCGCCGATTTGAAGACCTGACTCTCGCAGAGATGGTCGGCCAACTGCTGCGCGCACCGCTTACCACACTGGATGCGCTGCGCCAGATCGCCAGCACCCCGCGTACCGCGCCCCAGCGATCCAGCGGTTTTATCACGGCGCGGCAGCCAGCCGTTCAGGGGGCCAGGCGCAGCAGGCCGGCGGCATCCGCGTTCAGGATCGACCAGCGCACCGGAGTCATCTTCGGTCTGCGGCTGACCGCGTTTGTCCTGGCATGGTGGGGTTCCGGCATTCTGGCGAACACCCCACAGCGCACCGAAACCACCGCGCTGACGGCGGGCACACCCTTTCTGCTGCTCGGTTTTCTGGTATGGCTCGGCGCTGAACTGTACAACGACTGGCCGAACCTGCGTCAGTGGTGGGCACGGCGCGGAAAACAACCTGAGAGCCTACCCGTAGAAACCGATCCTCAAGCTGCCGGAGAAACAGCAGAAGAGAAGCAGGATTGGGAATTGGCCGAATCTGATGACGAGCCACAAACCGGCGCGTTTTCGTGGGCAGGTCTGCACCCTTCACGCACACTGGCCGCCGCCGGGGGCCTGCTGCTGAGTCTGCTGGCGCTGGTCTTTACCGCCAACAATCAGGTCACGTTCATCGGCTTCTGGTCGTGGGTGTTCAGCATCCTGCTGTGGGTGATCGCCCTCGCGCCGGCGGGGGATGGCCCCTGGCAGTGGATACAGGGTTTGGTCGCCAGCATTCGCCGGATACGCTGGCGCAGCGGAACCGTGCTGGCGCTGGCGGCGATCCTGCTGCTGGGCGCGGCTTTTCGCCTGTCTGACCTGCAAACAGTCCCGCCGGAAATGACCAGCGATCATGTCGAGAAGGTTCTGGATGCGTTCCGGGTGTACAACGGGCAGTACAACGTGTTTTTTTCCAACAACGGCGGGCGTGAACCGGTGCAGATGTACCTCATCGCGGCCATTTCGCAGCTGCCGGGCCTGGGCTTCAATCATTACACACTCAAGGTGCTGTCGGCGGTGGAGGGCCTGATCGCCATTCTGCTGCTCTACTGGATGGGCCGCGCGGTAGTGGGTGAAGACAATCCACGACTCGGTAAGCTGGTGGGGCTGGCACTGGCGGCGCTGGTGGCAGCCAGCTACTGGCATACGGCTCTCAGCCGGTTGGGTCTGCGCATCGTGCTGACCACCGCAGTAACGGCTGCGCTGCTGGTGTTCCTGGCGCGGGCCATGCGCCACAACCGCCGGGTGGATTTTCTCAAGGCGGGGCTGGTACTCGGTTTCGGCCTGTATACCTACCAGGCAGTGCGGATGCTGCCGGTGGTCGTCGTGATCGGCGTCGCGCTGGCGCTGCTGTTCCATGCGCGCAACTGGGCACAGCGCGGCCGTTATGTGGTCAATCTGGCGGTGCTGGTGATTGTCGCGTTTGTGGTGTTTGTGCCGCTGTTCGGCTTCTGGATTCAGTACCCCGATGATTTCTGGCGGCGCACCCAGGGCCGGCTGCTGGGTGATGACCTGATTCTGACCACCGATGAGGAAGGCAATCTGATCGAGCGCAAGGCTACCCTGGCCGAGCGGCTGGAAGCCTTTCAGCAAAACGTGCCCATTCTGGCGAACAATGTCCGCACCGCGCTGCTGATGTTCAACTGGAAAGGCGATGTCGCCTGGATCAACGGGTCGCCCAACGAGCCGGCGATGGATACTCTGACCGGGGCACTCTTAATTATCGGGCTGGCGGCCTGGCTGGCGCGCATGATGCGGCGGCGGGATGTGTTCGACTGGCTGGTCCCGCTGGCGCTGGTGATTATGCTGATGCCCTCGGCCCTGTCGATTGCCTACCCGGTAGAAAACCCCAGCCACACCCGCACAAGCGGCGCGCTGCCCGAAGCCTATCTGATCGCGGCACTGCCACTGGCTTTGCTGGCAGATTCGCTGCTGCGGCTCGTACCCGGCCGGCGCGGGCTGATTGCCGCAGCGGGGCTGGTGACGGTGGTGGTGCTGGGGGCTTACAGCTTCAACACCCGCACCTATTTTCAGGGACATTACGACGCCTATATTGACTCGTCCCTGCCCTATTCCGAAGCGGGCCGCGTGCTGCGCGGCTTTGCTGAAAGTGATGGCAGCTACGGCAACGCTTTCATGGTGGGTTATCCCCACTGGTGGGATCACCGGGCGCTTGGTATTGAGGCTGGCAAACCAGACTGGCCCAACGGCATTGTTTCGATGGACAATCTCAAGGACTTTATGTGGGCCGCCTACCAGAAAGTGGATGAGTTCAGGCTTGACCCTGAAAAAGACCTGCTGTTTTACCTGGCCCCGGAGGATGACAACTCGCTGGTGCTGTTGGAACAGCACTTCCCGGCGGGTCGCATGACCCTGCGCCAGAGCTACCAGTGGGATGACCAGTATCGCCTGTACCGGGTCCCAGCGCTGGGCGAAGAACTATTCCTGACCTGGCTGGCCGGGAATCTGCCTCAAGATTCATCCACTGCCAGCGGCTGATGGACCACCCGTAAATGCAGATGCGGGCGGGCCACTGGATAACCGGAGCCGAGCGCTGTACCAAGCATGAGGACCGCGCTGTGTTCCTGCGGGGCATAATACAGTGCCGCCGCCGTGCCATCGTGCAGCAGTCTCAGGCTCACCTGCCTGCCGAGGCGCTGGCTTACTGCTGCGGATAACGCGCCGGGCACATCACCGGTAAGCTGCGCGAGGTTCATGTAGACGCCATGTTGTGTCAGCAAAGGCTGACCGCGTTCATCCACATAGGCGGCCACACTGATTGGGATGGTGTCTGCATCCGCGCCTGTATAAGACTGCGCAATGAGGTCCGCCATATGCTCAAACAGCGGCCGCGCATCCTCCGGGGTCTCTGCCGTGACTGCCGGAAAATGGCCCGGCAGCGATTCGAGAATCTGAAGGCGTGTGAGACCATCATCGTCATAATGAGCGATAGCGCGTTTGACAAAGGTTCCACCAAAGTCGAGGACCAGGGCACGCTGTCCCGCCGGGACCGTTCGCGCCGCGCCCAGCAGCGGCAGGTAGCGGGGGTAAGCAGCGGACACAACATCACAATCTGACAGTTCAGACCGCTGCCGGAGGACGGCCTGTGCCTGTTGAGTGACCTGTTTACCCAGCGCGCCGGACATCAACCCGCCGCCAAGATAAATACTGCGCACCTGTGACCAGTAGGACCAGTAAGCGGCGTCCTTATCGGGGTTCGCCCGATGCGTCGCGTCATCATTAAGCAGCAGAGTCAGCAGCAGACAGCCCAGGCGCGTGCCGAGTGTTTCCGCAATGGTCGCCACAAACGGCGCGTCCGCCGCGACCTGTTCATAAAACCAGACCA
>CAZKIB010000262.1:8204-8908 GCA_964552425.1 uncultured Anaerolineaceae bacterium | reverse complement strand
GTTTGTCGATGAACCCAGTGTCGAGGACACCATCAGCATTCTGCGCGGTCTGAAGGAGCGCTACGAGGTGCATCACGGTGTCCGCATTCAGGACAGCGCCGTGATCGCCGCCGCAACCCTCAGCCAGCGTTACATCCCGGATCGCCAGCTTCCCGACAAGGCCATCGACCTGATCGACGAAGCCGCTGCCTACCTGAAAATGCAGATTGATTCCAAGCCGGTGGCGTTGGATAACCTGGACCGCCAGATCATGCAGTTGGAAATCGAACGCGAGGCGCTCAAAAAGGAGCGGGATCGCACCTCGGCGCAGCGTCTGGAAGTGATCGAGGAAGAACTCGCCAACCTGCGCGAGGAAAGCAGCCAACTGGTGGCCCGCTGGCAGACCGAGAAGGACGCCATCGACGGCATCCGCAGCATCAAAGCGCAGATTGACGATGCGCGCATCGACCTGGAACGCGCCGAACGCCAGTCCAACCTGGAAGCGGCGGCCCGCCTGCGCTATGGCACGCTGCCTGAACTGGATAAAAAACTTCTCGAAGCCGAAGCCCGCCTGAAAGACTTGCAGACCAGCGGTTCCCTGCTCAAAGAGGAAGTCGATGCCGACGAGATCGCCGCCGTCGTCTCGCGCTGGACGGGTGTGCCGGTTTCGCGCCTGCTGGAAGGTGAAGTCGAAAAACTGCTGCGCATGGAAGACCGCCTGCATG
>CAZKIB010000262.1:7898-8144 GCA_964552425.1 uncultured Anaerolineaceae bacterium | reverse complement strand
GCGCCGGTTTGCAGGACCCCAACCGCCCGGTGGGGGTGTTCCTCTTCCTGGGGCCAACCGGTGTCGGTAAAACCGAACTGGCCCGTTCGCTGGCGGAATTCATGTTTGATGATGAGGAAGCCGTCGTGCGCATCGACATGAGTGAGTATGCCGAACGCCATGCCGTCGCCCGTCTGATCGGCGCGCCGCCGGGGTATGTCGGCTACGAAGAGGGCGGCCAACTGACCGAAGCCATCCGCCGCCGGC
>CAZKIB010000262.1:4595-7787 GCA_964552425.1 uncultured Anaerolineaceae bacterium | reverse complement strand
CCATCATCATCATGACCAGCAACGTCGGCAGCGGCATGATCAAGCAGATGGGGCCGGGCGCGGACCAGCGTGCCCTGCGCAGCGCCATTATGCTCGAACTGGACTCGATGTTCCGGCCAGAGTTCCTTAACCGGGTGGACGAGATTATCCTGTTCCACAGCCTGACTCAGGCGGACATCGTGCGCATTGTGGATATTCAACTCAGGCGGCTGGAACGGCTGCTCAAACAGCGCAATCTGACGATGGAACTGACCAACCGTGCCCGGCAGTTCCTGGCCGAACGCGGCTTCGACCCGGTCTACGGCGCGCGCCCGCTCAAACGCGCCATCCAGCAGAACCTGCAAGACCCGCTGGCCCTGCACATCCTCGAAGGCCGCATTACCGATGGCAACCACATTCTGGTGGATTACGTGCCGGACGAAGACATGCTCTCCTTCACCACGCTCCAGCCTGTCAGCGACGAGGTGGCATAAGGGGAGGGCCTTTCAGCCGGTCCGCATGTCAGCCAATACAACGGGCAGTCCACATGGGCTGTCCGTTTTGATTCGGGCGTCAGTTCATATATCGGCAGGATAATCGGTTCGCGGGATTGGGTTGATTAGACGGCGGGATAATCACATTTCCAGTAAGGCACAGACGCGCACCGTTCTCTTCCATATTAACTCACGTCGCCACAACAGCCTGCTTCAGCGGGCTTACGGCTTTTCCCCAGACGGAGGCTTTCAGCCTCTGTCTGCCCACAAACAAAGCAGGCGCTCAAAGCACCTGCCTGTAGTCTTTACAAGCCCCATCGAATGGGGCTGGGAATGACGGCTAACTGTTCGGTCAATCCGCATCTTCGAAGGTTTCAAGATAAGCGTTCAGATTCAGATTGGCATGATGTTCCTTCTGACGGTTGACATAATCGACGATGCTATCCAGCGCCCGTTCCCCGAATGAAATAATCCCATACCCTTCCTGCCAGCGGAAGCGCTTTTCACGCTCAAAGTTGTTGTTGATCGTGTGTGAGGAGGCCCCTTTCAGGTTGCCCACACAGGTTCCGGCAGCCATCGCTGGCGGGATCATCATCGCAACATGAACATGATCTGCCACCCCATTTACCGCCAGCACAGAACACTTCAGTTCCTGCGCTTTCAGTTGGATTGCCTCAAATAAGACAGCTTCATAAGCAGGCAAAATGGCTGGTTCACGATGCTTCGTTGACCAGATCACGTGATAATAACATTTCCAGTAAGGCATGAGATACACACTCCCTTCCCGGATAATCTTCAATCATCAAAATAAAAATAGCACGCAGATTTGACGTTGCAACAGCCTGCTTCAGAGGGCTTACGGCTTTTCCCCAGACGGAGGCTTTCAGCCTCTGTCTGCCCACAAAACAAAAAGCCCGCTTTGAGCGAGCTTATTGAAATCTCAGCCAGATGTATTCCGTGTCCGGCGTTGGGTGTTTACGAACTCTTGACCGGCTCCGTCACCAGCGGCAGGCGGATCGTCACTTTTGTGCCGCCGCCGGGGTTCGCGCCCAGCTTCAGTTCGCCGCCGTGAATCTCGACAATGCTGCGGGCGACGGACAGCCCCAGGCCGAGTCCCTGCTGTTCGTTGGCGTCCCGGTTGATCTGCTCAAAAGGCCGCAGCGCTTTTTCGGCGGCTTCCGCAGGAATGCCCGCCCCGCGATCCAGCACCTCGATCCATACGCTGCCGTCCGCGTCCCACTGGTTGACGCGCACATCAGCCCCCTCGGCCGGCGAATAATCCAGCGCGTTAGCGATCAACTCGGCTACCGCATGACGCAGCGCACCAGGGCTGCACAGCACTTTGGCCGTCCCATCCTTGTCGTCCAGATACACGGGCACGTCCGGCTGGCGATAGGCAAAACGCCGCGCCAGGTTCACCGCCGGGGTCAGAATATCCCAGATCGCGGTGGGCAGCCCTTTGTCCCGGATTTTCTCCCGTGTCAGCGTGCCGGTGCGCATTTCCGTCATCAGCACGGTCTGCTCCACCACGTGGTGCAGGCGCTGGCTGCCAGAGCGCTGAATACGCAGGAGTTCCTGCAATTCACCCGGCGACAGGTAATTGAGCTGCTGTTCCACAATGTCCTGCACCGCCGTGATCGACACCAGCGGCGTGCGCAGCTCGTGGGTGATATGCCGCACAAATTCCGCTTTGAGTTTTTCCAGTTCATGGCTGCCGGCTTTTTGCAGCGTTTTGTGACGAGCCAGCCGCGCGCGAATGGCCGACAGCAAATCCGCATGGGTGAACGGCTTGGTCAGGTAATCGTCCGCGCCCATTTCCATCCCGTGCCGCATAAACGGGCGGTCTGCCCGCGCGGTCAGGAAAATAAAGGGCAGGGTGGCCGTCTCCGACGCTTCGCGCAGCTTGACCAGCAGCTCGTAGCCGTTCAGTTCCGGCATGGCGATGTCGCATACAATCAGGTCAGGCTGCTCCTGCTGCGCTTTCAGCCAACCCTGTTGACCATCCTCCGCCGCGACCACATCGTAGCCCTCGAAGGTGAGCGTGTCCACAATACTTTCCCGCAGCGGGGCTTCGTCTTCCACTACCAGAATTTTGGTCATGATATTACCTGTTCCATTTCCTGAACGGGGATACAAACGGTGAAGGTTGTCCCTACGTTGATCTGACTTTCGAAGGTAATGCTGCCGCCGTGCAGTTCCACAGCGTGTTTGACAATTGCCAGCCCCAGCCCGGTTCCGGGGATTGTGCCGACATTTTCGGCGCGATGAAACGCTTCAAACAGGTGCGCCTGATCTTTTTCAGGAATGCCGATGCCCTCATCACGCACCCGGAAAATCACCTCCTCCGCACCATGAATCAGTTCCAGATAGATGCGGCTGCCTTCTGCCGAGTATTTGGCGGCGTTGGTCAGCAGGTTGTTCACAATTTCGCGGATAAATTTGCGATCCGCCGGGACCGGCCGGCATACGCCTTCACAGGTGAACAGCACCTCATGGCTCGTGCGAATCTGGTGAAATTCCTCCACCAGTTCCTCGAAAAAGGCGTGCAGGTCCAGCATCTCGTAGTCGATTTCCATACGATCCGCTTCGACCCGCCCAATCGTCAGCACATCATCCAGCAGGCCGGTCATATAGCGGATCTGTTCCTCGATTTTCTCGAACTGCCGCTGCTTTTTGGTCTCGTCCATCCGGTCAGCATGGTTCTGGCGCTGGGTGGTCG
>CAZKIB010000262.1:0-4545 GCA_964552425.1 uncultured Anaerolineaceae bacterium | reverse complement strand
AAATTCGTGCGAGGCCATCGAGATAAACCGCGATTTGAGTTCGCGCAGTTCGCGTTCCTTGTTCAGGGCTTCGCGTAGTTCCTGCTCCATACGCTTGCGTTCGCTGATGTCGCGCAGGCTGCATACGATGCCTTTGCAGCCATCCGCCCCGCGCTCATAGATGGGCGACAGCACCAGGTCTGCGTCGAAACACGAACCATCCTTCCGGCAGGCCACGATCTCAATGCGCTGCGATACCCTGCTTTCATCCGCCCGCCGCAGCGCCGCGCCGAGACTCGCTTCATACTCCGGCGCAACCAGCCGGGTCAGCGGCCAGTCGAATTCTTCGTCAATGTAGTAGCCGAACAGGTCATAAAATGCCCGGTTCGACTGCTCAATGCGACCATCCGGCTGCGTCAGAATAATGGTGTCGCTGCTGCTGTTCAGGATCGCTTCGACCCGCTCTTTGGCGCGGTGCAGTTCCGCCGTGCGTTCGATGACCGTCTGTTCGCGGTCCAGCGCGAATTCGTGCAGGGTATCGTACATGCGCATATTGTCCAGCGCGATAGCTGCCTGCTCGGCGAAGGCCATCAGAATGCGCTGGTCCCGGGCACCAAACGCATCCGGTTCCGGGCTTTGCAGGTCCAGCGCGCCCAGCACTTCACCGCGCACTTTTAAGGGAATAACCAGTTCCGAGCGGGTACGCGGATCATTCGCCACGTAATGCGGATCCTGCGTGACATCCGGCGCGTACATCAGCGTCCCGGCGCGCAGCGCGGTGGGGACCAGCCCTTCGCCATCCAGCCGCAGGGGCGCGGTGGCCTGGACCTGATACACACCCGCGCGGGTCAGCCGCGTAATATCCCCCGTCTCGTCATTCAGCAGCATCACCCCGCAGTCGGTCTGGTCAAATTCCTTTACGACAGCGTGCGCAATCTGCTGGCCGAGTTCCGCCACGCTGGTCGCGTTCAGCAGGAACGATGTGGCATGATACAGCATGTTCAGTTCAAGCGCGTTGCTTTCTAGCTGTTGATACATCCGCGCGTTATAGATCGACACAGCAGCCTGGTTGGCAAACGCTTCCAGACGCTGGGCGTGCGCTTCAACAAAGGTATGGGTTCGGGCGCTGTGCAAAATCAGAAAGCCGATGGTTTGTTTCCTGATGCGAATGGGCGCGCTGACACACGACCCGCCCTGGCCGGGAAGCTGGTCGATAATGTGGGTTTTGTCCAGGGCGCTGACTTTCAACAGGTGCCGCGCGTTTTCTGCCGTCCATTGATAGTGGTCAAAGTGGCTCTTATGAAGAACCACGCTGGGGTTATGATTTTCCAGCAGCACAATGCCGGCGCTGTCATAAGGCGCAATATGATCCACACTGGCGAGTATGCCGTTAAACACCTCGTTCAGGTCCAGCGTCTCATTGAACACCGCGCTGATACCGCGCAGGTCATCAGTGAAGATACGTTCTTCACGCTCACGCCGTTCGGCCTCCCGTCGTTCCGCCAGTTCCTGCGCCAGCCGGTTCTTGAGTTCAAACACCCACCCGAATATCGCGCTGGCTGCCGTGCCAATCAGACTCGTCATAACCCGTTCAAACGTAAAAATCGCTTCCGGGGCGTACCCCAGCAGCAGCAGCAGGACCACATTGACCGGCAGCGAAAGCAGTCCCACAATAATCGTGCCGCGCAGCCCAAAACTCCAGGCGGTCACAAGCACCGGGATCACATACAGTGGGATACTCATCGTCTGTATGGTCGGGTGCGCCAGTTCATGCAGCAGCACCATCAGCACGCTGTAAACCACCAGGCTGGCAGCGACCAGCGCCAGGCGTATTTTTTTACTCCATCTTTGATCTGTAACCGACACGAGAGAATTCCGTCCTCTAAATCGACTTCTGCTCTGGCTCCTGGATGAATTGTGCGCGTTGAATGGTCGTTTGCGGTCCGCCGGGTTTACAGCGGAAGCTTGATCGCGAACCGCTCAAGGTTGAAATGAATATCAGACATTCTGTATATGAGCCTCTATAGTCTATATTACACCCCTGCATATAACTGTTTTGTTAAGTTTTTTGGCGTTGATGAACTTTTCACAAAAAGCGTAAATTTACGGCGTACCACCGGCCCACTTTTGCAGATTGCGCACAGGGGTATAATAGAAGTTGCGAAATGTCATGGGGTTGATGATGAGACGGTACGTATCCTTCCTGTTCATGCTGGTGATTGTGTGGTCTGGTGTCGTGCTGGCAGCCCCGCCACAGCAGATCGACAACCTGGGGGCTTTTACCAATACGCTGCGCATTGATATGGAACGGCTGGCCGATGAAGTCTTCGGCAGCCAGGTGCGCCCGACAGACCTGGGTTGGACCGCGAACGTGGACATCCGTTCCGGCACGATGTCGTCCGATCTGTGGTTCGACAGCGAACTGCTGGCGAACGCGGTCTTTGGGGACGGCGTGCGCCCACCCAACTGGTTCGGCCTGACCAGCAGCCGCGCAGACCTGATCGCCCGCAATGTGCGCCACGATCTGGAACTGGCCGCCGATGCGGTCTTTGTGGACCCAACTGGCGCGGTCTTCCGGCCGGAAGACTGGCGCGGCGATTCGAATCGCTACCGGTGCAGCCGCACCATCCAGAACCTGATCCGCCTGTCCAATGTGCTGCTCGGTGTGCCGCTCCAAACGCTGGAATCGACCCTGAATTTCTGCGCCAGCGCCCAGGTCGAACTGGAAGAAAGTCTTACCACCCAATTTGGCCTGCGCGATGCGCCCGATATACCGGAACTGACCCTCGCCGTGCGCGGGGACCTGGAACGTCTCGCGGATGAGTCGCTGGGGCTGAACACCCGCCCGCCCGGTTATATCCGCAATGTCGATGTAACCTCCGCGACTCTGGTCGGTGACATTTTCCTCGACCTGGAAAACATCGCCAACACCCTGCTCGGCCAGAATGTCCGGCCTGATGACTGGATCGGCGTAGTCTCCAACAACCGTTATGTTGCCTGGCGCAACCTGCGGCATGATCTCGAACTGCTGGCGGACGCGCAGTCGGGGCCAGATACCCGCCCGCGCGGCTGGCAGCGCGCCACACAGTTGGAACGCTGCGAACCGGAAGTTCAGGACCTCGTGACCCTGCTCATCAACAATTACGAGTTCAATACCGCCGAAATCGGCGAAACCAACTATTGCAGCCAGATCGAATCCGCTGCCAACAATCTGGCCGATAACCCGCCCATTGAAGAGGAAGTGATCGAAAGCGTCGATAACCGCTTCCGGGGCGAGTCCGAAGCGGCCTTCAGCTATCTCGATGTCGGCGCTGAACAGTACATGGGCGTCATGCCCGGCGGAACCGAGTTCCGGGCGTGGTATCGCAACTTTGGTGAATCCGGCATGATGTTCGTCAGCGGCGAAGACTTTGCCGTGTTTATTGACCGCCGCTGGACGAGCATTTCTCAGGACATCTTTGACCGCCTGCCGACGCTGGAAGGCATCGCGCCGCTGACCTTCTGCGACGCCAGTTGGTGCAACGGCCCCGGCCCCACCCCCACGCCGACAGGTTCCGGCCCGCTGGCGCTGCTGCTGGCAGGCGCTACCGCCCCGGCACCGCCCGAACTGGAAGAGATCGCCGAAAAGAATCAGGTCTCGTGGAACAACATCCGCGTCACCTACCTGTCCGACAGCACGGCGACCCGTACCGCGCAGGTCGCGCTGGAAATCTGCTCAGAACCCGCGCTCATCAACTGCGAGCCGGTTATCCGGGTGTTCGATAACGCGGCCGGCGCGCCCAAGCCGGTGCTGTCGCAGTTCAACGGCCTGAACGTTTATGAGTTCACCTATGGTTATTCGCCGAATCTGATTGTTGAGGGGGCCACCCTGACCTCACCCGACGTGTGGATCAGCGATCCATCCATTCGCTAGAGCGTTGACTGCTGGGCACTCAAGTACCTGGCAGCATAACCCATGTGTCTCTCGCTGCCCCAGTCCCAGCGGGACCTGCTTTGCCTTGCCGTCGATTTCAATCGGCGGCACAGGCGTTTATATACTGCTCCGCGTCCCTACTCGATCCCTCGGATCGCGTAGCGCACCACACCATCCGGCACTTTGACCTGAATGACTTCGCCGACGGAACGACCCATCAGCGCCTTCCCCACCGGCGAATCATCCGACACGCCGCGTATCCCGTGCGTGACTTCTTCCGCGCTCACCAGGGTGAAGGTCAGTTCTTCGTTGGCTTCCAGGTCCCAGACGGTGACACGATTGCCGGGGGATACCCGGTTGGGGTCCGGGTCTTCTTCGATCACTTCGGCGCGCGCCAGTACATATTTGAGGTTGTTGATGCGCGCGACCAGACGGTCCTTGTCGAACACCGCGTCATAAAAAGCGGCATTCTCGCCAAAGTCCGTGCTGTCGAATGCTTCGGCCACCTCCGCGATTTCACCCCGCTCCATCTCTTCGAGCAGCTTTAGCTCATTCGAGAGTCGCTCGTACCCGGCGCGTGTCAGAGTAATGCGCTCGGCAGCCATTGCATATCCTTTCCATGTCAAAAAATTTTAGCGAACAGTCGAAAGTCT
>CAZKIB010000261.1:0-8915 GCA_964552425.1 uncultured Anaerolineaceae bacterium | reverse complement strand
GGTTGTCATCCGACAACCTTACCAGAACCAATTTAAATGTCAACAGAGCCTAAACATTTTAGCAGCGTCCCCTACCGCAATCCAGCCACTTGCCGTTATAATGCCCGGCAGTCGTTGGGCAATCGTAAGCTAACACCCGTGCAAATGGTTCGATGATATGGCACACTTGGCGTTTTATTGTTATGGGTGGTTGGAGAATTTAAGTAATGTCTGATCAACACACGCAGCAGGAACCGATGTCGATTCCGCCGCATCATACGGGTGTAACCCCACCGCCGCGCTTTCTCTTGTGGCTGATTTTAGGGCTGTTCGTCCTCGCTATCGTGGGCAGCGTTGGCGCAGTGTATGTGTTCCGCAGCGTTCTGCTGCCAGGTCAGCAGCAGCGAATTATCGATCAGTTGCCTTTTATGCGGGCTTTGATGCCACCAACGCCCGCCGGCGGCACACTCCCAACGGCACAGCCGGCGGATAGTGAAATCTCCCCTGAAGACTTGCTTTCAGCGCCGCTGGATATTCCAACATTAACACTTGTACCCACCAGGGCGCCCACCGAGGCTGCGGCTTTACAAATTGAGCCGAGCGCAACACTCACGGTGACACCTTCGCCTACCACAGCCCCAACGGTGACTCCGACTGCGTTACCGCCTACAGAGGAAGTCGAAGCGACAACAGTCACCGGACCGAATCAGAACGTCAGTCAGGGTATCGTATCACAACCTGAACTCCCCGCTTCGGCCCGCATGTTCGGGTTTGTACATACCAAACAGTCCTGGAATAACTGTGGTCCGGCCAATATCACAATGGCACTCAGTTACTACGGCTGGCAGCGCGACCAGAGTTTCGCGGCGCAGATGCTCAAGCCGGATCGAGAAGACAAGAACGTAAACCCGTATGAACTGGTCCGCTTCGTCAATGAACAGACCGACGTGCGCGCCATTACACGGATGGGCGGTGATCTGGCAATGCTCAAGCGCTTCATCGCTGCCCAGATGCCTGTCATCATCGAAACGGGCTACATGCCGGAAGGCTACGATTGGTTAGGGCATTATCAGACCGTCGTCGCTTACGATGATCTTCAGGATTTATTTTATCTTTATGACAGTTATCTCGGTGCGGGCGAAGGGGGTGAAGGACTCGCGGAATCCTACACAGACCTGGACCGCAACTGGCAGCATTTCAACCGCACATTTATCGTGATCTACGAACCAAGTCGCGAGGCCGAAGTACGTGAAATTCTGGGGGACAGGGCCGACCCGGCGCTCGCTGCTGAAATGGCGCTGGAAGTGGCCCGCGCAGAAGCGCGCGCAAACCCGCGCGATGTCTTCGCATGGTTCAATATCGGCACGTCTCTGACTCGCATGGGTCTTTTTGAGGAGGCCGCCGTAGCCTACGATAAAGCCCGCAGTGAAGGCTCGCTCCCCTGGCGAATGACCTGGTATCAGTTTGGCCCGTTTGAGGCTTACTATAATGCCGGGCGCTACAACGATGTCCTGGCACTGGTCGACATCAACCTGACCAATGGAGCGCAGTACGTCGAAGAAACCTATTACTGGCAGGGCCGCGTGCTGGAAGCTCAGGGAGATTTTGCCGGTGCGCGGCAGGCCTTCAGCCGGGCGCTCGATCATAACTATCTGTATACCGAAGCGCGGGCCGCACTGGATTCCCTGAATACATAAGGTCATCTGATGGAACCCCACCAATCACAATTGACTACGCATGATCGCAACCGGCGTCTCGCGCGGTCAACCCTCATCGTCATGATCGCGTTCGGGACGGCCAAAGCGATCAGCCTGCTCCAGACGGTTATCATCGCGCAGGTATTTGGGGTGAGTCAGGAATGGGATGCTTTTGTAGTCGCCAACAGTATTCCTGAACTCATCTTTACGCTGATTGCGGGCGGTGCGCTGGCCCACGCCTTCATTCCGATCTTCAGCGGGTTTCTCGCCCGTGATGACCAGACCAGAGCCTGGAAAACGGCCACCCATGTCATCAACACCATTTTTCTCGCCACTCTGATTGCAAGCGGCTTTGCCTTCGTCGCTGCACCCTGGCTGGTTGCCAATGTGGCTGCGCCCGGTTTCGATGCGGCCGCTCAGGCGCAGACTGTCGAGTTAATGCGCATTCTGCTGCTGACGACCCTGATCTTCTCGGTGAGCGGCATCGCGATGGGCATTCTGCAAAGTCACAATCATTTTCTGCTGCCCGCGCTGGCTCCTATCCTGTTTGATGTGGGCATTCTTATCGGGGTCATTTTTCTCATTGATGTGTTCGGGGTCAACGGCATCGCCATCGGTGCGGTACTGGGGGCGGCGCTGCACTTTGGTATTCAGGTTCCCGGTCTTATCCGCTTTCGGGCACGCTGGTGGCCTGAAATTGGTCTTACAGACCCTACCCTGTGGCGCATTATTCGGCTGATGCTGCCACGCATTGCCGGTCTAGGCGTGTTCAGCCTGAATTTTATTATCATGAACAATATCGCCTCACGCCTGGGAGCAGGTTCTGTCAGCGCCTTAAGCTGGGGATGGCGCTTAATGCAAATCCCCCAGACGCTGATCGGCACAGCGATGGGCACGGTCATCTTTCCAACACTGGCAGCCCTGAGCGAACTGGGCGACAGGGATGGAAAACGCGATGCGATGTCCGGCGCGCTGCGGTTTATCATGATTGCCAGCATTCCCTCGGCGGTTGGCCTGATCTTTGTCGGCCAGCCGCTTGTGCGTCTGTTAGAACGTGGCGCTTTTGATGCCTCAGCCTCTGCTCTGGTTTACAGCACATTACAGTTCTTCGCGCTGGGGATTGTAGTCCACTCCACGCTGGAAGTGGTAGCGCGCAGCTTCTACGCCGACAAAGACACCCTGACACCCCTGTGGGCAGCATTGGGCGGGGCAGCGATCAATCTCGCAGGCTCGTTCGTCCTGAGCGATTTTCGCGCGGCGGAAGCCAACGGTTTTTACAATATCGTCGCGCTGCAAATGCCCGCATTTGGGCTGCAACCTGTCACCGGGAACGTCGGCGGGCTGGCGCTGGCGAATTCGCTCGGCACGACCTTTGAAGTCGCGGTACTGTTGTGGATTTTGCGACGGCGCTGGGCAGGGATTAATGGGGATGCGCTGGCGCGCACTACTGTAAAAACCCTCGCCGCCAGTCTGGTGATGGCTGTCGCGATTGTGTCTGTCGACATCCTGTGGAACGCTCTTGGACTGGCAGAGCGAGGGCTGGCCTTTAATGTGGCCCAGGTCGTGGCGGAAATTGTCGGCGGCGGTGTCGCCTTTGTAGTCACGGCGCTGCTGCTGGGCATGACGGAGCTGCGCACGCTGGTTGAACTCGTTCTGCGCCGGCGCAAACTGACACCGGAGGCTGCGGCACTATGAACGTACAAATTCGAAAACTGACTCTGGGCATTGCGGCTACCAACAGCTATGTGCTGGCGGATACAGACGCGCGTATCGCTATTGTGATTGACCCTGTGGACAATGCTGCCCTCTTGAAACAAACGGCTGAAGAACTGGGCTGCATAATCGGCCTTGTGGTGGCGACTCACGGACATTATGACCATGTGCTAGCCAGCCAGGAACTTAAGGAACTGACCGGCGCGCCGTTCTACGTTCATCAGAAGACACCGCAAGTCACCGGCATCACAGGCCCCCTCGTGCAGCAACTTTTTCCACCTGTTCCGAAACCAGATCGCCTGCTGGCTGATGAGACGGAATTGATTGAAATGGGTTCACTCAGGCTTCAAACCCTGTTTACACCCGGCCACGCCCCCGATCATGTGTGTTATTACCTGCCAGATCATGGTCTGGTTTTTGGCGGTGACTGTCTGTTTGCGGGCAGCATTGGTCGAACCGACCTTCCTTTTGGCGATCATGAAACCCTGATGGCTTCTATCTTTACCCAGCTCATTCCGCTTGGCGACAAAACCCGCGTGCTGCCCGGCCATATGCAGCCAACCACTATCGGGCAGGAACGTGCCACAAACCCGTTTCTACAGAACTGGCGGGTTTCAGATCACCCGGCTCGCTAGACTCTCCACTTTACGCTCATGGGCTTTCACGGTATGCTGTGCGAAATGGAGGATGTTTATGGAGAACATCTTTAATCAGTATTCCTATGTTCTCATCAGCCTCGGTGTGCTGGCAGCCAGCATTGTGCTGTTATGGCGTTATGTCCCGGACAAACGGATCGTGGCAGGAACGATGGTCGCGCTGGTGACATTCAGCGTTGTCGGTATGCTGCTGCTGCGCCCTGGCACAAGTGACATCAATTCGGTAAGCGCAGCCCAGGCAGCGCTGCGGAATGGCAAGCCTACTTTTATGGAGTTCTTCAGCAATTACTGCGCAGGTTGTCTGGCCGTGCGGCCTACTGTGGATTTACTGGTCGCCGAAATCGAGGATGAATACAATATTCTGCGCATCGACATCCATACGGATTTTGGCCGTGAACTCCGCCAGAATTTTCAGTTCACCTATACCCCGGAATTCGTCCTGTTTGATAATCAGGGGCAGGAAGTCTGGCGGGCGCATACGATTCCTCCGCGTGAACAGGTTTACGCCCTTGCGCCTCAACTGCTGTCCAACTTAACGACACCGCGATCCTGATGCGTATCCTGATGATTTTTCTGGATGGCATTGGCCTGGGAGCCGATGATCCGTCCGTCAACCCGTTCGCGGCGGCCCACACACCCACGCTCGATCAACTGGCAGACGGCCAGCGCTGGTTGGCGAGTACCGGGCGGCAGGTATCACCGCGCGCGCTTTTCATCCCGACTGATCCGCGCATGGGCGTCCCTGGCAGACCGCAGAGCGGCAGCGGGCAGGCCGCCATCCTCACAGGGCTGAATATTCCGCAGATCATCGGTGAGCATTATGGCCCCAAACCAAACAGGGCCATTCGTGATTTGCTGGCAGCAGACAATTTTTTCAAACAGGTGGTTGCGCACGGGAAAAAAGCGGCCTTGCTGGAAGGCTATCCTCCTCGCTGGCATCGCGGGGTCAACAGTGGCAAGAGCCTGCGCTCCAGCTATCAACAGGCCGTTTATGACGCGGGCCTGCCTATTTTTGATGAAAAAGCCATCTACGCCGGGCAGGCACTGGCAGTGGATTGGACAGGTGAAAGCTGGCGTACCCAGTTGGGCTATCATGACACACCGGTCTACAGCCCATACGAGGCGGGTCAAAAGCTGGTCGAACTGGGACGCTGTTACGACTTTGCCTTCTTTTCACACTGGCTGACAGACATTATCGGCCATCGTGGTACGCTCGCAGAAGGCATTGGCATACTGGAATTGTTTGATGGCGTAATGGCCGGAGTTGGGACGACGACGAAGGATTGGTCATCATCACCAGCGATCACGGCAACATGGAAGAAATCGGCAACCGCAAACACACGGAAAATGACGTGCCAACGGTGATTATCGGCAGTCAGAAAATGCGTTTTGCAGAGGGTTTCACCACCCTGGCCGATTTTGTTTCGCCAATGGCCCGCTTATTGTTTAACGGTAGTTAGTGCAATCGCAGCCCGTCCACGAAAAGCCCATAGGAGATCATCGCAAATCTCCAGAGTCGTTGAGGGTCGCAGCGTGAACTGGTAACTAATGACTGGCAACTGGTAACTGCATCAGGAAACTTCCTCAGCAGTTTCACGCAGACGGTTCATATCCAGCAGCAGGAGTATACGTTCACCCAGACGTGCCACACCCGATGTATAAGGTGACTCAGGGCTGTGTTCGTCGTCAACGGATGTCACCCGGTTGACATCGTCCACGTCATCTACCACAATCCCGGCTGGCCCCTGGGGTGTCATAATCGCCACAATCGGTGTATCCAGACTCAAATCTGCGCTGTCCGCCCCAAAGCGCACCCGCAAATCAATAACCGGCATCACGACATCACGCAGGGTCAATAGTCCCAGCACATCGGGTTTCGCGCCCGGAATTTCGTTGAGCGCGACGAACTGCAACACTTCAATGACCTGCTCAACGGGTATGCCGTACCATTCCCGGCCCACACGACAGCACAAAAACTGGGCTTGTTTCATCCCTATCATCCTTCAGGTTATACACAACCGGGCTGCGATCTGGACATTCCCGGCAGTTTCGTAAATATCCAGTTCATCCGTAGCGCGTTCAAGCCGCCGGGTGGCTTCTGCGATTTCAGGTGTGTTGATGTTCGGCAGGTAAAAATTGCAGCCCATCTCAACACTCGCATTCATGCCAGAATTATTGATAATCAGGTTGAACCAGTTCATCCGAACTGGAACTCAGAATCAGATCGCCCATCGCCGTCAAAGCAGCAGTTGCACGCGCACCAACAGTCGGTTTCCAGTTTTGTGCAGCAATGTGTGCCCGCAGGGTTTTGCAGCCGCGCGCAATATCAAACTCGGCATGGACGAGAATAACCGTCGAAATCATGAAGTTTCCGTTCTATGCACCTACGCCATCAACCCCAGCGCATCCAGGGTCGCGACCAGATTATCTGAAGCATAGGCATCTTTGGGGATATAATCCGTCGCCCCCATATCCAGGCCCTGCAAAATATCGTCCGATCCATCTGCCGAAGTGAGCATGATGACCGGGATATGCGCCAGGTTTTCGTCACGTTTCAGGCGGCGGCAAACCTGAAAACCATTCATGGACGGCAGATTCACATCCAGTACCACTGCAACTGGCTGAACCTCGTCTACCAGTTGCAGACCTTCAGGGCCATCGGTAGCGACATAAACTTCAAAACCAAACCCTGACAGGTGAGTAGCAATCTGCTGCGCCTGAGTTGGACTGTCTTCGATCAGAACAAGGGTTGTCACAACGTTTTCTCCTGCGCGGTGCGCGCTAAATCAATCAGAACACCTGGAATATCTCCAATAGGAAGCACTTCGCACACAGCCCCCAGTTCGGCTGCCTCTCGCGGCATACCATACACCGCCGAAGAGGATTCATCCTGTGCAATCGTAAAGGCGCCAGCATCGAACATCGCCCGAAGGCCGCGCGCCCCATCATCACCCATACCTGTCAGAACGACCCCCACCGCGCGTGCCTTAAAGCGCTCCGCTATCGAAGCAAGCAGCACATCCCCGGAAGGAACATGTCGGGCGGGTATCTGTGAATCCAGTGCAAATTGATTACGAACATCAAATTTCAGATGCGCCTGGCCTGGCGCGACATAAGCATAACCGCGCTGCGGCTGTGTGCCCGGCTCCGCGATACAGACCTTCAAAGCGGACTGCCCATCCAGCCATTTGACCAGTGATGGCAAAAAATCTGGCGCGATATGCTGAACGATCACAACCGGAGCCGGAAAATCGGCCGGCAGTCGCCCAAGAATTTCGTTCAGAGCGGCTGGCCCACCAGTTGATGAAACAATCCCGACAATTTCTGGATGTGCGCTCAAGCGGCTTTCACGCGCCTTTTTGGAAGTGATCTGCCGGGGCTTCCAGTGATGGATCACCGAGACGCCCGCCATCGCCCGAACTGTGCTTTGCAAACGGGCAGAGTCCAGCATAAATTCCGTCGTGCCAAACGCGGATGGTTTCGGCAAAACGGTGAGCGCGCCAGCTTTGATCGCCTGAAACGCGATCTCGGTTTCACGGCCTTCGAGTGTGCCGCTGACAATCACGATAGGTGTTGGCGTGAAGTGCATGATCTCGCCAGTGGCCTCCAGCCCATCCATTTCGGGCATGGTAATATCCATCAGCACCACATCGGGGCGCAGCTTGCCCGTCAGTTCGAGCGCCTGCTTTCCGTTATGGGCCTCGCCCACCACCGTCATGTCACCGGCCTGGTGAATGATATGGGTGAGTGTCTGGCGAGCGGTTGGGCTGTCATCAGCGATCAGCACTTTGACCATCGTTACCTGAGCCTCAAGGGAGTAAATGCTGGATTGTCCCCAGCAGTTCGGCCTGATCAAAGCCGCGCTTGACAATATAGGCGTCAGCGCCCGCCACCATGCCGCGTTCACGATCCTCGCGACTTTCCAGAGAAGTCACGAGAATAATCGGCAGCGTGTTGAACTTCTGGGTACTGCGCAGTGTGCCAACGAGCGTAATACCGTCCATGTGGGGCATTTCGACATCCGCAACCATCAGCTTAATGGTGTCAAATTCCTCCAGCCGCCGGATGGCTTCTGTGCCGTCCGTTGCTGTCGTGACCTTAAAACCCGCCGCTTCCAGAATGTTCTTTTCCAGCGTGCGCGTCGTGATGGAGTCATCCACTACCAGAATATGAATCTGCTCTTCAGACTTTGGCTCCCGTGCTGTAATCCAGCGGGTATCGGGGGTGTGTGAGCGCCAGGCCGACTTGACCAGATCAGCCGGGTTCAAAATCACGACTGGCTCGCCATTCCCCAGAAGCGCCGCGCCTGCCACATTAGGCACATGCTGCAAAGGCTTTCCCAGCGCTTTGACGGCCAGTTCCTGTTCGGTCAGGACATCATCCACCAACAGAGCCAGACGCTGGTTTGCCACTGTAACAATCACCGCCAGCGGGTTGTGCGTATCACCATTCTCAGCCGTCGGACGTTGCAAAGCAGCGGCAAGGGAGACCAGAGGCAGCGGCTTGTCATCCACCTTAATCATCTGCCGGCCAGCCGCCATCAGAACCTCATCCGGCACAATGATTTTTTCAATCGCCAGCAGCGGCAGCGCATACCGTTCTTCGCCGATACGGACCAGCAGCCCCCGCATCATCGCCAGAGACGTGGGCACGACCAGGTGAATGCTGGCCCCCTGACCCGGCACGCTGTCTACCGAGATGCGCCCCTGAATATTCCCAAGACTCTGGCGGACAACATCCAACCCGACACCGCGTCCAGAAATTGCAGTGAGTTCACGTGCGGTGGTGACACCCGAAAGGAAAGCCAGTCCAACAATTTCCTCATCGCTGGCGTTTTCGTCAACACTGCTGCCTGTGCGCTGCATATAGG
>CAZKIB010000260.1:8686-8916 GCA_964552425.1 uncultured Anaerolineaceae bacterium | reverse complement strand
ATCCTTCCACTGATCGCTGGTGAGTTTGCCATTGCGGTTCGCACTGAGCCGCGCCTGCATATCTGTGCTTAGACTATCCCCAAATGATGTACGCATAGGTTTGTATCAATGTCGTCAATCCACTAATCGCCACCGGCGGATGCGGCTGCAACAATCGGTTTCCGCAGTCTTACCTGAAGCAAAACCACGCTGGCGATAATCAGAAACCCGCCCAGAAGTTGAACGGCCTC
>CAZKIB010000260.1:8383-8631 GCA_964552425.1 uncultured Anaerolineaceae bacterium | reverse complement strand
GCCGTTCGAGACGGCGTCCGTGCTGAGGATGGCAGCCTTTGAAGCGCCCAGGCGCTTGATCCCGATCATAAACATGCTGATGGGCAGCACGGTGCTGAACAAGGCCATCCCCAACAGCAGTGCCCAGGTTCTCGGCTCGGACGGTACAGCCACGCCGCCGCGCAGCGCCACGATCACCAGAATAGTCAAAAACGCGCCAGTAATGGCCCATGCGCTAGCTCTCGTCAGGGTTTGATGGCCGCGCATCA
>CAZKIB010000260.1:4683-8367 GCA_964552425.1 uncultured Anaerolineaceae bacterium | reverse complement strand
AGGCGGTTGTTCAGAATGAAATAGACCGCTACCGCGAAAGCATTGGCAAAGGCGATCAGCACACCCAGGCCAGCATCACTCGCGAAACCTTTCCCAAAATCCGGTACGGTCAGAGCCACACCGGTCAGGGTGAGGGCCAGTGCCACCCAGCTTTGCAGCGGCATCCGCTCACCCAATACCAGATTAATCAGCGCGACCATCGCCGGGTAGGTATAAAACAGCAGGACATAAGTGCTGGCTGCGAGCAGTTCCAGACCGAAAAACATGCAGACCGCCGCGAAAGCCAGCAGCACACCCAACCCCAGCAGTCCCCGGCGCGGGAGCCGGCTGATGGGCGCAGGTTCCCGGCGGATGAACAGCACCAGCCACATCAACGGCATAGCAAACACGAAACGCCACGTCGCGGAATCTAATGAAGTCAAATTCGTCGTCTGGAGCAGCTTGGCCCACACGGGCAGAAAGGCGTATCCGGCCACGCCAAAGATAACATAAAGTAAACCATTGGGTCGGGAACTGGTCATTACAGCCCTTATAATACCCTGCTGCATTCTGGTCATTATAGCAGTCCAGCGCGGCTGTCGCCTATAACCGGTAAGACCACTCCAAACAAAAAGGACACGGCGAACCATGTCCTTGTCTTGCACAATTCAAACCTCTACAAATGATTCAGGGCAGCAGCGCAATCGCAATTGGCTGTGCCAGATTGGTCATCAGGAATGGGAAAATCCCCAGCACCACTGTCCCGGCAAAGGTCAGGTAAATCGCCCAGTTCACGTAAGGGGTCGCGCCGGCAGCCGGGTCGCCTTCACCGTCCAGCAGGTACATGCGGACGATGATACCCACATAGTAGAACGCGCTGACCACACTCGTCAGAACACCGATGACCGCCAGCCAGACCAGCCCGGATTCCAGGGTGGCCTGGAAGACCAGCCACTTGCCCATAAAACCGGCGGTCAGCGGAATACCGGTCAGACTGAGCATAAACACGGCCATGATCGCGGCGAGTACCGGCTTGCTGCGTCCCAGTCCGACAAAACGATCCACTTCCGTACCCGTACCATCGTCGCGTTCAATCGCCACCGCAATGGCGAACGCGCCCAGGTTGGTAAACATGTACGCCAGCATATAGATCACTGCGGCCTGCGCCGCCTGATCGCCGATGCCGCTGGTCCCTGCTGCGGCCACCGCCATCATGATATAACCGGCATGAGCAATCGACGAATAGGCCAGCAGCCGTTTGATGTTAGTCTGCACAATGGCGACGACGTTGCCGAGAATAAGGGTCGCCGCTGCGACTAAGGCGACTGCCAACTGCCAGGCGGCTACCTCACTATCACCAATGGTCAGGGTCGGCAGCGCCACAATCATGATGCGCAGCAGCGCGGCAAACCCGCCCACCTTCGCGCCCACGCTCATGAACGCTGTGACCGGGGTCGGCGCGCCTTCGTACACATCCGGCGTCCACATGTGGAAGGGAACCGCCGCGACCTTGAAACCCAGGCCAACTAGCACCAGCGCCGCGCCCACCAGCAGCAGTGTTTCAGACCCGTTGGCCGCGACCACACCCTCATTGACCGATGCCAGAATGGCCGGCAGGCCAGTAGTCCCGGTTGCGCCGTAAATCAGAGCGGAACCAAATACCAGAAACGCGCTGGCAAATGCGCCCAGCACGAGGTACTTCATGCCGCTTTCTTCCGATTTTGGGTCGGGAAAGCGCAGCGCCGCCATGACGTACAGCGGGATACTGAGCAGTTCCAGCGCGACGAACACCACCACCAGATCATTGGCGTGGCCCATCAACATCACGCCGCTGGTCGTGAACAGGATCAGCGCATAAAACTCGCCCCGTTCCAGCCCGGCTCGCTTGATGTAATCCATGCTGATGAGAATACTGATGAACGCCCCCAGCAGGGCCACGATGTTCAAAAAGGCGCTGAACGGGTCCACGCGGAACATGCCAAAAAAGGCATCATCCACGACATTATAGGCCCCCAGGTTCAGGATGAAACTGACGACAATACCGGCTACGGCCAGCCAGCCAGTCAGTTCCTTGCGGTCTTTTGGCACGAACAAGTCTGCAATCAGCAGAATGGTCGCCCCCAGTGCCAGGCTGAGAACCGGCCAGGTATAGGCCAGATTCAGGTCTGCAAGAGTTGGCGCTTCAAACAGCATTCAGCCCCCCTATTCGCCTGCATTCAGGACAACGGCGTTATCCGACGGCTCGTAAACCACCGTATCCACAGGTTCCGGCAGATAGACCTCCACGTCCGACACCAGATCATTGACGGTTGCGTCCATCGTGGCGAAAAACGGCGCTGGCTGCAAGCCGATCAGAATAATGGCGATGAGAATGGGAATCAGCACCGCGATTTCCTGCCAGTGAAGCTGCGGCAGACTGCGATTTTCTTCCTTATCCACGTCGCCCATAAAGACTTTCTGGAACATATACAGCATGTAGACAGCCGCCAGAATGACGCCTAGGGTGGCAAACAGGGTGAAGAAGAAGCCCAGCACCTGGCTGCCCATCGACCCCAGCAGAATGGTAAACTCGCCAACGAAACCGTTCAGGCCCGGCAGACCCATACTGCTGAGAACCACAATCAGGCTGATACCACCAAACAGGGGCATCACTTTCCAGATACCGCCGAAAGCATCCATCGCTTTGGTGTGGCGGCGTTCATAAAGCATCCCAACCAGGAGGAACAGGCCGCCCGTGCTGATACCGTGATTCACCATTTGCAGGATACCACCCTGGATACCCTGCGCATTGAGCGCGAAGATACCAAGTACCACAAAACCGAGATGACTCACGGAGGAATATGCGACCAGTTTTTTGACATCTTTTTGCGCGTAACTGACCCAGGCCCCATAGATAATCCCGATCACCGCCAGGGTTGCAACCACCGGCGCCCAGGCCACACTCGCTTCGGGGAACAGAGGCAGATTAAAGCGCACCAGACCATACGTGCCCATCTTCAGCAGCACACCCGCCAGAATGACTGAACCGGCAGTCGGGGCCTGCACGTGCGCATCCGGCAGCCAGCTATGGAGCGGCCACACCGGGACTTTGATCGCGAAGGCAATGAAGAAGCCCAGAAACAGGAAGGACTGTACGCTGTCGCCGGTCAGCAGGCCGGTAAATGGCAGCACAAGCTGTCCGCTGTTTACCTGCGCGATGATGTCCGGCAAAGCGAATGTCCCGGCGGCGTTGCCCAGGAACAGGATCGCCAGCAGCATCAGGATCGAACCAGCCATCGTGTACAGGAAGAACTTGACCGCCGCGTACACGCGCTGCTCCGCGCCCCAGATGCCGATCAGGAAGTACATCGGCACGAGCGTGACTTCCCAGAAGATGTAGAACAGGAACAAATCCTGCGCCACAAATACACCCAGCATGGCCCATTCTAGCAGCAGCATGAAGATGTAATAGAGTTTTTGACGCCCGCGTTCTTCGAGTACATGTGCGCGGAAAGAACTCAATATTCCCAAAGGCATGATGAACCCGGTCAGCACCACCAGCAGCAGGCTCAGACCATCAATGCCCACGTAATAACTGATGTTGTACTGCGGCAGCCAGTTCAGCCGCTGCACCATCTGCAAAGCCGGGTTGCTCTGATCAAAACCGGCCCACAGCACCAGTGTGCCGACGAAGCCGATAATCTTCCCCGCGTCATCATACCGGCC
>CAZKIB010000260.1:4294-4673 GCA_964552425.1 uncultured Anaerolineaceae bacterium | reverse complement strand
AGTGTGCCGACGAAGGTCGCCACGCTGAAGCCAAACGCCGTCCATTTGATATTCTCGTGCTGTTCTTCTTTCATAAACAGCAGCACAAACACACCAATCAACGGCAGGAACAGCACTACCGTGATGAGCGAAAGGGCGCTCGCTTCCATAATTTCCGTTCTCCCTCAGACTTATCCGGCCTGAATCATCGGCAGCAGGATAATGACAATCACAAAGACGACACCAATCAACACACTGATGGCGTACATACGCACATAGCCAGTCTGTACCCGCCGCATCCGGCTGCCAACCCAGCGCACCAGCACACACGGGACACTCGACGTTGCGCCACACGTATCCCGGCCAGAAGGAGTCTCGCGCATCCACATGTCCCACAGGC
>CAZKIB010000260.1:3340-4284 GCA_964552425.1 uncultured Anaerolineaceae bacterium | reverse complement strand
AAGAAAGTCCCCAGCGCGTTGAAGCCGCGCAGCAGGATCGTGTTATGGAAATAATCGTGCCAGAAGTTCCAGTCCAGTTGGTCGGCCAGGAACGCACCCAGGCGATTATAGGGGTTTTCGATGAACCGGAAGTAGAACTCATCCCAGTACAGGCGGGCATTCGCCAGATTCCAGACCACCCCGGTGGACGGGTTGACCGCCAGGGGATCACGACGGTTAGCGGTCAACGCCTTACCATGACCGTAAATCGAACGGGCCAGGAAAATGCCGCCCAACCCAATCGCCAGCGCGGGGATGGCAATGAGCGGGTTAAACACACCACCCTCTGGCATGTAGGGATGGACATTCGCCACCGACCATTCCAGGAAGTGAACCAGATTGCTTGCCCCGAAGATATTTTCCAGCCCCAGGAAGGCTTTGGGTGTGTTGATGAACCCAATGAAAATGCTGAAAAAGGCCAAGATCACCAGCGGAATGGTCATGGCGGGTACGCTTTCCGGCGCGTGATGAGCCGCTTCAGTGCGCGCTTCGCCGTAGAAGACCAGTTCCATCTGCCGCCACATATAAAAAGCGGTGAAACCCGCTGCCGCCAGCAGCACACCGAGCGCGATATACCCGCTGAACTGTTGCAGCCCGCTCGTCCCGAACAAACCAGCCAGCCACGAATCCGCCAGAATTTCGTCCTTCGACCAGAAACCAGCGAACGGGATAATACCGGCCAGCGCCAGTGTACCGATCAGGTATGTCCAGTAGGTGATGGGCATGTTCCGCCGCAGCCCGCCCATGTTGCGCATATCCTGCGGGTCGAATTCTTCATGGTGGGCGTCATGGTCGTCGTGATGATCCCCATGATGACCGTGATGCGCAGCGTGGTGATGCCCATGTTCCACGCCATGAATGACCGAACCGCTGCCCAGGAACAACAGCGCTTTGAAGAAGGCGTG
>CAZKIB010000260.1:0-3247 GCA_964552425.1 uncultured Anaerolineaceae bacterium | reverse complement strand
TAGGCCAGGACGCGCTTGATGTCCCACTGCCCCATCGCGATGAAACCGGCGACTATGGCTGTGGATACGCCGATAATCGTCACGATAAACGAGGTCAGATCAGCGCTGGCGTACAGCACGTTCGAGCGTACCATCATGTAAACGCCTGCCGTAACCATCGTGGCAGCGTGAATGAGCGCACTCACCGGGGTCGGGCCAGCCATCGCGTCCGGCAGCCAGACAAACAGCGGAATCTGCGCGGATTTACCTGTCGCGCCCAGCAGCAGAAACAAGGTAATCAGCACGATGACGGTTTCAATCGGCAGGCTGAAAGCGCCAAAATTGACGACTGCGCCTTCTTCGAGCATTCGTTCCGCCTGACCAAAGACGCCCAGGCGTTCCGTCGCAATATGGTCGTTATTGGTAAATTCCGGCGGCCAGTGCGCTGAACCATGATCTTCTTCGGCTTCTTCACCGTGCGGCTCGGCTGCTTCCTCACCGCCCTCCTGGGTCCGCTGGCTCATGAGCAGCAGGCTGCCATGTTCACCTTCTGCGGGGGCAGTTTCTTCGTGCTCGCCTTCCGTTGTGCCGGTGGCAGCGCCTTCTTCGGCAGCATGTTCGGCTTCTTCCATTTCGTGCAGGGTTTCTTCAAGAAAATGCACATTGGCGATTTCACCGGGGCGATAATAATCCAGCGTGCCGAATGTCCAGAACATCAGGAAGATGCCCATCAACATACCGAAGTCGCCCACACGGTTGGCGATCATGGCTTTCCGGGCGGCATTGCTGTTCTTCCAGCCCACGCCGCCGGGTTTATCAAACCAGAAACCAATCAGCAGGAACGAACACAACCCGACACCTTCCCAGCCGACGAACATCATCAGGAAATTGTTGCCCGTCACCAGGATAAACATGAATGCCAGAAACATGTTGAGATAAGCAAAAAAACGCGGGAAACGCTCGTCACCGTGCATGTACCCGGAAGCATAAATATGGATGAGTGTGCCGACAAATGACACGAACAACATCATCGTCACACTCAGGGTATCGACGCGCATCTGCCAGGGAATTTCGACGCTCTCGCCGAGGCGTATCCAGCCATCGAAGAACGCCGGGTCAACAATTACACCCTGACCGTGAACCGCATTCAGAAAGGAAAACAACAGCAGGGCGACCACAAAGGTCAGCGCCGAGGCGACAATTGCGATCCGGCTTGACCAGAACTCACCCAGCTTCGCGCCCCAGAAAAAGTTAATGAACGCCCCGACAGACGGGATCAGGATCACTAACGGTACAAGCTGCGCATAACTTTCCATACAACCTCTTTCCGTGCGCCCTTAGCCTTCGAGCTGATTCAAATCATCAATGTTGATACTT
Organism: uncultured Anaerolineaceae bacterium; assembly: GCA_964552425.1. Classification (GTDB taxonomy): domain Bacteria; phylum Chloroflexota; class Anaerolineae; order Aggregatilineales; family Phototrophicaceae. The sequence continues at coordinate 1,891 of CAZKIB010000260.1, read as the reverse complement.
TGTTTGGTACGGAAGATGGCAACGATCAATGCCAGCCCGACGGCAACTTCTGCGGCTGCCACCGTAATCACAAAGAACACAAACAGATGACCATCCGTATTGCCCCATTGGCGGGCAAAAGCCACCAGCGCCAGGTTCGCGGCGTTTAACATCAACTCAACCGACATAAAAACCAGAATCGCATTGCGACGCAGCAGGACCCCCATCGCACCGAGGACAAACAACACCACACTTAACATGACATAGGCGTCAGTCTGAACCATTATGATCGTCTCCTGACCTTAATCCCCGGCGGGTTCATCAGCAGGTTCGGGTAATTCAGGCGTGCTGCTGCGGGTGACATCATGCCCCACCTGCGCCGCGATCACACTGGTCAGCGGACGGCTGACGCGGCGGCGTCCCAGACGGGCACGCACCAGAGCCGCCGAGGGTGAGGGTTTGTGCGTCAGCACAATCGCGCCCACCATCGCGACCAGCAGCAAAATCGCCACTGCCTGCATGGGCAGCATATAACGGCTGAACAGCAGCTTACCAACATCCGCCGGGCTGCCGAAAGTCGGTGCGGCCACCGCAGCCAGCGGAACCGCCAGCCCGCGCACGGTGTCTCCCAGTCGGCGTTCAACCCCCAGAATAAGCAGCGTCGAAGTGCCCCGCTCGATTCCGAAGACCTCTTCGTTGCTCAACTGCGCGAGAACATTATTCTCATTGCCAGCTTCGATGAGTGCCCAGGTGCGCAGGCTGGTGTTTTCTGAAAATTCAACTGTCGCCGAGGTGCTGCCAGGCGCAATATCACCGAGCAGAACCTGCGTATCTTCCGCGTCGAAATCGGAACCAAAATCCACGAGGCTGACGGCTGGCAGTTCATCATAGGCATTGAATACCGTGATGCGCCCGCTGCGTTCCTCAGTGGGAGTCAGGTCATCTGCCACCAGACTTATCGAAGGCTGATCCCCAGAGCCGAAAGCGATGGCCGTCCCCACAAAACCTGGTTCAAGCGTGATGGTCTGCGCGGCAACCACAGTCTCGGTCCCTGCTTCGACCAGGGCAAATTCATAATCCCCGGCAGGGAAGCTGAGATAGCCTATCGTATCGCCAAACTCCAGCCCGGCTTCGACCACCACCCCGCTGACCCGCAAATCCACCGTGCCTGTGTCCGGCGCGAAATGGCCGACACGTACCTGCGGCGCGGCGGGCGGGGGTGCGAACTGGTCAATCGGCCCGGCGCCCATCGCCAGGGCAACCACACCCAGAAACAGCAGCGCCAGCACCATCGCGCTGGGAGCCATCCAGCGGAAGGGTGTCCTGCCACCTAATTTCTCGGCCCCCAGGAGCATAATCACGAACAGGAACAGCACCATAATCGCGCCAGCATAAACCGTAATCTGGACCATCGCCAGGAAGGGCGCGTTGAGCATCAAGAACAGAAAAGCGATGCAGCCCATCACCACGATCAAAAAAAGGGCGCTGTGAACAGCGTTATCATTCAGAAGCATCATCACGGCGGACACCACAGCGATCACGCCGATGATGACAAATAACCAGAACTCTGTTGTCATGGGTCAATATCCTAGCTGGAAAATGACTTTGTGGATTTTATCGCAAACAGCGCCAGAGTCAAACGCTCTGGCGCTCAAAATCCCCCTCAGAAAATCGGCGGCCCGGTCTATTTCGGATCCTCCATGTCAGGGATGGACCGGTTAAATTTGCCCGGTTCCACCCGCTGCGGCGTTTCTGGCATCCCTGCGGGCGCGGGTTCAATCAGCATGTCCTTCGTGTAGATCGCATCGCGCCGGTCCGTAAAACTCATACGATGTTCCTGCGTCAGCACAATCGCCTCGGTCGGGCAGGCATCCTCGCAGTAACCGCAGAAGATGCAGCGCAGCATGTTGAT
>CAZKIB010000259.1:0-8943 GCA_964552425.1 uncultured Anaerolineaceae bacterium | reverse complement strand
AGCAGGGCGCAACATCCTCAATATGTGTGGTTGGTTCCGCTTCAATGGTGGCATAGTCGATGATGAGCCGCTTAATGCCGTCGGGCAGCTCCCAGCCCACATAGTACCAGGCACGCCTCTTGCTGCTGAACCGCGCTCCCCAACGTTTGAGTGTTTCGCGCTGCGGATAGGTGTCGCCCAAAATCCACCACCAGGGGCGTTCCTGTGGACTGCGCTGGCTCTTCTCGGCGTGGATGCCTCCAACGGATGCTTCCTTCTCGCCCAGTGCCAGATGCAACCGGACGAAACCCGGATGGGTTGAAGCCCGGACCGGAGCGCGATGCTGACTCCATGTAGGCAGGATTGCGTCCGTGCGGCAGTTCCAGCCAGCGGTCAGCCTGCCAGAGATACACAGCCGCTCGCTGACGACGGCGAGTAACTGCTTCTGCTCGTGCCAGTTCGTCGGCAGTCACATTGAGCAGTAGATAGCCATGTCGGACGGTGGTCTCACCGCCGATCTGCACATAGCGGTAAGACGCATGAGGCGAAGAGACATTGCGTGCCTTCGCCCCATACAATGCCAGCAGCACCTCACAGGCGGCGCTGCTGTACCCTATTTTAGCGGGGGTGGACCAGTATCGAGATAAGCGGTCGTTTCGTAGCTACTCAACTCGAAAGCCAGTTCGAGGTCTGTGCGACTGATTTTGAGTTTTCGCATGAAGTGCCTGCCTCACTTCAAACTACGAAGTGCGCTGTTAATTGCATCCAGATCGAAGGCTTCCGGGTCAAATTCACCGTCAATCCATTCGGTATACATCTCATGCTCAGGATGCTGCGGGTCTTTGATGGCTTCCAGAAAGGTGTCGTAGCCCCATACGCCGCCAACATCTTCCGGCGGACAGGCGCGCTTGCCCTTGATGCACACCGGAAGTTGCTGTTTAGGGTCAGGCGGCAGAATCTTTTCAATCAGGATGTCATGTTCCCAAAAATCGCCGAAGTCATATTCGTAGGCGAACTTTTCGCCTTCTGCCGTAATCAGTTTACTGAGCTTCACCCGGCGGCTGTCTCGTGCATCCAATTCAATCAGGTGATCTGCATCGTAGGGGATACTGAAGTTCTCGTTATGAATGCGAAACATGTGCAGATGGCTGTTGTACCAGCCCATCGCCACCTGAATGATGTCGTGCAATTGTGCCAATGTGGTTTCGCTGGATATAAGCAGTCGCCGCCAGATAGGGGGCTTGCTGTGCTTCAGCGTGATTTTGACCTGGTAGATGGGTGATCCTGTTTTACTCATCGTCTTGTACTCCCGGATTTAAATATCAGCGTTGCTGCACTTCGTCATTGTCGATGATCTTTGTCTGGACATGCACTGTCATCGCCCGGTAGAGGGTTTCCAATGGCTGCTTCAGATTACCCGGCGGCGATCCTAAACGGCGCAGCATAGCACCGTCCACCTCTGGAGCAACTACGCTGGGTGGTATCCAGTCGAACGAGTCGCTGCCCCAAAAACCAGCAATTTGTTCGTTGAGTGATGGCACGGACGGCGCAGTTTCGATGGACACAGCATCTTCACCAGACGCGCCCGCCGCCGCCCGCCGCTGTCGCAAACCCTCGATAACCCGTTCGCGTGTGCGTCCGCGCAGCGTGAAGATCAGAAAGGGGTCGTGGTCGAATTGCTCACCAAGCAGATAATACACAGCCGCGATGTGCTTGCAGGGGTTGCTGTAATCGGGACAGGAACACGCAGTCACAACATCCCGCGTCTTTGCTGGAAAGAGCGATACACCCGCCTGCTCAAAGGTCGTTTCGATTTCCTGCGGCATTTCGCCATCCAACAACTGCGCGGCGAAGATCGCCTGCTGGCTGATCGTGTCCAGCACGCGCTCCCAGTCCGAATCCGGGAGCGTACTGACTTGAATCTCGACATTATACGGTTTGGGACGCGATCCCTGCACCCGTGCCTGAACCAATCCGGGTTGAATGTCGATGTTCAGGACCTGTCCGGCGCGCGCATAACTGCGCCCGCGCTGCAAGCGGCTGCCGATGCCATAACTTTCCAGCACCGCCAGCCATCGTTTGGCCCACCAATTCGCCGCGAATGCCCCGCGCTGACTGCGGCTCTGAATTCCACCCTCAACCCTGATGGGGCGCGAGGGCGGGAAGTACTCGTAGCCATAGTCATCATAATCACTGCGGGGTTTGCTTTTGCGCTTTGCCATTATTTAACTCTCCCGTAACTGCACCAGATCGCGCAGACTGGCCGTGTCCAGTTCCGTCAGCCAGCTTTCGTCCGCTCCGATGATCCGCTCTGCCAGCGCTTTCTTGCTCTCGATCATGTCGTCGATTTTTTCTTCCAGTGTGCCCGCACAGACGAACTTATGCACCTGCACGTTGCGCATTTGCCCAATGCGGAAGGCGCGATCCGTCGCCTGGTTTTCAACAGCCGGATTCCACCAGCGGTCAAAGTGAAACACATGATTGGCCCGTGTCAGATTTAAGCCCACACCGCCCGCCTTCAGCGAAAGGATAAACACTTTAGGGCCGCGCTCCGCCTGAAAGCGCCGGATCATGTCCTCGCGTTCCTTCACTTTTGTGCCGCCATGCAGCCACAGCGGTTCACCGTAAAACATCACGCGCAGGTGATCGCGCAGCAGTTCGCCCATTTCGGCAAATTGAGTAAAGATCAGTGCCCGGTCATCCGCCGCGTAAACTTCTTCCAGCATTTCGGTGAGCCGCGCCAGCTTGCCAGAGCGCCCGTCCAGTGAACTGCCATCCTTGAGGTACTGGGCCGGATGATTGCAAATCTGTTTGAGCTGCATCAGCAGGGACAACACCAGACCGCGCCGGGACATATTGTCGCCCTCCGCATCGGCATTTTCAATCCGCTCCATCACCTCTTTGACCACCGCTTCGTAGAGTGTACCTTGCTCGGTTGTCAGGCTGGTATACACCTTCATTTCCATCTTTTCCGGCAGATCGCTGATGATGGTTGGATCGGTCTTGAGGCGGCGCAGGATGAATGGCGCGGTCAACTGTTTGAGGCGTTTGGCGGCATCGGCATCATCGAGCTTTTCAATCGGGTTGGCGAAACGCTGGCGGAAGGATTTTTCGCTGCCCAGATAGCCGGGGTTAAGGAAATGCAGAATTGACCACAGTTCGGTCAGGCGGTTTTCAACGGGTGTGCCGGTCAGTGCGATACGATAATCACTTTTTAGAGTACGTGCAGCCTGGGCCTGCTTGGTTGTGCTGTTTTTGATATTCTGCGCTTCGTCCAGAATGAGGGTTGACCATTCCACCGTTTCAAGCATCTCGCGGTCACGCGCCAGCAGTGGATAGCTGGTCAGCATCACATCGATTCCCTTAAGCTGCTTCATAAACGCCTTACCAGACAACCGTTCAACGCCCTGATGCGTGTAGATTTTTAGTCCGGGCGCAAACCGCTGAATTTCGTGCCGCCAGTTACCCACAACCGATGTGGGGCACACAATCAGCGCGGGGGGCATTTTTTTGGACTGTCCTTTTACATCGAGCAAAAGCGTAATCGTCTGGATCGTTTTGCCCAACCCCATATCGTCTGCCAGACACGCGCCCAGCCCATAACGCCGCAGAAAAGCCAGCCACGAATAGCCTCGCTGTTGATAAGGACGCAGTTCCGCTTGCAGGTCGTCCGGCGGCGCAAGGGTCTTAATCCTCTCCGGTTTTTGCAGCGTATCGAGCAAGGTCTTCAGCCAGCCATCAGCCCGCACATTTTCCACCGGGATGCTGCCGTCAGCTTCTGTGTTGTCCAGCCCCAGACGCAGCGCCTCCGCCAGCGGAAGTTCACCACCGCCCTGCTCGAAAAACTTCAGACCAGCTTCGATCTGCGCGGCATCCAGCAGCACCCACTGCCCACGCAGCCGCACCAACGGCTGTTTGAGTTCAGCCAGACGCATGAACTCTGCCCGATCAATTGGCTCCCCGCCAAGCATCACCTGATATTCGTAACGCACCAGCGTATCCAGAGTCAGCCGCGATTTGCCGCTCTGCTTGCCCCCGCTGACTTTTGCCCTGGCGGAGAGGCGCGCTTTTTTGCCACCCCACCAGCGCGGCAGCAAGACCCGAAAACCGCTGGCCTGCAACAATGGAGCCACCTCTTGCAGAAAAGTGTAGGCCTGCCCGGTGTCAAAAATGGTGTTGGTTGGTGCTGTGCTGTGCAAACTGTCCAGAATCGGCGCAAACAATCGTCCGGCAAACGCCAGCCCACGCAGCAGTCGTTCCTGGGGTTGATCGAAACGCTGCTGAAGATACTGGTCCCCGTGTCCGTTCCAGATCTGGTTGGCGCTGACAATCAAACTGGGGTCGTCACTGGCTTGCAGCAAATAGTCCAGCCGCCACATTGAATGATCTTCATCTTCGGGCGCATCCAACCGGAAAGCGATACGAAACGCGCTGTTACCAGCGGCATCGTTCTGTCCTACCCAGGTTTGCCACGTCTTGAATAAGGACTCAGCCTCAGCCGTTGGCAGATTGAGCAGGGAATCAGCAGCGGTCAGCGCCGACAGCCAGGCTGCGCCAGGGCCGCGTGATGAAGGCAGTGGAAGATGCGCGGCGGCTTCTCGTACCGTTGAATCTACAACTGCGCCAACAAAAGTTTCCAACAGCTTATATGGCGCGGGGGCAGTATCGGGTGTTTCCGCTAATGCACGGCAGAGAGGTGGCATGTGCGCTGACAATTCAGTCAAGCGTTCCGGTTGTTCCGGCAAAGCCTGCCAGAGAGCCTTATAGCGAAAGCCATCATTTGCCAACGCCGGAATCACCTGCTGTCGGATGACCAGTGCTAAGGCTTCCAAAACTGCGGCCCGCCAGAAATGCAGACTGCGTCCTGTGTCCCCGCGATGTGCCAGCGCCAGCAGCAAATCAACGGTGTCGGGTATGATAAGGGCAACACCCTCAACCTGCCAGAGGTGCACATCAGAGAGCAGAGAAGCGTCATCTGTAAAGACACCCGCCGCGCGCATCTCAGGTGATGCCTGTGGCTGCTGCTCACTGCCAGGCAGCCAGAGCGGAAAGGACTCAATCTCTGGTTGCACATGGGGAACGAGATCGTTGACCCAGTCTTTGAGCTGGTTGGCTGAGACAGAGAACGGATGCCGCGCCGTTTGGGGACGGCGTCCACCTTTGCGGACGGAAAGGTTATCCGCCTCGCCCCATAATCTGAAGTTTCGAGTCTTTAGGTGAAATGTGCCGTGAACAATATACATTGCGCTTGAAAGTCATAATTTCCATTAGAAATAGTATAACGCAGCGGAAAGCAGTTTTGGGGATGCTAATGTTATCAGGTCTTGCCGTAAGATCGTTATTTTTAGAGGGGAATACGGGAATATTCGGAAACAAATACCTCAAGAAATATTAATATTATTGTTATTTTTTTGGACCTGAGGGTCTCAGGTACGTAAACCAGGCATATACTCCGCTTCGATATTCCCCTGCCAGCCTCAACTGAGAGCGATTTACGTAATCCCGATAAAGAGCAACTTCGTACCGACATCCTCGCCATGCGTGTCAATGGCATGAGCTACCGCCAGATTGCGCGTGAGGTTGGTTTGCACTGGACGCGAGTGGGGCAGATTACAAAAGCTCAAATGAACCGACATGATCTGGACAGGCCCGACTAAAGCTCAGCCGTTGCTTTTATTAGTCCCGACGTTGGGTGTTCCCAAAAACAGCCCCACCCAGTTGTTACGCCAGGCGGTGCGCAGTACCAGCATCCACAGCAGGGTCATGGCAATGATGCCCACATGTGCCGTGAGCGGCAGCACCAGCAGTTCGCTAAAAGTGTACAGCGGCTCAATTAACAGGATCAGGATAAAGCCGATGAACAAAACTCCGGCCACGATGGTGGGCCGCCAATCGCCGCTGAACTCATCCCCGCCCACAAACCAGCGGGTAGGCGGTTCGACAAACACCACCAGCAGCAGGCCGGAATACACCAGAAACGAGGTCAGTGCGGTCTGCGCCGCCAGCACGGCTACTTCGCTCAGAAACGCGTCGTTGGTGGCAATATCATAATTAATGCCCGCATACTGCTGGAAGGAAGCGATCATTTCCGGGGTAACGTTGACCTGTCCTTCAACCGTCACCGTGATGAAAATCGATGCGACATAGATCACCATGCCAAAGATATAGGTAATCAGGGCCGCAGGTACAACAAAATGGGTGATCTCGCGCAGGAGGCTGCCTTTGGGCAATCGACCAGGGCGCGCCCAGATCGCCAGTACGAAGGTGGGCACGCCGACCACGAACAACGACAGCAGCGAATTGTGTTTCGGCACGAACGGGAAGCCCAGATTGAGCAGGCTGATGCCCACGATGAGCAAAGCCGAATAGGCCACCCGTGTGAGGAACAGGCGCAGAATATCTTTCATGCCGTTGATGATGCGCTGGCCTTCGGTAAAGGCGGGGGGCAGGGCTTCGAACGAGTCGCCCATCAGGATCATGTCGGCGACATTGCGGGTGGCGTTGCTGCCGCTTTCCATCGCAATGCCAATATCGGCTTTTTTGAGCGACAGCACGTCGTTCACCCCGTCGCCCATCATCGCCACATAATGTCCTTTGGCTTTCAGCGCATCCACCAGCGCTTCTTTCTGTTCCGGGGTGATGCGCCCGAACACCGTGCTTTCGTCTGCCGCCTGGGCAAATTCTGTAGGTGACATTTGTGCGAGTTCCGGGCCGGACACATAGGTCAGGTCGCCGGGGAAGCCCGCCTGTTTCGCCAACGCAGCCACCGTCTGCGGGTTGTCGCCTGAAATCACTTTGACCGTGATGCCATTGCGCCGGAACTCATCCAACGACTGTTGAAGATGTGGGCGCAGTTCATCGGAAAACGTGACGAACGCCAGCAGCGAGAGTTCCGGCAGCATTATCACACCATCCGCATCATGCAGCTTCACCGGCTGCGGATGATAGGCGAAGGTCAGCACCCGCTTGCCTTCGTCAGACAGGGCTGCCAGCGTCGTTTCGGCCTCAGCAGGAAGTTCGCCCATGTGCGCTTTGAGCATTTCCAGCGCGCCCAGCACATACACCCCCTTGAGGTCAGGCGTATCGAGGCTGACCGCGCTCCATTTCAGCTTCGATGAAAACGGCACTTCGTCCAGCAGCGGATGCCTCTCGCCCGCTAAACGTTTGATAACGGCGTCGCTGGTCTTGTTGGTGGCAGACTGGCTGCTTACGACATCCGCCAGAATTCGTTCGATTTCTGCTGGGGTGCGTTCAAACGGATGCACGGTGTCATACAGAATGCGATTGGCGGTAAGTGTGCCGGTTTTGTCGGTGCATAGTACCGTGACACGGCTCAGGCTCTCGACCGCGTTGGACTGCTGCACCAGTGCGCCCTGCTGCACAATCCGCACTGCACCCATCGCATAGGCGAGGATGACCATAAAGAACAAGCCATTGGGGATCAGCCCGACGATGACCGTCGCAAACTGAACCTGCCGCATCAGCGGCGTCGCCGAGAGGATGGTCGCCAGCAGCAGCTGCACACCCAGAAACACTGCCAGCGCCATGAGAAAGCGCAGGATAAGATTAATTTCCTTCTGTAAGGGCGTTTTGACCAACTGGAACTCGCGGGCATTGGCCGTCAGCTTATTGGCAAAACTGTCGTTGCCCACTCGCGTGACCTGATAATGAGCGCTGCCCGATACACAAAAGCTCCCGGACAAAATCTCGTCGCCGTCGGCTTTCTGGATCAGGTCGGATTCGCCTGTCAGCAGGGACTCATCCATTTCGGCATTACTCTCGCCGATTACGACCCCATCCACCACCATCTGATCGCCGACGTTGATCTGGATGAGGTCGCCTAAAACCACCTGAGATGGATCGACTTCGCGCGCCTGGCTGTCCCGGATAACGGTAACGCGCGGGCGCGTCAGTAGCGCGATTTTGTCCAACTGCCGTTTGGCCCGTACTTCCTGATAAATGCCGATCACCATGTTCAGCGTGACCAGCCCCACACTCGTTACGGCATCCCCGACACGCCCAATCGCCACCAACACCGCTCCCAGTCCAAACAGAATGATGTTGATGGCGTTCAGAACATTACCGCGCAGGATCTGGCTGTAGGTGCGGCTGGTTTTGAGGGCGATGTCATTGCCCTGTCCCTGCTGTCGCCGCTTTATGGCTTCCGCTTCACTCAGGCCAATCAGTTCGAGCGTTCGTTCGGGTGCGATCATGGTCACACGTCTTCCAGTGTCCAGTACACGGGCACAATATACATCTGCTGGTCTTTTTGAAACTATATTGCTGATGTGGTGTCGTTCTGAGTCTGGAAATAATAGCCAATTGCGCCCAGAATGGCGACCCGAACAATAGTGATCACACCGGCAGTGGAGTTTGGATCCATTACGCCAGGGGTCGGATCAGCCGCTCAGCCCGATGGCGGTGGTTAGCGCTGCCACGCCACCAACAGCCTGCGCTGCTAAACGCAGGGGACAGCCGACTCATCAGATCACCAACCATGTTGCCCAGAACAGCACCAACTAATCCCAGCACGACCACCATAATCAGGGCCAGCAAGTCGCCCAAATTGAAGTCTACACTGATGAGCGCTCCAAGTGCTAATCCGAGTGACAATCCAAAGACCACGTATGCGAATTTGTAAAGTGACCAGAGGATAAATGCACCGATCAGGCCGGCGATCACCGAAACCACAATGACAATCACGTCCGATTGTCCGACCAGCAGTCCCGACGCAACATAATAACCGATGATAGACCTGGTCAGCGCTGTACGACTTCAGAACCTGTGAGACACAAAACGGTGTAAAGTGAAGAGATACTTTCCCCATCTGAGATCACGGAATGGTGGCAAGTCAGATGGCAAAAGATGAGAAGGTATCGGCAGAACAGGGGTACGCGACATTCGGCGGGAGACCCGTCGCAAGTACAGCGAGGAGGAGAAAATCCGCATCGTGCTGGAAGGGCT
>CAZKIB010000258.1:0-9070 GCA_964552425.1 uncultured Anaerolineaceae bacterium | reverse complement strand
TTTACCTTGCCGTCGATTTCAATCGGCGGCCCAGGCTGAAAAGTTCATAACAGCCCCTGAGAGATCATCGCAACTATCCAGAGTCGTTGAGGGTCGCAGCCCGAACTGGTGACTGATGACCGGCAACGGGTAACTGCACTAGCGCATCTGGTCAAGAATCTGTTTGCGCAGGCGCTCATATTCCTCGTCGGAAATCAGACCCTGCGCCTTCGCGGATTCGAGTTCGCGCAGTTTGGCCGTCAGGTCACTGGCAGACATCGACGAATGCGGCACGCGGGTAAACTGAGAACTGCCGGACTGCATGGTATAGACCTGCGCACCGGGCACGCCGCCCACCGTGACGACACTCGCCCCGGCCCTGCGCCGCCCGATCACCGCGCCGATGATGATGAACACCACACCCACGCCGATCAGCGAGGTGAAACAGACGCTCAGACCAAGCCCCCCGATAAAGGCCGGGATGCCCTGAAACGCCTGCCCGATCAGGTCCTGAGCAAAGTTGGCGGTCACTTCGCGGCGGTTGCCCTCGTCATCCACACAGAATATGCGAACTGGACGCCCCCAGCTTCCGTCCACGCCGCGCTCGGACTCGCCTTCTTCCGTCACGATGGTTTCGCCCGCTTCACACAGGTCCGCCGCCTGCGGCCCTTCCAGCGCCGACTCAATGGCCGGAGCCGCCGGATTAAACATCGTATTCGACGGATCCAAAAACGGCGTCACAAATGAAAAGATGCTCCCCGCGATGCCCACCAGCATGACCAGAACGCCCAGCGCCACCAGCCCCCTGCCCATAGCCCGCCTCCATAATCAGGTTATCGAATTCCATTGTACAGCGATGCGTCCGATTGGGCGAAGCCCGCCAGAAGGGATACAATACACGGATTATCGTGATTGCTGGTTGTCGACTTCCTGACGCCAGGCGTTCAAAACACCCGGCTAATCCAGTCTGGAAGTTCCCTGAAGGGGACTACAAGGGGGCAGAACGGTCTCTTTTAGCCTGCTTCAGCGGGCTTCCGGCTTTCTGGCAGACGGAGGCTTTGAGCCTCTGGCGGCAAAAAGCGCAACTGGCAATCAGGATGCCGTGACACCATTCGCCGGAGACATAATGACCACCTCACGCGACAAAATCCTGAACAAATTACGCGCCGCGCGCCAGCCTTTCCCGGATGCGCCGCCGCGCCCGAAAAACTACCTGCCAGTCACGCGGCTGGACGATGCCTCGCCGGATGCGCTGCTGGAACGCTTCAGCGCTGAACTGACGCGGCTGAACGGGCAGGTGTTCGTGGTGGATGATGACGCCGCTGCCCGTGACTGCATTCTCGAACTGATCCGGGCGCAGGCTGCGCCGGCGGTGCTGGCCTGGGATTTTCGCCACATCCCGGTGGAGGGACTCGCAGGCGCGCTGCGTGAGGCCGGCATCGGGGTGCATTATCCTGACATTCATGATGAATTCCGCGCCGAAACGCTGACCACGCTGGAAGCTGTGCCGGTAGGGCTGACCGGGGCAGATGGAGCCGCCGCGACTACCGGGTCATTGATCGTCAGCACCGGGCCGGGTAAAGGGCGTATCCCGACAGTGCTGCCGCGCGTGCATATCGCCGTGATTACCGCCGGCCAGATCATGCCGCGTGTCGAGGATTGGGTCGCCAGCCTGCGGTCACAAAACATGCAGCCCGTGTTCGCCAGCGCCAACCTGTGTTTCATTACCGGGCCAAGCCGCACTGCCGACATCGAAAAAAATCTGGTGCTGGGGATGCACGGGCCGGAGCAGCTTCAGGTCGTCGTCAAAAAATAACTGCTCATCAGCCCAGCAGGGGCAGCAGGCCGCCCAGGTGATCCAGCAGATGATCCGGTTGGGCGGCGATCAGTTGGTCGCGTGGGGTAAAGCCGGTGGTCACGGCCACAGCCCGCGCCCCCAGCGCCCGCGCACAGGCGATGTCCGCCTCTGTATCGCCAATCACGATAACGGCCTCCGGGTGGATCACCTTTCCGCAGAGCTGGATGGCCCGCTGCAAGGCCAGCGCCGGCAGGTCATCCCGTTCCAGCGCCTCGCTGCCATAGGCCCCCACCGGGAACCAGAGCGGGTCGAACCCGGCGGCGCGCAGCTTGACCGGCGCACTGAGGGACACATTCCCGGTGACAATCCCGATGATGACATCCGCCCGTTCTCGCAGGTGAGTCACCGTTTCCAGCGCGCCTGGCAGCGCCTCAATGGTGTAATGCGGGACCAGCGCGGCGGTGTGGTCGGCCAGCGCCTGCTCATACAGCGGCATGTGCTGCCCGATGGCGTCCACCGTCCAGCCTTCCAGCGCCAGCACTTCCGCCAGAGTCAGCCAGTCGGTTTTGCCGCCGAACTGGTGGGTGTCCAGTGTGCCATAACTGCCGAAGACATCCAGCAGCGCGCGCCGGGTGGCCTCTCGCCCGATTCCCCGGCCCATCAGCAGCGTGCCGTCAATGTCAAAGAGAATAAGCTGCATTTACCCCGCCAACTGCTGACACAAACGCTCAAAAGTAAAGTCGTTGCGGCGCACAAAATCCTCCGCCAGCAGCCGCAGCGCGCGCAGGTTATCCGCCGACGCATTATCCAGTTTATCGGTGAATGGGTCCAGCTTGACCTGCATCCGATAGTAGCGCTGTGTGCCATCGGCGGTAATGGGCAGCAGGCTCTGCACCTGATAATCCACCGTTTCGTTGACGCCGTGCATCAGAATGTCGATGATCGGGCGCACCCAGCCGACCAGCCCCCAGTCCTTCGCCTGTTCATAGGGGATGCGGCGGGTGTACTGCCCGGTCCCCAGCGACACCACCAGGTAATCGTCATGGCCGGAATAGTTGCGCATAGCATCCACCAGGGCGCACATGGCCGGGTTGTTGGCGAAGACCGCCCCGTCGATCAGCGGATAATAATCGCTGCCGTCTTCGTTGTCCACCCGCGCGGTTTCAAAATAAGTCGGCGCGGCGGAAGTGGCGCGGGCGACAAAACGCATCGGAAAATCGTAGTCCGGCAGGGTGAGGGCGCGCGCGCTGCGGAAAAACCAGGGGATGCGCCGCTCGATATCATAAGCGGTAATCAGCACATCGGTCACGGCATCGCTGAGACGCGCATCGCCAAAGTAACGTTCCAGCACCCCCTCGGTGGGCGCGGATGGATACTTCTCGTCAATCAGATTTGTCAGCGTGGAAAAAACCTGCCAGGTGGTCTGCTGGAAGATGACCGGCCCTTCCTGTTCGTACAGCCGCAGCCCATCGCGCGCGCTGTAACGCGGGCGGCCATTCTCCCCCGGCACGGTGACGCCCAGTGCCAGAATCCCGCCGGTGGATGTGCCCGCGACCAGATCAAACATTTCAGCAATGGGCTTGCCAGTGCGCCGCTCGATCTCCGCCATAAAGGTCGCCGGGATAATCCCGCGAATGCCGCCGCCATCAATCGACAGAATGCGAAAGATTTTTTTCTCCATGAATGACCCTTTCCAAAAATGTCTCTAACACCCTGCCTCCAGCCTACAGCCAATCCTGTTTATCCGCGAACCTCGCGCTGCATGATCAGATCAGTCTGCGGGTCGTCGCCCAGGGTGAACACATGTGTGCCGACCTGTTCAAACCCCCACTTTTTATAGAAGGCGATGGCGCGCGGGTTGCGTTCCCAGACACCCAGCCAGATCGTCTCAAAACCCCTGGCTTCAGCTTCCTTCAGACACGCCGCTATCAGCGCGCCGCCGACCCCGCGCCCGATCCAGCGGTTCAGCGTGTAAATGCGCTGGAGTTCGACGGTATGGGCATCCTTCCAGCGCAGCCGGGCATAACCTGCGGCCTGCTCATCACATTCGGCGATCAGAAAACAGGCAGAAGAATCCGCCAGTTCAGCCGCCTGAATCGCCGGGCCAAACGCCGATTGGATATAGGCGGCCAGGTTCTCCGGGGTGTTATCCGCCGCAAAGGTGTCGCGGAAGGTCTGTTCACCGAGTTCGGCCAGCAGCGCCGCGTCGTCCATTGTGGCATATCGAATGTGAAGGGTTGTGTGATCCATCCTTACCTCCGAACAAAAACGCCCTACCAGTATCTCGATAGGGCGTCTGACAGGACTCGCGTGAATTACTGCCGGGGTTTGGCGGCCTGGGGCTGCTGGGCCTGCGGCGGCACTTCCAGCTTGAGAAGCTGCTGGATCAGATCGCGCAGGGTCGCCTCTGGCAGCGCGCCCGGCTGGCTGAAGACAATCGTGCGGCTCTTGACCATCATCAGTGTAGGGATGCTCTGAATGCGGAAGGTCTGCGACAGGCCGGGGTTTTCGTCCACATTGACTTTGGCGATGCGGATTTTCCCGGCAAATTCCTTCGCCAGTTTGTCGAGAATGGGCGCGACCATGCGACACGGCCCGCACCATTCCGCCCAGTAATCGACCAGCACCGGCAGATGATAATCAATGACTTCCTTCTGGAAAGTCTGGTCGGTCACGACCACCGGCTTAGAATCGACGACCACCTGTTTGGGCTGTGCGTCGGCAGTTTCCTCAGCGGGCGCAGGCGGGTTAATTTCCGCGATTTTGGCTTCCATCTGTTCCAGTGCCAGCGGCAAATCGCTGCCCCAGGGGCGGCTGCGGCGCACGACGGTTTCTCCACAGTACCAGCCGATCAGCAGCGGTTTGCCGCTCGCGCCAAAACGTTCGGCGGCTTTCGGGTTGGCCGTTGGGTCTAACTGGGCGAAGATCATATCCTGCCCGCTGCTGGCGGCCTTTTTGAAAGCCGTCGCAAAATCGCCGCGCACCCCATCGCCGTTGGTAATCAGAATGAGTGCCGGTTTATCGCCCAGCAGCACCGCGTCCAGTGTTTCATCGGTCAGTACAATTGGCTCTTCCATAGGTCCTCGTTTGTGATCGCTGCATTCAATATGAATGGTGATTATAGCGGGTCAGTATCAGAATTACGCTGACAAATTCTCTCCACCTGTTAGACGATCCCCGGAACCCATTGCTTACCTCATCGTTCAACGCGCAAACATGCTTTATAATATCCTTAAATTAAGAATCTTAAAGTCGAACCGCAGTACGCGAAATCGCCCGGCACGTTTTACAGGCCCGTATATGACCACGCTTACCCCCGAAATTCGCCAGCTTATCCAGAACTGCACCAAAGATGTGGAAAGTTATCACCAGATTACCCGGTTGTTTGAGCAGCACAATACCGGCCTCCTGGAAACGCTGCGCCAGCAGGAAGCGCAGTATCGCGCGGTGGTGGACCAACAGATCGAACTGGTGTGCCGTTATCTGCCGGATACTACGCTGACCTTTGTGAACGAAGCTTACTGCCGCTTTTTTAACAAAACAGCAGATGAACTGATCGGGCGCAGTCTGCTGCCCCTGCTGGACGAAGAAACCGGCAGGCTGGCCTGGCTTTCGCCCCCACCGCTTAATCTTGATATCTCCGAAGAGTCCCGAACCTATCACAGGTGCTGGCGCGACCGGGACGTCGGTCCGTAAAACCTTGCTGTCGTCACTCCTTCCTGTCGGGCAGCTTCGCCGCCACGATGGCGAAGTGCGCTGGCTGCAATGGGCGCGCCGCCCGATCCTCAACAGCCAGCATAAAGTCGTTGAAGTTCAGGCAGTGGGCCGCGACATCACCGACCTGAAGCGGGCCGAAGAAGCGCTCCAGCGCAGCGAACAGCGCTACCGCCGTCTGATCGAAGCCTCCCCGGACGGGATTATGATTACACGCGCGGCGCAGATCATCTACGCCAATCCCGCCCTGGTACAACTGCTCGGTGGGCAGCGTGCCGCCGACCTGGAAGGCAGGGCCGTTTTTGATGTGCTGGCGCCGGATTATCATGAACTGGTGAAGGAACGCATCGGCACCATGGGGCACGACCATGAGGTGGTTTCCCGGCGGCGAGAGCAGTACCGGCGGCTTGATGGCACGCTGCTGGATGTCGAAGTGTCCATCACACCTATCGAACTGGACGGGCAGAACGCTTCGGTGACATTTGTCCGCGATGTCACCCGCTTCAAACAGTCCGAAGAAGCGCTGCACAGCTTTCAGGACCAACTGCGGGTGCTGCACCGGCTGAGTGTCAGCCTGGCGAAAGCCCGTTCGTTCGACGAATTCTGCCGGCGCGCTGTCGAAGAAGGGCGCGAACAACTGGGTTTTGACCGGCTGGGCCTGTGGTTTCTGGATGAAACCCGCTCCTTTACCGTTGGCTCCTATGGGACGGATACGGAAGGCAATACCAGTGATGAGCGCAGTGCCCGTTATCCGATAGATGATCGCTTTGAGGGGAAGGATTTTGACCAGGCCAATTACATCGCCTATCGCGATGGGGTTGATCTGACCGATGATAAGGGCAATATTCTGGGCAAAGGCTGGCACGCGCTGACCGCCATGTGGAACGGTGACGAGGTGATCGGCTATCTCAGCGCGGACAACCTGCTCTCGCGCCAGCCCTCGTCCCCCAATCAACTGGAACTGCTGGTGCTGTATGGGGTCACGCTCGGCCATCTGACGAGCCGTATCCAGACCGAAGAGGTCCTGCGCGCCAGCGAAGAGGCCGAACGCGAATTTCAGCAGCAGCTTCGGGCGCTGCATGAGGTCAGCATTGAACTGACCGGGACTTCTTCGTTCGCCGAGTTGTGCCGCCGCGCTGTCGAGTTGGGCCGCGAACGGCTGGGGTTTGACCGCATGAGCCTGTGGTTTATCGATGAAGAGAACCCGGCCCGAATGCGGGGTTCTTTTGGCACGGACGAGGCCGGCGACCTGCGCCCGGAATGGAATGTCTACTTCTCGGTGGACGAGGTTTCCGATGTCATCACGCGCGCGATTCTGGATGGTCTGCGTCCGGCCATCATCGGCTACGATGCGCCGCTCTACGACGACTTTCACCGGGTCATCGGACAGGGGTGGGTTGCCGGGGCTGGCCTGCGCGATGGCAATCGTATCATTGGCGCGCTGTACGTCGATAATTTTTTCAGCCGTCAGCCCCCCAGCCGTTATCTGCTGGAACTGCTCAAATTATACGGCAGCACACTGGGGCATCTGGCGACTCGCAAGTGGGCTGAAGAAGCGCTTCGGCAGAGTGAAAAGCGCTATCGCGCCATTTTCGAAGGCGCTGGCATCGGCATCTGTGTTGTGGATGCACGCGGTCTGCCAGTTTCGTTTAATCCCGTGTTTCAGGACATGCTCGGCTATGAAGCCCACGAGCTTTCCACGTTACCCTTTCTGCAATTTACGCACCCGGCAGACCGTGATCAGAACAATTCGCTGTTTCAGGAACTGATCGAAGGCAAACGCAGCCATTACCAGTACGAAAAACGCTATATCTGTAAAGACAGGCGCATCATCTGGGTGCGCATCAGCGTGTCGCCTTTCCCTGGCTCAGACCCCAACGACAAGCAGGTGATTGCGCTGGTCGAAAACATCAATGACCAGAAAGTGGCCGAGGTCAAACTTCAGGAAAGCGAAATTCGCAACCGCGTACTGCTCGAAGCCATACCCGACCTGATCTTTCTGTACGACTCGAACGGTGTGTTTCTGGATTACCACGCCCCCTCACCAGACCACCTGCTGCTTGCGCCGGAGGAATTTCTGGGACGCTCATTTATGGAAGTGATGCCAGCCGATGTGAGCCAGCGTACCCGGCCTCATTTTGAAGCCGCTCTGAAAACCGGTGAAATTCAGGTTTTTGAATACTCGCTGAACGCGGAGGATGAAATCAGAGATTATGAAAGCCGGATGATCCCCTATGGCAAAGGCCAGATTTTATCCATCATCCGCGATATTACCGAACGCAGACGCGCCGACCAGCAGCTTCGTGAAAGTGAGGAGCGCTTCCGCCAGATCGCCGACAATGTGGACGAAGTGTTTTTCGTGCGCGACCTGCTGAACCCGCGCATCCTGTACATTAACCCCGCTTACGAGCAGTTATGGCAGCGCCCGCGCGAAGAAATTTATGCCAATCCCTGGTCGTTCATGGAGGTGATTGTCGAGGAAGACCGCCACAAGGTAAAAATCGTCTTTGATCGCGAAACCTATCCTGACAAACTGGAGGCGGAGTATCGCATCCGCCGCGCCAACGGTGAACTGCGCTGGATGTGGACCCGCTACTTCCCGATTCGCGATGAGCAGAATCAGGTCTACCGGGTCGTGGGCATCGTGAAGGACATTACCGAACGCCGGCAGATGGAACAGAGCAGTTTGCAGCTTGGTCTCCAGCGCGAACGAATCCGCATTATTGCGGACTTTATCCGCGATGCCTCCCATCAGTTTCGCACCCCGCTGTCGGTCATCAACTCAAAAGTTTATCTGGTGGGCAAACTGGACGACCCCGAAGCGCGCGCCAGCCAGCTTCGCGGCATTCAGGAACAATCCGACAACATTCTCAAACTGGTGGAGTCGCTGGTGGCAATGTCCCGGCTGGATAGTGACGCCTCACTCAGCAGCCTGCCGGTCAATCTCAACGAAATGCTGCGGGCCATTCAGGCGCGTCATCAGCAGAGCCTGGCTGCGCTTGGTATTCACCTGCAAGTCGAGTTCGAGAACAACCTGCCGCTGGTTCTGGGGGACATTGAGCAGCTTTACAACGCCTGCGTGCATTTACTGGAAAATGCCGCCAGTTACACGCCAGAGGGCGGCCGTGTGATGATTCGTTCCTACCGGGTGGGGACCTCTCAGGTCGCCATCGACATCGAGGATACCGGCAGCGGCATCGCGGCGGCTGATCTGCCCCGCATTTTTGACCGTTTCTACCGGGGCGAACCGGCCATGTCCACCCCCGGTTTCGGGCTGGGGCTGCCGCTGGCAAAAAAGATTGTCGAGCGCCATAACGGGTTTATCGAAGTCAGAAGCCAGGCCGGCAAAGGCAGCACCTTCACGATCCTGCTGCCCCGCCTGGCCGAGCCATATGCGCTTCCGATCAGCCCGACGATTGGCTGAAAAATTCGCGGCGCCTATCCTCATCAGTGCGCAGCCACTGTTCGTACTGTTCCTGCTGCGCCCAGGCGACGGCCAGCGTCAGATGGAGCAGACCAAACAGCGATGGCGTTGGCGAACTCATAAAATACCAATGACTTGTGGTAGGGGCAGTTCGC
>CAZKIB010000257.1:0-9214 GCA_964552425.1 uncultured Anaerolineaceae bacterium | reverse complement strand
TTGAACGTCGCCTGTCCATCCCAATCGCTCGTCGCGCTGCGGACAATCTGTTGGCACATCAACAAAGTTACCTTTCTGGCTCCACACAATGTTATGCTGTAATTGATTAATCAAAGGGTCTGAGCATTCAAATTCGCCTGTCAGGGCTAAGGCCGAATGGAGAACTATCCCTGTAATGATGTCGTTTGTGATTTCTCCAGGATAATCTATAAGCTCAACGTAGCGGAAACCGTGAAAGGTGAATTGGGGTTCCCAGGTTTCTATTCCATCGCCCTTAAAAGTGTAGTAATCGGTTGCTCTGGCACCGCGCAGGTTAGCCGTGTACAGTGAGCCATCTGGATTCAGCATTTCGGCAAAGCGCAGGGTAACGGTTGTCCCGCGAGGTGCACAACCCCTGAGCCGAACACGACCAACAATATTTTGTCCCATATCGAAAATGTACCGGGATCGCCTATAACGACTGACATCTTTTGCTTTACTGACTGGCGGACGTTCTTCAATCCGGCGCACCAATGGACTGTTCGTTGCAACCAATGCGATGTCTGGTTGATTAAACACTTGCACTCGCTGCCACAGGTGGCTATCAAAGTCTGGCGCATCCCAGCCCGGCATTTCGCGGCGGGCATCGTATTCTTCACCCATAATCAAATCGTTATTCAAGAGGGGGCCAAACTGGTATTGCCAGGATTCATCTGTAGAGATCGTGACCAAACTGCCATCATCTAAATATATTTCCAACTGTGCAAAAAACAGAGGACGCTCTGCGTATTGCTGGCGATGAAACCAACCGACGTAGCCAACTGCCCAGCCATCACCTAAAACCGCACCAATGACGTTGTCTCCCTCATGAAGCAGGGCTGTCACATCATAGACCTGATAGCGTATGCGCCGAGTGTAATCGGTCCAACCAGGTGTGAAAACATCTTCGCCAATTGTTTGCCCATTCATGGAGCATTCGTATAATCCGAGCGCCGTCACATAAAGTCGGGCAGTATGGAAGCCCCTACTCAGAGTAAACGATTTCCGCAGATAGGGGGCTGGAACCATACTTTGTAGACCACCATAAACAGGTGTACCTATCCAGTTCCCTTGCCAATCATCCGACTGTAAAAGTCCCAATTCAAACCATGCAATATCACTATTGGTTGCATTACCGATTTCGTCCCAGACTGTGACCATCCAATAAACAGCCTGGCGCGACTGCAAAGGTTCTCCTTCATAGAGAATGTGTACTGACTGATCGGAGTTGACTTTGCCGCTGTCCCACAAGTCTATTTTTCCGTCGATCAGAAACATTCTGGTGCTAGCCATCCTGACTTGATAGGCAATCTGGCGCGCGCCAGAACGATCTGTGTTCATTTGCCAACCGAAACGTGGGGCAGTTACATCGATTCCCATTGGGTTATTACAGTATTCACAGGTCAAATTTATAATTTCAGTCACGGCGTGCTCCTCCGGCGTGAATTTAGTATCTAGCTTCTCCTGTAATAGTTATGAGAGTGGCCCTTGCATAAGGAATTTGCTAAATACAAGGTTATTGTATTGCCTGTTTATGGGACGGGTCCTGTGGACTCCCTGATCTTCAATTCTGCTTGGGCAATAATCCTCTCTATCGGTCGGTCGGGATTGTCCAGCCGTTTGAGCAGAAGTCTGACCGCATCCCGGCCATTCTGTTCTGGAAATGCCGAAACCGTAGTGAGACGCGGCACTGTATAACTACTGAAAGGAATGTCGTCGAAGCTGGCAATAGAAACATCTCCGGGAATGCTTAATCCCAGGTCGGCGGCGGCACGGATTGCTGCAATCGCAAGCACATCACTGACCACCAGGAGAGCAGTTGGACGATCAGGACGGCTTAAGAGACTGTGTGTTGCCCGGTAGCTGTCTTCCAAAGCCAGGCCACAATACTGGACTAATGTCTCATCTTCCCGAAGTCCGGCATCTTCCAGAGACTGACGATAGGTGAGAAGACGATCAAGACCTTGCGATTCATGCGCGACACCATATACAAAACCGATTCGTTTGTGACCTAATTCAAACAGGTGTGTCATGAGAGCCTGCGTCCCGGCCGCATAACTGTTGAGAACATGGTCAAACTCTGATCCTGAAGTTGTGATTTGCACAACGGGTTGGCCCGAATTCAGGATTTGTTTGAGCATTGGCTTTGGCAGCAGTTTGAAGTGGGTAAGCAAAATGAACCCGTCCACCTGATTTTGTACCAGATCGCTAAGACTGATCTGTTCCTCCTCCGGGGTCAATGAATTCCGGGACAAGTGGATTTCATACCCGGATGCAGTCGCTTCACTTTGTATTCCAGACAGTACATGCACAAAGTGGGGGTTGTTCAGCGTTGGAAAGAGGACGCCGATGGTTCTTGTCGTGCCACGACGTAATGTTTGGGCACGTAAATCCGGCTCGTAACCAAGGGCAGCGATGGCATCGAGTACTTTTTGGCGTGTCTCTTCCGCAATAGGAATGTTCTGGTCAGGCTGCCCTCTTATGACGAAAGATACCGTAGACCGGGAAACTCCTGCCAATCTTGCCACGTCTTTTTGAGTAGGACGCTTCATATTATTACTTTCATCTAGATGTCTAAACACGTCATATTGCCACTACCTGCGCCGAGGCTGAAGCTGCGGTATCCCGTCGACGATGGGTTGCAGCGTCTCCATAACCTCGGTTTTAGTCTTCGTCCAGCGCTCCGCATCAGCCTTTGACGGCTCCTGCTGTCAGGCCCCGAACGATCAGTTTGTTGAGGAACAAGTATATAATCAGAGTGGGCAAAATGGACATCGCAATCGATGCAAATGTTGGCCCCCACTCACGCTGCCCGAAGCGCCCGACGAAGTCCAGCAGGCCAGTCTGTATTGTGCGCAGGTTCGTTGAACTGATAAAAGTCAGAGAGAGAAGCAGGTCATTCCAGATGAAGAAGAACTGGATCAAACCCACTGTATATATGGCATTTTTCATCATCGGCACTGCGACTAACAGGAAAACCTGATAAATGTTGGCGCCATCAACGACAGCAGCTTCCAGAATTTCATGGGATAACGATTTCAGATAGCTCGTAATTAGGAATACTGACAGCGGAAATCCGAACGCGACATAAACCAATATCAACCCCCAACGATTGTCTAGCAACTGCGCCCTGTAAAACATCGTGTATAGCGGCAGCAGCACCATTTGCCCTGGAATCAGGATACCGGACAGAAACAATAACAAGACACCATTTTTAAATCGCCAGCGCATGATCTCTATACCAAACGCAGTTGAGGCGCTCAAACTGAGAATCAGGAGGAGTGATGGGATCGTTACAAGTATGCTGTTCGTAAAGTAAACACTGAATTTGCCAGATGTCCAGGCATTAATATAGTTCTGGAAATAAAATCCTTCGGGAAATGCGTATATAGGACGCAGGTTAAATTCGTGCGGTGCCTTAATCGAAGATAGGAGCAGCCACATGATTGGGTAGATGGCGATAATCATCAAAACAATAACAGCCACCACACCGATAATATTGGGAGTAAGCATATATCGTCTGCTAATGACCGCCCTGTGATTCTTATTTAATGCTGAAACCTGATTAGGCGTGTTCACGGGTCTTTGCTCCAGTTAATGTTTATGAGATATTGCGGCGGGCGAGGCGATAGAACAAGAGGGTAACAAGCAGACACTCCAGCGTCAGAACCAGTGCTATAGTGCTTCCATAACCGTACTGGTTGGCGGTGAACGCCGTTTTATACATATACAGCGTGAGAGGAGTCGTGGCCTTTCCTGGCCCACCGCCAGTTAGGGCTAATATTGAATCAAACACTTTCAGGGTGCCATTCAAACTGAAAATGATTGAAGTCACGAGGACAGGTCGGAGCAACGGTGTAACAATGCTCTGGATCAAGCTCCATCCATGCGCGCCGTCCATCCTTGCTGCTTCAATCACCTCATCAGGTATATCCAGAATCCCGGAATACAAAATGATGGCATAGAAACCCATCGCCTTCCAGATGTCCATTGCAATGACAACGAACGAAGCAGTGTTGGGCTGACCAAGCCAGGGCTGAATCCAGGTATTCAGCTCAAGGGAATGGAAAATGGCGTTGACCAGTCCATACTGTGGGGCGATTTCAAACAGTTTGATGAAGATCTGCGCGACTGCTACAGTGGGCAGGACAACTGGAAAAAAAAGGATTGTTCGAATAAACGCCGCTGACTGCTTGAGATAAAAGACGTAAAGCAGCGCCAGTCCATATCCTAATGCGATCTGCCCGATTGTTACAATTACAGCGTAACGCAGACCAAAAGACAAACTATTAACGAAATCCCGATCTCGCAGCAGCCTGCTGAAATTCTCCAGACCCACGTAACGGAAGCCGCTCAGGATTGTACCTTCCTGAAAGCTGTAGGCAAGTGACCAGATCACAGGCACCAGAACGATAATACAGTAGATGGCGAATGCAGGGCCTACAAAGATAAGTATCGCCTTCTTGTCGCTGAGTATCTTGTGCATTACTACGTCTCCTGGGCAGCTACTGCCATGTTCCCCGGGACAGGCGCGCTAACCCGCCTGTCCCGTAAATATGGAAAACAGCTGAATATCGTGCGATCAGCGCCTGTGGACGCCGTTTATTGACCTTCTTCGTCAATCGCTCTCTGGATATCCGCCATATATTGTTCAGCCGTATACGAATCGTCGGAGATCAGTATCTGTACATTGTCACCGACCACAACATTTGCCGGAGGATAATTGACATAGGATTCGAATGGCAGATAGGCATTTTGCGCGGAAGCCAGTTTGTCCAGGACAAGCTGAGTCAGCGGTGTCAATTCGCTGGGCGGGTTATCAACCCGAAACGGCGTAATCATGCCCAACTCACTCATCGACCGGTCACCATACTGGCTAAAGACGCATTTCAGCCATGCGCCCACATCCTCGTTGTATCCAGCCGCTGAGACGCTCGCTACGGTTCCTACGTTTATTGAATAGTCATCCATTGTGCCTACGCCACCATCGACGAGGGGCATATTGAAGAAACCGACGCTATCCATCCCTATCAGGGTCTTCTGGGGATCATTAAAACTGCGCAGTTCCCAACTACCCATGAAATACATTGCGGCCTGACCCTGCAGGAACTGATCCAGGGCGGTGCCGTAGTCAATGGTATTTGGGCTTATCCCAAGATAGCCGTTTCGAGCCAAATCCTTTAACGCTTGGGCCGCTTCAACGAAGCCGGGGTCGGTCGCTGGCAAATCTCGACTTCTAAGCGCAAGCAAACCCTCTACACCAAGCTTACGAGCAGCATAGGCGGCTAACAGGCGCGTCGTCGGCCATTTCTCCTTGCCGGCGACCGCGAAGGGTTGAATCCCGTTTTCATGCAGGACGGCTGCTGCTGCCAACAAGTCATCCCAGGTTTCTGGCATTGACAAGCCGTGATCCGCGAACAATTGTTTGTTATACCAGAAGCCTTCGATATTCAGTTCAAGCGGAATCGCATAGACGCCTCTGTCATCTGTCGAGCTGGATACCAGGGCAGCGGCAGCGGGGTTCAATTTGTCGTAAATGCCCAGTTCACTGAATGCCTCCTCGATATTAACGACATACCCGTTGTCGACAAGTTCCACTAATTGGGTACCTGCATCATTATTAAAGAGAATAGGCAGGTTATTATTGACGGCGAGCTGATCAATTCGCTGTCCCAGCATGTCATGCGTGATGCCTTCCCTCTCATAGATCACATTGGGGACATCTGCTTGGCAGTCTGCTGCCAAACTGGCGATGATTTTGTTGAAACCCACATCGTCTGCCAAAATTGACAAAAAAGTAACAGTCGTTGCGTCCTGAGCGCTGAGTGCGCCGGAACCCAAAACGGTGGACATTAATCCCATCAGGGCGATGAGAAAGATAAACTTCGGTAATTTTGTCCTGTTCATGGTATGTTCGCCTTAATCTAGTGATCTCGCGTATCAGCTTTTGTTTCGCATAAAAAGTAAGCAGAGCGAATAAAACGTCCGGGCTTCGCGTGCGGTCAATGGATGATTTAGCGTGGCACGCCCTGTTTTAACTTCAAGCACACGTTCACAAAGTGCTGTAATCAGGAATTCGGACAATAAGCCTCCTTTCCCATACGAATGCCTCAATAAGGTGAGAACGCCTGATCTCGATAGCAGGGCCATTCATCATTTTACTCGCACGTGACAATTGTCACGTGCTAATAAACTACTGTGTTTTCAAAATCGTGTCAAGAGGTTGAGATATGTGACAGAAATCCGAGAGGCTACAACACAGAGGGAAGGTAAAGCACACTTTAGTGATTACGTGGAGCTTTGGGACTGATGCAGTCTCGCCCTGCATGATACACACGATCAAGCAACAGTTGAACAGCCTTCACACTGCTCCATAACTCAACTCCTTGACAAAACTTCGGAAACTCAGTACCTTACTCGCACGTGTTAATTGTCACGTGCGAATTATTCTGATAGCAAGTATTGCCTTACCCATCACTCTCAGGGTCTGGTCGGCTACTGCCTTTGATTGGATAACAGTATCGGGAGGAGGTGTCTATTCCACAACTCACCGAATAAAGGCATAAATAATTGCTCTTGGTTACTGCTAATTTATGGAGGAGAAAATGCGAATCAGGATGCGTTTGTTTTTTTTGCTGATTTTTGGACTGCTGGTACTGCTTATCCCCGCGTCGGTAACGGCGCAGGAAAAGGTTCAATTGGAACTCTGGTTTTATGATGATGAGTTGGGTCAGTGTTTGTCGGACCTGTATACTGCAGGGTTCAACAGCTTCAGTGAGACGGCACAGGTGCGCGTCGTGCTGCAAGCTGATGCTTATACAATCATCGGCACAGCGTTATCTGGTGGCGGCGGTCCTGATGTTGTGCCAGCAGATGGCATAGTTCAGG
This sequence comes from uncultured Anaerolineaceae bacterium, assembly GCA_964552425.1. Taxonomy (GTDB): domain Bacteria; phylum Chloroflexota; class Anaerolineae; order Aggregatilineales; family Phototrophicaceae. The sequence continues at coordinate 2,308 of CAZKIB010000257.1, read as the reverse complement.
GCATGGAATTCAGCAGGGCGGGTCTGCTACTGCCGCTTGACAATTATGTCGAACAATACAAGCTGGATGAGCAGTTCGTCCCCTGGGCGCTTGATCTGGGTAAAACCGAAGGATCGATTTACATCCTACCTGACTCATTGGAAACGCTGGTTTTCTGGTACAACAAGACGCTTTTTGAGGAACACGGCTGGCAAGTACCGGCAACGATGGACGAATTCCTGGCGCTGCTGCAAACCATCGCCGATGAGGGCATCGTCCCGATTGCCAACGGTTTCGGTGATTATCCTCCGGCGCATGAATGGCTTGTCGCGGCATTTCTCAACCACTATGCCGGTGCTGACAAGGTTTATGAAGCGCTGACGGGACAACGCCCCTGGACTGATCCGGCTTTTCTGGAAGCCATCACCACGCTGAATCAGATCGTCCAGGATGGCTGGATCGCCGGAGGCGTGGATAAGTTCTTCACCGACAGCTTCCCGACTGCTCATGCGATGGTTGGGGATGGTGAAGCAGCGATGACGCTGGAAGGTTCGTGGTTCTTCCCGACAAACTACTTCGGGCCGGATGCCGGCAATAACAACGAATTCGACTGGTTCCCGGTTCCGTCAAGCGACGGTCAGGAACAGTTTATGACGGGACTGGGTGCAGCGTGGGGCATCAATGCCAATTCGCAGCACCCGGACGAGGCGGCGCAGCTCCTCGCCTGGATGTTCTCGCCGGAAGTGCAGGCACAGCGGCTGGTGGAATGTGGTTTCGCGCTCGCGCCGATTGAGATTGGCAGTGACGCCTTCAGTGGCACGGATCCGCGTGTCGCGGCGATCTACAGCCGCTATGGGGAAGCGGCGGCTAAAAACAATTACGGCTACTTGACCTGGACATTCTTCCCGCCTGGCTTGCAGTCCAACTTGTACGAACAGATCCAGCGGGTATATCTGGGCGAGATCACCCCCGAAGCCTATCTGTCGGGATTGCAGACAGCCTTTGAGGAAGATGTGGCGAACGACAGAGTCCCGCCAATCCCACCGCGCTAGACTGCTGCAACGAACCTTTTGGCTGCCCAGGCACGAGTGATGCTGGGCAGCCAGCTTTACTATGGATGAGATGAAGGAGGGCGCTGGTGGGACGATCAAACTCGTTGTTCAAGCAGGGCAAGGCATTGCTGACAGGCAACGGAGCCACTAATGAACAAGAACCGGCAGAACTACCGCCCCACCGGCGGTGGACGCGCACCCGTTTCATGCGAACAACTGTCATACCCTGGGCATTTCTGCTTCCAATCCTGACGCTTCATGCGTTGGTCGTGATACTACCTGCTGCGCAGGGCATCTATTATTCCTTGACCAAATGGTCAGGGCTAGGCGCACCTGAGTTCATTGGGCTTGAAAATTTCCGGGTTCTGTTATTCGAGGATGAATCATTCGGCAACGCGTTACGGAACAATCTGATCTGGACTGCGTTTTTTGTCACAATACCATTCGCGCTGGCCTTGTTTGCCGCGAGTTTACTTGCCCGAGTGAGAACCGCCGCTGTGATATATCGAATGCTGTTATTCATGCCCTTCATCATGCCAAGCGTAGTGGTCGCTTCCATCTGGCGCTACCTGCTGAGTCCCCGTTTTGGCATTGGCGCTCAGCTTGACCGAATCGGTATCGAGGGGTTGGACATCGCCTTCTTGGGGCGATCCGATACAGCGCTGCTGTCGATCGCGTTCGCTGACAATTGGCACTTCTGGGGATTCTTGATGGTGCTGTTTCTCACGGCGATGCAAGCGATTCCACCTGATCTATATGATGCAGCGAAGGTCGATGGGGCAAATCGATGGCAGGAATTTATCGCTGTGACGCTTCCGGGCATTCGCCCGACAGTCGCGTTTATGCTGATGATGGTGATGATCTGGTCATTCCTGGTGTTCGAATACGTCTGGCTGTTGACTCAAGGTGGGCCAGGCCAGTCATCGGAAGTGCTAGGGATTGTAATCTTCAAGAACGCCTTTCAGAAATTCAACGCAGGCTATGCCGCTGCCCAGGGTCTGATGATTAGCTTCTTCGCCGGGGGAGTCATTCTTCTGTTCCTGTATCTGCGACGACGAGGTTGGGAAATATGAGACGCTTACACCGCCAGGGCGAAAACCTGATCTTCAACCATATCACGCTCATGGTACTGATACTCTTTGCTATCAGCCCAATCGCGTTGATTTTCTTTAATTCCCTGAAGACCAATGCGGAAATTGGCCGGAATCCACTGGGCTTTCCGGAATCATTTCGCTGGGAAAATTACAGCGAAGCGTGGGAACGTGGGCAGTTTGCGA
>CAZKIB010000256.1:4185-9330 GCA_964552425.1 uncultured Anaerolineaceae bacterium | reverse complement strand
GACCAGACATCGAAGCTGGTGATGAGCGTAGCAATCGGGCCGCTGGCAAAATCCAGCACGCCGGCGACGTGCGTGGGAATCTCCACATCAATGGCGTGGCCGTAAAGTTCCGGCGGCAGTTTGTCGCTGGTGGCGAAGCGCTGCGGGAAGGAGATGCGCGCCGAGCCTGTGATGCGTTTGACCGGGCCGAGCAGGTGGATGAGAGCGGTCAGGTAGTACGGCCCCATATCGAACATTGGCCCGCCGCCGACCTTGTAGAAAAAGTCCGGGTTGGGATGCCAGGCTTCCGGCCCGTGACCGAGCATGAAGGCGGTAGCCGCTACCGGCGCGCCGATCCAGCCATCGTCGATCAGTTTGCGACAGGTTTGCAGGCCGCCTCCGAGAAAGGTATCCGGCGCGCAGCCCACGAGTACGCCTTTTTCCTGCGCCGCTTTGACAATTTTCAGGCCATCTTCACGGGTGAGCGCCAGCGGTTTTTCGCTGTAGACACTCTTGCCCGCCGCAATCGCCTGAAGCGAGACCTCGGCATGAACCGCCGGGACCGTCAGGTTGATGACGATCTGAATATCGGGGTCGGCCAGCATGTCTTCGAGTGTCATGGCACGAATGCCATACTGCGCGGCTTTTTCCTGTGCCCGTGACATCAGAATATCGGTGCAGGCGACCACTTCCAGAATTTCAAATTTGGGACACCACTGCATATAACGGTCACTGATGTTCCCGCAGCCGATGATGCCGATCTTAGTTTTTTCCACGCGACAGCCCTTTCCCGACCAGGTACTTGTAGCTGTCTTCGACGGCGGTGAACATATCCGTCGCGCAGCGGTCCAGTTCGACGATATGCCATTCGGCGGTGCTGGCGGATGCGGCCATGATACTCTGCCAGTTCATCACGCCGGAACCGACGGCGACCATATCGGCATCGGGATTATTCGCCGGGCCGTCCTTGATGTGCAGGACGGGTGCGCGGCTGCCCAACTGCTGGAGGACGCTGACGACATTGTGCCCGCCGACTGTCACCCAGTAGGTGTCGATCTGGAAAAAGACGTTCGGGTCGAGCAGTTCGCGCATGTAGTCGTAGACCGGACGACCATCCACCAGCGTGTCGAATTCCCACCAGTGATTGTGATAGCCTACCGCGATGCCATGTTCGGCAGTGTTGCTGGCGGCTTCGTTGATGAGGTCACAGTTAGCTTTGATTTTGTCGAGTGTGTCCCATTTATCACCCCGCCCAATGCCGGCGATGATGCGTTTGGAGCCGAGCGCGAGGGCGGTTTCGATGGCTTCATTTTTGTCCGCGCCCGCCGGGAATTTGGCATGGATGCTGGGGACCTGAAGGCCCAGTTCGGCGTAGAGTCTGGCGGCGGCTTCTACCGACGAACCGGGGAAACCGGCGGGTTCGACGCCTACATAACCGATCTCGGCGACCCGGCGCACAACGGCTTCATAACCGCTTTTGGCGGCTTCGCGTAGGGTGTAAAGCTGTAAGGCAATTGGTGCGACCATTTAAGAAAACTCCTTGATTATAGTTGATAGGTCTCAATGGCGGTTCGGCCCCAGATGGCGGCCTGCTCGTCCGGGGTGAGCGCGTGGGTAAGCTGCCTGAGCAGGTCTGCGCTGGCCTGATAGCTGTCACCGAGCAAACAGACCGGCCAATCGCTGCCGTACATCAGGCGGGAAGGGCCGAAAATTCGCAGCGCGATCTCGAAATAAGGGCGCAGTGTTTCGAGCGCAGGCGGTTTCGGGTCCGCGGCGGTCAGATAACCGGAGACTTTCATCACCGTGTTGGGCAGCGCCGCGACAGGCTCAAGCTGCTTCTGCCAGTTCGTATAGCCATCTGGACGGATCGTCGCGCCGGCAAAGTGATCGAGAATGAATGTCACCTGTGGGTTGGCCTGTGCCAACTGCGCGACCTGTGGCAGCGTGTCACTGCGGATGAGCAGATCACAGGTGAGACTGTGGGCAGCCAGGACAGACAAGCCGGGATGATAAACGGAGTAATCCACCGCCGGGTCACTGATGCCGATGCGCACGCCCTTGAGATAATGGCCGTGTTCCGGGCTGATCGAGTCCAGCACGGCCTGAACATCACCGAGGAGGTCGATATAACCGACGACTCCCATGATATGCGTATGTGCGGCGGCCAGTTCAAGAAACCAGTGCAGTTCAGCAGGTTGATTGACCCCGGCTTCGACCAGCACGCAGCCATCCACACGGGCCTGCTGCATCAGCGGCAGGACATCTGCGGGCAGATAGTTCTGTGACAGTACCGAATTATCCGGTATCCAACGGTAGTGGAAGCGTTCCAAATCCCAGTAGTGCTGGTGGGTGTCGATGACGGTCATGTCTGCGCGACCTGTGCGAAAAAATGCACCATGATTGTACTACCGGGATTTGTGATTGGCGACACAATATATTACCAATCCGCCACCGAACCGTCCTTGTGCCACAGGCGCGGGGTTTCCCAGGAGCCGTCGTAAATTTTACCGGCGATGGCTTCCTCATCCAGTTCAATGCCCAGGCCCGACCTGGTCGGCAGGTCAATATAACCATCCACGATTTTGAATGGTTCCTTGAGATAGCCTTCGCCGGTGGTGAAGTGTTCCTGCACCAGAAAATTGGGCGTACAGGCGTCAAGTTGGAGGCAGGCGGCCAGCGCGATGGGGCCAAGCGGACAGTGCGGGGCGATGGCGGCATAATAACATTCGGCCATCGCGGCGATTTTTTTGACTTCCAGAATGCCCCCGGCGTGCGACAGATCGGGCTGCAAGATGACCGCTGCCTGCTTTTCGAGCACCTCGCGGAAGCCCCATTTGGTAAACAGGCGCTCCCCGGTGGCGATAGGAATGGTCGTGCTGCGGGCAACGGTGACGAGCGCGTCAATATTTTCCGGCAGAACAGGTTCTTCAATGAACATGGGGTAATAGGGTTCGAGTTCTTTGGCGATGCGCACCGCCATCGCCGGGCTGACGCGCCCGTGAAAGTCGTAGCCCACGTCAATGTCCGGGCCGAGCGCTTCGCGGAAGCGGGCGAAATGACCAACGATTTCATCCACCGCGCTGCGGGTATCGACGATGTTCACCGCGCCCGGCACAGCCAGTTTGAAGGCGGTAAAGCCGGCCCTGATGCTGACTTTGCCGGCTTCGACATAATCGCCATAGGAGGCTTCGTCCAGCCAGCCGTACATGCGGATGCGGTCACGAGTCGCGCCGCCGAGCAGGGTATAAACTGGCTGGCCGAGCCATTTGCCCATAATGTCCCACAGGGCCTGTTCGATACCGGAGAGGGCGCTGGTCAGCACCGGGCCGCCGCGATAGAACTGCCCGCGAAAGATGGCCAGCCAGTGATGCTCGAATTTGCGCGGGTCCTGGCCGATGAGATAACGCCCGATTTCATGGACGGCGGCTGCGACAGTCTGCGAACGGCCCTCGACCACCGGCTCGCCGAGGCCGACAATGCCCTCATCGGTATGGATTTTCAGGAACAACCAGCGCGGTCTGACAAAAATGGTTTCGAGACGGGTGATTTTCATGGGATAACCTCGGTTGAGCAGGCCGAGGGGCGATTCACGAATCGCCCCTGCGAAAGATGGTATTTGTGGGGTGGATTGTGGCGGCGATTACGCCATTTCGAGGCGGTTTTCGGGCATGTTTTCCAGACGGGTCAGCCAGTAATGCACATCGAAGTTTTCGTCACCGGTCAGGAAGCGCCACATGCGCACGCGGTTGACGATTTCGATGCGGCCTTCGCCGTCCTCAAACCAGGGTTCGCGCTGCGCCAGGATAGCCTGAATATCGCTGCGTTTTTCGCCGGCGAAGATGGGCTGGTGTTTGGTGTATTCCGCATCGAGATCGTCCGTGTTCCACAGGCGGTACTGGCGGACACGCGGGTTCAGGCGGATTTTGTACATGTAGCGTTTGCGATCTGTCGTGTTCTGGCGGCCACAGTGCCAGATACCATGATGCAGAACGAGGATGCTGCCAGCTTTGCAGACCATCGGAATCTGGCCGACAAAGTTCTGGTAGCGGGCGATGTCCATTTCATTGATGCGGCGGAAGTGGCTGCCAGGGACGAGCAGCGTGCCGCCATTTCCAGCGGGACATCGTGCGGGAAGTACATGATCTGGATGTCGAAGTGCATCCTGGTGTCGATGATCGAGTCGCCGTGCATTCCCTGCGCCTTACCTTCGTTGGGCTGGCGCACATGGATGGCGTGATGGTCGAACAGTGGGTCCGGGCCAACCAGACTGTGGATGACGCCCTGGATTTCCGGCATCCGCAGCATACGGCCAATGGGCGACGGTTCCGGGTAACACTCGGACAGCGGTGTGCCGGCTGCGTGGCTCTTGATGCCGCCTTTGTCGAAGGCATCCATGACCGCCTGATTGATGTCGTCCGGCACAAGTTCATCAAAGCGCAGGAAACCGCGCGCCACGAACTCGGCCACCTGACGCGAATTGAGCAAATACTGTTTGTCAACCATTACTCGACCTCCTGCAATTTTTCGAAGATGTACTCATAACGCTGGAACGATGTGGTGTATTCTGTGCCCGGATAGGGCGGGATCAACTGTGGAAACTGAATGACACGCCAGCCGTCCTGCATGGCGTCCAACCCAGTGGGATAGGGTGGTTCGCCGCCGTCGCCGGTGGTGTGGGCTTCCTGGCCGGTCCCATCGTACATGGTCCAGCCGCGCACAGCACTATCCAGCGCGGAATTGGCGAGGTAAAGAATCATCACTTTCTGTCTGAGTTTTGCCATTGTGTTCTCCTCAATCGGCTGTCTGCTACGAATCGGCGATGCCGCCGTCCTTATGGAACGCCTGATAATTGCCCAGCACCATCTGGCGCACCCGCGCAACTGAAAAATCAGGCGGACGTTTCGCGCAGGCGGCTTCATCCACTTCCACACCAATACCCGGTTTCGTGGGCGGGAGGATGTGGCCGTCAATGACGGGCAGGGGGTCCTTGATAAGGGACATGGCTTCCGGGGCGTTGTCCGGGTCGACCATTTCCTGAATCACAAAATTGGGCGCGGCGAAATCGATCTGTACACAGGCGGCTGTCGACACCGGGCCATAGGGGTTGTGCGGGGCGAGTCCGGCATAATAGACTTCGGACATTGTGCCGATTTTACGCAGTTCGCT
>CAZKIB010000256.1:2267-4154 GCA_964552425.1 uncultured Anaerolineaceae bacterium | reverse complement strand
TTGCAGCAGGCTGGCCGCGCCGGTTTCCAGAATTTCGCGGAAGCCCCAGCGGGTAAACAGCCGTTCGCCGGTGGCAACCGGGATGCTGGTGGCGCGTGTCACCTGAGCCATCGCCGCTGCGTTTTCGGCCTGCACCGGTTCCTCAATGAAGAACGGGTGGTAGGGTTCGTAAGCCTTCGCGTACTGGATCGCCATCTGCGGGGTGACGCGCCCATGAAAATCGAGCAGGATGTCGATACCATCGCCTACGGCTTCGCGCACAGCGCGCAGTTTTTCGGCGGATTGTTTGATGATTTCGATTCCGTCCAGCGCGTTGGTGGGCGGCATGGGCACGGTCTTGATCGCGGTCCAGCCTTTGGCGACTTTGCTGAGGGCATTTTCAGCGGCCTGTTCGGGGGTTGCGCCGCCGAAGTGGGTATACATGCGGACTTTATCGCGCACCGGCCCGCCGAGCAGTTCGTAAACGGGTTTGCCGAGGTCTTTGCCTTTGATGTCCCACAAAGCCTGGTCAATGCCGGAAATGGCCGACAGACCGATGACGCCCTGCCGCCAGAAGGCGCTGCGGTACAGAATCTGCCAGATATATTCGACGCGGCGCGGGTCTTCGCCGACGATCATCGGCTCGAAGTCTTCGATGCACCCGGCGACGGCGCGGGGTTTGCCTTCCAGTGAGGCTTCACCCCACCCAAAGAGACCCGGCTGGTCGGTTTCAACTTTGACGAAGACAAATATGCGGTGGCCGCCATCGGCCATAATGGGTTTAACAGCCGTAATTTTCATGAATAATCATCTTTCTACGACAATGGCGTAATGACCCTCAATGTAAGGAAAGCGCGCTTCCAGATGTTCTGCCAGTTGGACCCCCAATCCGCCACTATCGCCCAGTGACAGCCAGCCATCGGTGATGGGCGGTTTCTCCGCGAGGATTTCCCATTGCAAGGGGCCTTGAATCATACAGACTTCCAGCACACGCGGGTCTGGCAGGGCAGCGACCAGATGGGCGTTTGCCATCGCCATCAGGCCGTTGTGCCAGCTATGCGGGCACAGGGGGATACCGTACCGGTCCGCGGCCTGCGCGATGCGCATACATTCCGTGATGCCACAGACCCCGGCGTCCGGCTGGACGATGCCGTAAGCCTGCTTTTCGAGATAGGGGCGAAACTGTTCCAGCGTGGTGTACTGTTCACCACCGGTCACGGGCAAATCCACTGCGGCGTTCAGCCGGGCGTAACCGTCGAGATCAGTCTGCGGAATAGGTTCCTCAAACCAGATGAAACCGAGTCGATCAAGCTCTCTGGCAATCTGAAGGGCCTGATCTTCGGTAAGGCGCTGGTTGCCATCCAGCATCAGTTCCATGCGGCCAGCCACCGCCTGCGCCAGTTCACGCATGAGGCCGAGGAAGCGATCCACCGTGACGCCGTTCCAGGCCCATTCCGTGCCGATGCGCACCTTGCAAGCCGTGAGACCCTGCTCAATGTAGCCGAGGGTTTCTTCGATCAACTGCTCCGGGCGATCATTCCAGTCGTAACGGCAGCCGCTGGAGGCGTACAAACGCACCGCATCCAGCGCACCGGCTTTCAGCAGTTGGGCGACAGGTTTGCCGGCGATCTTCCCGCGCAGGTCCCACAGGGCACAGTCGATGCCAGCAACGGCGCAGTCATAAGCCCGTGACCGTCCGTTGGGGTGCGGCACGATGGACCAGTCGGATGGGTCGCGCCCGATCAGGTCTGGTTTGAGCCAGTCCACCCACTGCTGAATCTGCAAGGGCCAGCCATAGGCGCAGGCTTCGCCGATGCCCTGCAAACCTTCTTCCGTCGAGATAACCACAATGGCGCAGTCCGCCTTGATGGTGCGATAACGCGACGTGAACCACTGGCGTGCCGGTTC
>CAZKIB010000256.1:279-2235 GCA_964552425.1 uncultured Anaerolineaceae bacterium | reverse complement strand
CATAAGGTCTGAACAGCGGTAATTTTCATGTTTATGCCTGCGGCGTGGGCGCGCCCGGTTCGATCAGATTTTCGGCGCGCAGATCAGCCCAGAAGGCCGCGCTGATCGGAAACCGGAGCGCAGCCAGATTGTCCTGAATCTGATCGGCGCGATCTGCCCCCAGCACCAGTGAGGTAATGGCCGGGTTCGCATGGGCGAACTGGACTGCCGCTGCGTTCAGGGGAACCCCATGCCGCGTGCAGACGACTTCGAGCCGTTTGGCCTTGTCCATAATCTCCGGCGGGGCGAGACGATAGTTGTAGGTGGCGTTGGAAGTTGCGCCGGTTGCCAGAATGCCGCTGTTGTAGACCCCACCCGCGAAGACACTCATGTGTTTCTGTCTGAAGAGTTCCAGTGCGTCCAGCGAAGTCTGCTCCAGCAGAGTGTAGCGGCCGGCCAGCAGGAAACAGTCGAAGGCGGCGCTGCGGGCAAAATCGGCCAGCATCTGCCATTGATTCATGCCAGAGCCGACGGCTTTAATCACCCCCTGCCTGCGCAGGTCAGCCAGAGTGGGATAGGCTTCGTTGAGCGCCTGTTCGTAATGATTGTCCGGGTCGTGGATGTGCAGGATGTCGATGCGATCAATCTGGAGCGCATTGAGGCTGTTTTCGATGCTCTGCATGACTTCGTCGCGGGTATAGTTGAAGGTGAAGCCCCCTTTGCCATCCGGCAGACGGCCAATCTTGGTTGCCAGCACGTAGCTGTCACGCGGGACACCCGCCAGGGCCTTGCCAACAACCGTTTCCGTTTTGTACAACGGGGCGGTGTCGATGAAGTTGATACCGCTTTCGAGCGCTTTCTGGACAATGGCGATGGCTTCGGCTTCGCCAAACTTGGTGATATGGGCTGTGCCGAGGCCCATCTCGGTCACTTTGAGGTCGGTTTGCCCGACCTGCACGAGAGAAAGTTTTTCAGACATACCCACTCATTTCATCAGAATTTTGACATGATTATCATGCAAAAAGACGGGTGCTGCCACAAAAACTGGCAACACCCGTAAGACCAATTCAGCCCGGTCAATCTCAGGCCATGTTGGCTTTCCAGGCTTCGATCTGGGCCGCCATTTCTTCCTGTACCCGTTCGATACCGGCGGCCCGCTGCGCTTCAATCAGGGCGGGAACGCCTTCCGCCGGGTCGATGAGGCCGTAGGTAACTGGCTCCACAAATTCGGCCCGCACGGCGGAGAGCGAGGCGACCTCGGTTTCCACCGGGGCAGGGTCGAAGGTAAAGCCGAGAACCGGTGACGGGCGCGCACTGCGGTTCAGTTCAGCGGTTTCCGGCCAGGCCCCGACCTGCGCTTCGCTGGAATAGTAGGAGTTAAAGACATTGCCGAACATCCAGTCGGTATTCGGGTTCCAGCCCACTTCGGTGAAGCTGGCCGCGCCGCCGGCGGGTCTGATAAGCTGGCGGGACTGGTCGGCCCATTCCCAGTGCGTGCCTTCGATGCCTTTGCACAGGGTCGGTATTGACCAGTTCGAGATACTGCACAGCGAGTTCGACGTTCCGGGAAGTCGAGCTGATGCCGGTGAGGGTGGCGGTGGTTCCGCCGGTGGTCAGCAGCGGTTCGGCGATGCCTTTTTCGACGATGGCATAGCCCCAGCGGGCCTGCGCCTCGGCAGCGCCACCCGGTTTGACCACACCCGAAATGCTGCGGGACACAAACTGACCGGCGCTGAAGCCGCGATCCGCCTCATCCACCGTCAGAATATTTCCAAACCCATTGCAAGTGGGACAGGCTCCGACAGGTGAGTTAAAGCTAAAGAGCCTAGCTGTAAACCGTGGAAACAAATAGCCGCAAATCGAGCAAACATTTTCCTCACTTAGAATCATCTGCTCGCCCTCGGTCGTTACAACTTTGGCCTCTCCAAATTGCCGCATGTTTGCGACCTTAACACTCGCCTTAAACGCCTGTCGGAT
>CAZKIB010000256.1:0-264 GCA_964552425.1 uncultured Anaerolineaceae bacterium | reverse complement strand
TTCATCCTCTGTACGGAAAGCTAGTCGGTCTACAAGAATAAAAAAAGTTTCCTTTGGCGCACATTTCTTTAGTTGAGGATCAGAAAGTTCAATGACCTCGCCGACTTCAGTAACGGAAAAAGCAGTATCTTTGACAGGGTGAATATCTATCGAACTTTTTACGGGGTTTTTTCGCGCTTTTGGAATGTAAATTCGAAGAAATCCTTCTTGAATCAAAAAAGCGTAAAGTTTTTTTCCATTGAGTACGCGGTTATCGGCGGGAAC
>CAZKIB010000255.1:6157-9338 GCA_964552425.1 uncultured Anaerolineaceae bacterium | reverse complement strand
GGATGGTGCCCTTGAAACACTTATCATCTAATACCGGACAAGCCTTAAATCCCTCCGCTTCGCGTCATGGAGAGGGACTTAAATCCACTCTTACTCCCCTTCTCCATGAGGGAGAAGGGGCCAGGGGTTGAGGGCTTGAGCAATGACAATGATTATCCAGATTTGCCCATAATCACCGGACAAGCCTTTCAATCGGCGGCACTGCCCTACAATCCCTTGTCCTTTGCTTCGTCCCAGAGGGCGTCGAGGACATCCAGCGGATGGTCGCTCAACTGCGTGCCGCGCGCGCGCACCTGCTGTTCGATGTAACGGAAGCGACGGTAGAACTTGGCATTGGCTTCGCGCAGGGCGGTTTCCGGCTCCACCTTCAGCCAGCGCGCCCAGTTGACCAGCACGAATAACAGATCACCCATCTCCTCGGCCTGCTGCTCCGGTGTGGCCGCTTCCAGCAGTTCGTCGATTTCCTCACGCACTTTGGCAATGACATCCTCCACCTGCGGCCAATCGAAATTGACCTTCGCAGCGCGGGCCTGATACTGGTGGGCTTGCAGCAGGGCGGGTAAACCTCTGGGGATGCTGTCGAGCAGATACTCGTCGGGTTTGCCGTTGGCGGCTTTTTCCTGGCGTTTGAGCGCCTCCCAGTTCGTGACGACCTGATCGGGGCTGTCAGCGCTGGCGTCGCCCCAGACGTGCGGGTGACGGCGGATCATCTTGGCGTTGATGTGGCCGATCACGTCGGACATTTTAAACTCACCGTCATCAATGGCGATCTGGGTGTGCAGCACGATTTGCAGCAGCAGGTCGCCAAGCTCCTCATAAAGTGAGTCGGTGCTGCCAGATTCGATGGCGTCCACCACCTCGTAAGTCTCCTCGATCAGAAACTGGCGCAGCGAGTCGTGGGTCTGCTTGCGGTCCCAGGGGCATCCTTCCGGTGCGCGCAGATGGGCGATAATCTCCTGGGCGTGCTCGAAGCTGGACATGCCGCCGAGCGCAGGCACAAACAGGCTGGTCATGTGGCCGATGTGGTTGCTTTGGTCGATGGCGTGCAGCGGCAGGTTCTCGACGATGGCATCCGGCGTCCCGGCGGCGTGGAGGAGCTGCACCGGGAAGTCGTCCGGGTACTGGTTCATCAGGGTCAGTTTGACGTCCGACGCGACGGCCTGGCTGTAGACCTGGCCGAGCAGGGCGGGCTGATCCGGGTTGATGGGCGGGTGGTGCATGGCGGCGACTTGCAGGGCATCAATCACCTGCAAACCGTCCAGCGCGTCAATACCGAGCAGAGCCAGGGTCGGCTCCACAAAGCTGATACCGCTGACGATCTCGACGGTGATGCCGGATGCCTTTGCGGCACTCAGCAGGCGCAGCGTGGTGGATTCGCCGACCAGCGGGTCGCCGGGCACGGCATAGACCACATCGCCGATTTTGGCCGCTTCCAGCACGCGCCCGACAATCGTGTCGTAGACCTGCTCAAAACTCTCGGCGGAGTCGTACAGGTCATCAAAGCTGGTGTAGCTCACATCGTTCTGCGGCAGGCAGCTCACACAGCCGTGCTGCGCCGTTCGTAAATAAACCGTCCCGGCCTGCTTGAGTGTGCGGAAGGCTTTCCGCGAGAGATCGTCCAGTTCACCCGGCCCCAGGCCGACAATCGTCAGTGTCGTCATGCTGCGCTCCGCGTTATTCTTAACCGAACCGTCCCGTGTTTTTGAGGATACTGTAACCTGATCTGTGTACAATCATTGGAAAAACCGTTTATTCAGGGGGATACACCATGAGCAATCTGCTGCTGGAGGATCGACCTGTACCGGCACAACCCCATTTTATAAGCGATCTGGCGGTTGTGGAGACCATCTTTCGGAATCGGTTCCTTTTCTTCCGCGAAATTCGTGAAGAAGTTGATCTGGTCGGTAAAATCCGGGCGATGCTGTTATCGTCCGCCGTGTTTCTGGCGCTGTACGGCGGGGTGATGGGCGCGTCGCACAGTGTCCCGCAGGTGTTCAGTTCGGCGGTCAAGCTGCCGGCGCTGTTCCTCATCACGCTGTTGATCTGCGCCCCCTCACTGTATTTCTTCAACATTCTGTTCGGCTCCCGGCAGAGCATCCTGCAAAACATCGCGCTGATTCTCACAGCCATGACGACAACCTCGGTACTGCTGGTCAGCCTGGCCCCGGTCACGCTGTTCTTCCTGATGAGTACCAGTGAGTACGCCTTTTTCAAGCTGCTGAATGTCGGCATCTTCGCCATAGCCGGGGTGATGGGGCTGAATTTTCTGCGGCAGGGGTTCGCCAACAGCGTGGATGCGGATAACGAGGAGGGGCGTTCGGCGCGGCAGCGTCTGTTTACCGCGTGGATGATCCTGTATGCCTTCGTCGGCACACAGATGGCCTGGACGATCAGCCCGTTTATCGGCGAACCGGGCGAACCGTTTATGCTGGCGCGCCGGGTCGGAGGCAACTTCTACGCCGATGTCATCAACAGTCTGATCAGCCTGCTGCGCGGGCTGTAGCCGAGGAGGAACCATCATGCAAAAAAATACCACGCCCGATATGAATGATCTGTTCGTGGATGATCTGGTGCTGGAGCAGCGGCCCGTGCCAATCATGGCCCGCCCTCGTAAGGGGCTGATTGACGATCTCGCAATCGTCGAGCGCATCCTGCGGGATCGTTACACATTCTTTGCTGAAATTCGCGAGGAGATTGGCCTGCGCGACAAGATCATCTCCATGCTGATCGCCTCATTCGTATTCCTGGGCCTGTACGGCGGCGTGATGGGCGCATCGAACAGTGTGCCGCAGGTGTTCAGTTCGATGGTCAAGCTACCAGTGCTGTTTGTCATCACGTTGTTTATTTGCGCGCCGTCGCTGTACTTCTTCAACATCCTGTTTGGCTCGAAGCAAAGCATTCTGCAAAATATTGCGCTGATTCTCACAGCCATGACCACGACTTCGGTGCTGCTGGTCAGCCTGGCCCCGGTGACGCTGTTCTTCCTGTCCACGACCAGCGGCTACCAGTTCTTCAAACTGCTCAACGTGGCGATCTTTGGTATTGCCGGGAGCATGGGGCTGGTGTTTCTCAAGCAGGGTTTTGAACACAGCGTCGATGCCGATAACACCGAAGGGCGCGGGACGCGCCGCCTGCTGTTTGTGTTGTGGATGCTGCTGTATGGCTTCGTCGGCACGCAGAT
>CAZKIB010000255.1:274-6147 GCA_964552425.1 uncultured Anaerolineaceae bacterium | reverse complement strand
CTGGACGCTGCGGCCTTTCATGGGCGCGCCGAGCGAACCGTTCATGATCGTGCGGCAGGTGGGCGGCAATTTTTACAATGATGTCATTGCCAGCATCATCAGTCTGATCGGTGGCCTGTAGGGTCGGAAAGGGTGCTTACCAACTTTCGTTAAGATGCTTACGCTAAATTTCGACAAATTTCACAGAACGGCATGAGAGGGGTGTTATAATGATCTCACACGTGTAATATAACCTTCAGGATGTTACATGGCGTACCGTTTGAAATGGCAGGTTGAAAAACAGATTGTGCTCCTTTCTATTCAGAAAGAATCTTCACTTGAGGATTTTGGAGCATTCGCCCAGGAAATTACATCGCAGTATCTGGATTCCTGTGACGCGCCAGTGCACGTGTTAATGGATATGACACGGCTGGAAAAGTTCCCGCATGAACTGGTTAAAATCCGGGCCGTGACGGGGGATTTCTTCCGGCATCCCGCTTTGGGGTCCGTTGTTGTGGTGGGGCGTGTGAACCCACTGGCCGGGTGCATCATCGATACCCTGGCACGCACGTTCCGGGTCGATTGCGCCGCTGTGCCTTCCATGCGCGAAGCCCTGGATGCTGTGGGGATGACTGCCTCGCACGCCTGAATTCCCCGTGCTGTAACCCATAGTTTCTGAATTTGTTTTCTTAGGACAGATGTGCTATATTTGGAGTCGCGCAGTTTCAGTGGACTCCAACTCATGACCGTAAAACTTCCCGCTTCGCCCATTCCTCTGCCCGCCAGCCGCGCGCTGGCCCTCTATGCGCAGCATCTGCACGCCCGCCCTCGGCAGCCGGCCACTCAGGATACGCTTTATGATATTGTCGAACAACTTGGCTGTGTGCAGATCGACACCCTGCATATGGTCGCCCGCAGCCAGTACCTGGTCATGTGGAGCCGCGTGGGGCAGTATGACCCGGCAGATTTCGACGCGCTGATCTTTGACCCGGACAGCCGCCGTTTGTTCGAATACTGGAAAAAAGCGGCGTGTATTATCCCACTGAAGCATTATCGTTACAGCCTGCCGAAAATGCAGCATTATCGAGACAACCCCAACAGTTGGTGGTTCAGCAACTTCCTTGCGGATGAAGAGAATCGGCGTCTGCTCGAACAGGTCCAGGCGCGCATCGCCGCAGAAGGCCCGCTGCGCACCAGCGATTTTGAGTACAACGGACCCCGGCGCGGAAGCTGGTGGGATTGGAAACCTGCCAAACAGGCGCTGGAATACCTGTATAACACCGGGGACGTGATGATTACCAACCGGATCAAGTTCCAGCGGGTTTATGACCTGAGTGAACGGGTGCTGCCGGAATGGGTGGATCAGTCGGTTCCTACCCCTGCGGAAGCGCATCGTTTTCATATCGAACATGCGGCGAAAGCACTGGGCATTTGCGAACCGCTTCAGGCTGCTGATTACTCGTACATGAAGCGTACCGAAGCGCGGCCCATCATTCACGCGCTTGTCAAAGAGGGTGTTCTTGTGGAAGTGGAAGGTGAAGTCCTGTCTGGTGAGATCGTGGAGATGGTCGTTCACCGGGACCGTTTACCTGATCTACAGCGGGCGCTGGATGGTGATATTCAGCCGGAACACACGACCTTCCTCAGCTTCTTCGACAGCCTTTTCTGGGCACGTGGGCGGGATGTGGCGCTCTGGAATTATCGTAATATGCTGGAAGCCTACAAGCGTGAACCGGATCGCATCTGGGGGTATTTCTGCCTGTCGATTGTGCATCGTGACCGGGTGGTGGGGCGCTTTGACCCGAAACTGGAACGCAAGACCGGGACGCTCTACCTGCGGGCGCTGCATCTGGAACCGGGCATCGAACCGGATGAGCCGCTTGTCCAGGATGTGGCCGGGGCCATGCGCGACTTTATGGCGTTCCACAAGGCGAAAAACCTTGTGATCGAACCTAAAGGCCACGATGAGTTCCGGCGCAAACTGATGGCGCAGTTCTAGCGGGAAAGCACCTGTTCAATCCGCTTTACTGCCGCTGCCACACCATCTTCGGCGCGGATTTTCGCACCCAGGTCAGCAGCGCGCTGGCGCATAGGGATGTTGGATACCGCCTGTTGGATCGCGGTGGAAAGTTTGCCGGCTGTCAGCGTTTTCTGCGGGATAGGCTGCGGCCCGACCCCAAGCGCAGCCACGCGCCGGCCCCAGAACGGCTGGTCGGCGAAATGCGGCACCACGATGGTGGGCACGCCGGCACGCAGACTCGCCCCAGTGGTTCCCGCGCCGCCATGATGGACCACCGCCGCCATGCGCGGGAAAAGCCAGCCATGCGGCACGTAATCCAGCCTGTAGATCGTATCCGGCAAATCATGGCTGCCAAGACCGGCCCATCCGCTCAGGAGGATGGCGCGCTGACCGCTTTGCTGCACCGCGTCCAGCATGATGTGCGTAAGCCGTTCCGCGTCGCGGTTCGCCATGCTGCCGAAGCCAATGTAGACCGGCGGTGGCCCGGAATTCAGAAAATCAACCAGCGCGGCAGGCGGCTGCCAGTGGGTATCATCGAGGAACCAGTAGCCGCTGACACAGATGTGCGCGCTCCAATCCGGCGGGGGCGGCAGAACGTGGCGGCTGTAGCCATACACGACGGGGTAAGGATCATTGATCGCCTGGCGGAACGAACGCTTTTCCGCTGGCAAACCGAGCAGGCCGGTACGCAGTTGATTGTAGGCCTGTTTGAACAGCTGCCAGTTCATCTCCATAATGGCGTCATGAGTCAGGCGGTTGTATACGCCGCGCCCCGGCAGGCCAGCCGGGAGTTCAGGAAAGAGAATGCCGGCATAAGCGCGGGACCTGTTCAGGGGCTGGAGATAAGTGGCGATGCCCCGGATACCGAGTTTTTCGGCGATGGGCACACCGACGAAAAAGCCGAGGGTGGAGAACAGCACCGCGTCAGCATCCTGGCACGCTTCCAGACAATCGCGCCCCAACTGCTCCATCAGCTCCGCAGCCAGATCGCGCATCCGGTTGAGGAAAGTCAGCGGGTTACGCCCGGTTTCCAGCCACGCCAACCCCCCCTCCTCCTGGAGCATCTCCTGTGGGTTGCCGACAATGGGGTGGAAATCCAGCCCGGAGCCGCGCACGAAGGCTTCATATGGCGCATGAGTCGCAATTTTGACGGTATGACCGGCGGCCTTGAGACCGAGCGCAAGCGGTATAAAGGGTTGAATATCGCCCCGTGACCCGATGGTGATGAGCGTGAGTCGCATCCCGCTACCTCAGCAGGCGGGCGTGTTCGACTTTG
Source organism: uncultured Anaerolineaceae bacterium (assembly GCA_964552425.1). Classification (GTDB taxonomy): domain Bacteria; phylum Chloroflexota; class Anaerolineae; order Aggregatilineales; family Phototrophicaceae. The sequence continues at coordinate 2,872 of CAZKIB010000255.1, read as the reverse complement.
ATGCAGACATCCAGCGCCACATCCAGCCCGGCGTCCAGTGCGCGCTGGCGAGCGGCCTCATCCACCACCCCCAACTGTCCCCAGACGGCTTTCGCTCCAACCTGAACAGCGTCCTCCACCACTTCCGGCAGATGTTCCGCCCGGCGGAAGACGTTCACGATGTCGATGGGTTCCGGCACATCCGCCAGAGTCGCATAACAGGGCTGGCCGTCGATACTCGCAACCGTTGGATTGACGGGGTAAACCATGTAGCCGACACGCCGCAGATAAGCCGCGATCTGGTAGCTGGTGCGGTAAGGTTTGTCGGAGTGTCCGACGACAGCGATCACCCTGGCGTCTGCCAGCAGGTCCCGCATGGCGTTATCATCTCGGTTCAGGTCAGTCATCCGGGTTCTCCGTTCACTCAGTTGGGCGGCGGGGCGATGCAGACCAGCATCGTCAGGCGCACGCTGCCGACATTTTCGACACCATGCGGGACCCCGGCCTGTGCCCACACAATCACGCCTTCGCCGGCATCGCGGATGTCGTCACCCACTGTAAAACGTCCGCTGCCTTCCAGCACGACATACACTTTGTCCTGATCGCTGTGGTCATGAACATGCTGAATCTGGCCGGGTTCAAGACAGTTGAGACCCACCAGCAGCATGTCCCCCTGAAAGAGTGTCGCCTTAAAGAATTTATCAGTCCGCGCGCCGGTGTGGTCGCGAAAATCCGCAAAATTGGACACGTTCAAGTCCTCAATACAAAAAAGGCAAGACTGTGAAAGCCTTGCCGGATTTTACCAGAAGCGGATGATTCTGTTTAGCGTTTGGTGTAGGTCGGGGCCTTGCGCGCGCGCTTGAGGCCGGGTTTCTTACGTTCCTTCACGCGCGGGTCGCGGGTGAGGAAATCGCCGTCCTTGAGCTGCGGTTTCATGTCAGGGTCCAGTTTGAGCAGCGCGCGGGCCACGCCCAACCGCACCGCATCGCGCTGGCCGCTGATGCCGCCGCCGTTCACATGCACGGTGATATTGAAGCTGCGTTCCTGGCCGATGGCGCGCAGGGGTTCCATGACGGATTCGACATCACCGGCGCGAGGGAAATAATCACGCCCGTCTTTATCGTTGACGATGATATTACCCGTTCCGCCGGGGAACAGGCGCGCACTTGCGGATTTGCGGCGGCCAATGCCTTCGTAATACTGAGCAGACATGGGTGTTCCCTTCCTACAGTTCCAGCGGTTTCGGGTTCTGTGCCGCGTGCGGATGGCTGCTGCCCGCGTACACTTTGAGCTTTTTGAACATCTGGCGGCCCAGGGCGTTCTTCGGCAGCATCCCCTTGACGGCGAGTTCGATCACGCGATCCGGGAATTTCTCCAACTGGCGGCGCAGGGTAATGGAACTCAGGCCGCCGTTGTATTTCGAGTGCCGGTAATAGATTTTGTCGTCCAGCTTATTGCCAGTGGTGACGATTTTTTCGCAGTTAATGACGATTACATAGTCGCCGGTGTCGGTATTGGGCGCGAAGATGGGTTTGTTCTTGCCGCGCAAAATGGTAGCGATCTGCGTGGCGAGACGCCCCAGCGTTTGACCTTCTGCGTCCACGACCCACCATTCGCGCTCAATGTCGCCTGGTTTGGGTGCGTAAGTCTTTTGTTTCACAACGATCCTCCGGCGGGCGTCTCCCGCTGTTCCGGTTACGAACTACTCTATTTTACGAATGATTTACCCGCAATCAAGGCACAATTCAGGCATAGTATACATATTCCAGTACCAGCCCCTGCGGTGGGGCCAGCGTGCCAGTCTTTGCCAGATCAGCCGCCCGAAACGCTGCTGTAAACGCCTGCTCGGTGATGAGGCTGCGCGCCACGTCGACCTGTGTCCCCACGATGCGCCTTACCATGTGCTGCAAAAAGGCGGTGGCCTCGATAGTATACACCAGCCGCCGTCCGAAGGCTTCCGGGAAAATTCCCCATTCGGAACGCAGCACCCGCCGGACTGTGTTTTCGCCGCGTGGCGGATGGCCGAAGGTGGCGAAGTCGTGTTCGCCGATCAGCAGCCCTGCGGTAGTGTGCAGGACGGCTGATTCAAGCTTCCCCCAGATGTGCCATGCGCGCCCGTGCCATAAAGGTTGGCGCTGCGGCGCGTGGATGATGGTGTAGCTGTACACCCGCGACGCGGCATCGAAGCGCGGGTGAAACCCCGGCTGCGGCGTCAAATCCTGAAGGGCGATGTCATCCGGCAGAACCGCATTGAGCGCTCGCAGCAGCACACTCGCTTCATGAGGCCACTCCACATCGAAGGCGATCACCTGACCCAGGGCATGCACACCGGTGTCCGTGCGTCCCGCGCCGATTACCACCGCGTTTTGCTGGGTCACCTGGCGGATAGCGCGCTCAACCGCTGTCTGAATGGTGGGGGTGTCCCCCGCCTGACGCTGGAAACCCTGGTAATTCGTCCCGTCGTAAGCGAGTGTTGCCCGGTAGCGGGTCACGCCTGTTCGCGGTCAACCAGTTCGATCAGCACCATTTCGGCGCGATCACCTTTGCGCGGTTCCAGTTTGTACATACGGGTGTACCCCCCCGCACGTTCGGTGTAGCGCGGCGCCAGCACATCGAACA
>CAZKIB010000255.1:0-237 GCA_964552425.1 uncultured Anaerolineaceae bacterium | reverse complement strand
GCGGCGGGCATGAACCCCACGCGCCGGGTCGTCATGGGCCAGCCCACGTTTGGCTATGGTGATGAGCCGTTCGGTTTTGCCGCGAATGAACTCGGCTTTGGCCCGCGTGGTTTTGATTCGTTCATGTTTGAGCAGCGCCAGGGTCAGATTGAGCGCCAATGCTTTGCGCTCTGCGCTGTCGCGGCCCAGTTTTTTACCACTTACACGATGTCGCATGATTTTTATCCACCCGTACTC
>CAZKIB010000254.1:0-9362 GCA_964552425.1 uncultured Anaerolineaceae bacterium | reverse complement strand
TGATGGGCACCGGGCTGGCGCTGATGGTGGGCATCGTCATTATCGCGCTGGCGAATCTGTTCATTCGCGCGCTCAACGCCACCAAAGGAGCGGAGTAATGGCCGGCGCACAACAGGACAGCTTGCTGCGACGCATCGGCTTCTGGGTGACACTGGGGCTGGTGTTTTTCTTCTTTATGTTTCCGCTGTACTGGATCGCCGTGTCGTCCATCAAAACGCGCGCCGAGGTGATTAATCTCGTGCCGTCGTACATTCCCTTCGTCCAGTTTGAGCCGACTCTGGATAACTACGTGTCGGTGCTGATCGGCGGCACGGTTGAAAGCGAAACCGGTGTGCGCGCCTCGGCGGACCTGAGCGTCTTCCGGGACCGGCTGATTAACAGCGTGATTATCGCCGGATCATCGACGCTGCTGGCGGTGGGCCTGGGCACGCTGACGGCCTATGCCGTGTCGCGCTTTCGTATCCCTGGTGAAAGCGACCTGATGTTTTTTATTCTCAGCACGCGGATGCTGCCGCCCGTCGTGGTGCTGATTCCCATCTTCCTGCTGTTCAGCAACCTGAAGCTGAACAACAGCTACCTGGGCATTATTCTGTTGTACACCACGTTCAACGTCCCGTTTGTGGTCTGGATGATGAAGGGCTTCTTCGATGAAATCCCGGTGGAGTACGAAGAGGCCGCCATGATCGACGGCTATTCGCGGCTGGAAGCGATCTGGAAGATCGTCATTCCCGAAGCGATCCCGGCGATGGCCGCCACAGCGGTGTTCAGCGCGATTGTGTCGTGGAACGAGTTCGTGCTGGCGAACCTGCTCAACCGCGATTACGCCGCGACAGTCCCGCCCTGGTTGAACAGCATTATCGGCGTGGGCGCGGTGGAATGGGGCCGGCTGGCGGCGGCTTCGGTGGTGTTCGTGATTCCGATTGTGGTGTTCACCTTTCTGGTGCGCAATTACCTGCTGCGCGGCGTCACCTTTGGCGCGGTGCGGCGCTGAGGGTGAGAGATGCTTCTCACGCTGGACTATAATGGCAGGCAAGCGAAACAAAGGTATGAGACATGAATCGTGTGAATGTCACATTCAGCTTGCCGCAAGAACTGGTGGAAAAAGCGAAAGCCGCTGGCTTGCTCGCCAATGAACAGTTTGAATCTTGGCTGAGGCGGGAATTGGCACGTCTACAGCATTTGAATGGTTTTGCCGATACAGTCGAGAAACTAAGATCGCTGGAACCGCCGCTGACACAGGAAGAAATAGATGCGGAGATAGAGGCATACCGGCACGAAACAAACGAACAGAGGGGCGAGGCATGATGCTTATGCCGCCGATTGAAATCGACGGCAAAGTGAAGCAAGTCCCGCCGGGACTCAGGCAGTGAGGACCTGAATCCAGGTTGGTGTATTTTGCGGCTTGCTGGCGTACCTGGCGATTAACACCTTGAGGTTTTGACTTAGCACTTCGCACTCAGCACTCGGAACGAACTTGATGGCCGAAGTACATCTTTCTCAAGTCACCAAACGATTTAGCAGCCGCAGCGGCGACGCCAGCGGCGTGCTGGCGGTTCACGAACTCGATCTCGACGTAGCCGACGGCGAATTTCTCGTCCTGCTGGGGCCGAGCGGCTGCGGCAAGACGACGACGCTGCGCATGGTCGCCGGGCTGGAAACCGCCTCGTCCGGCGATATACGCATTGGCGAACGGCGCGTCAACGACCTGCCGCCCGGTGAGCGGGACATCGCCTTCGTGTTCCAGTTCTATGCGCTCTACCCGCATCTGAGCGTGCGCGACAACATCTCCTTTCCGCTGCGAGCGCAGCAAATCCCCAAAGAGGAAGTGGACCGTCGCGTACAGGAAGTCTCCCGCCGCCTGCGCATCGAGCATATTCTCAACCGGCGGCCCAACCGCCTGCCCAGCGGCGAACAGCAGCGCGTGGCGCTGGGCAGGGCGATGGTGCGCCAGCCGCAGGTGTTCCTCATGGACGAGCCGCTGACCAATCTCGACGCCAGCCTGCGCGCCGACATGCGCGTAGAGCTGAAGCACTTGCAGCAGGAACTCGGCACGACCATGCTGTATGTCACCCACGACCAGACCGAGGCGCTGTCGATGAGTCACCGCATCGCCGTGATGAACCTGGGCGTCTTGCAGCAGGTCGATACACCGCTGAACATCTACAACCGGCCTCAGACGGTGTTTGTGGCCCGCTTCATCGGCAGCCCGCCCATGAACCTGCTGGACGCGCGCGTCGTGGACGGGCATCATCTGGCCGGGGCGGAGAGCGGCTTCCAGGCGGAGGGAGTCTACATCCACATCAGGGGCCAGGCCAATCTGGTCCTCCTCGATAACCAGCGCCGCTCCCAGCGCTTTCGGCGTGCGTTCCGAGGACATCCGTCTGGTGGACACCGGAGCAGACGAAGCGGACCTGCGCGGCGTGGTGGCGGTGCGCGAACCGCTCGGCGATGAGACGATTTACGAGGTCGACCTGGGCGATTACCGCCTGCTGGCAAAGACTCCGCCGCGCCAGATATACAAACCGGGCGATCAGGTCGGGCTGGTACTGAACCGCCTGCGCGTGCACGTCTTTGACAAACCCACCGGGCAGCGGGTGAATTGAATGAGGCGTGGTGCGGTGCCGAAATGACAAGACAAACCCTGACGCTCTCGGTCTGGAAGTGCAATAAGACCGAACAGGAATTCCAGACATACGGGCTGGGTGGTCCGGGATCATACGGGGAATTCCTGATGCATGCCCAGAACGGCGCTATGGCATACTGGAATACCCTGGATGATCCTGTCTACAAGTCGCTCGTGAGTATAACGGATGCGTTTGCTGCTGATCTGTCCCTCAACAGGCTGACTGTCTTTTACCTGACCTGCGGGATTTGCTGCGATGCCGCTTCTGATGGTTCGGTTTACAGCCGACGTCCGTTCTGTCTGTGCTGTAAAGCGAATGATGTAACGTTCTTCTTCATGCCTGAACCATTACAACTCAAAGCGTTTGTTCTCCCGGATGTCACTCACAAGCGATGGAAGAGGCTGTCGGAAGAAGGGCGGAAAGAACTGGTGCGAAACGAGATGACACGTGTCGGCTTGATCTGATAAACAAAAGTCTCCAATCGCCAGTGAATAGGCAAAAGACTGACGACTGGAGACTGACGACTGAGGACAAAACATGGCCCATCTGGAAATTGAACACCTTTCCAAATTTTTTGGCCGCTTTCAGGCGCTGCACGACCTCAATCTGTCCATCGCCGACGGCGAATTTCTGATCCTGCTGGGACCCACCGGCGCGGGCAAGACCACGACGCTGCGCTGTGTGGCCGGGCTGGAAAAACATCAGGGCAGCATCCGCATGGACGGCCAGCCCACCACCAGCCTGACCCCCGCCGAGCGCGATGTCGCTTTTGTGTTTCAGAGTTACGCGCTCTACCCGCGCAAAACGGTCATGGAGAACATGGCCTTCCCGCTGGAGGCCCGCCGCTGGAGCAAAAGCCAGATCGAGGCGCGGGTAAAGGATATCGCAAAGATGCTGGCGATTGACCCGCTGCTCAACCGCCGCCCGGCGGAACTTTCCGGCGGCCAGCAGCAGCGCGTGGCGTTGGGGCGGGCGATGGTGCGCCAGCCGCATCTGTTCCTGATGGATGAGCCGCTGACGAACCTGGACTTTGTGCTGCGCGTGGAGATGCGCGCCGAACTCAAGCGCCTGCAAGCCGAACTGGCGGCGACCTTCTTTTACGTCACCAACGACCAGGTCGAGGCTATGTCGATGGCGGACCGCATCGCGGTGCTGCACGAGGGCCGCTTGCAGCAGGTCGCTGCGCCGGAGAACATCTACAATCACCCGGCCAACCTGTTCGTCGCCGGGTTTGTCGGCTCGCCGCGCATGAACTTTCTGGACTGCCGTTATGATGCCGGGGAGCGGGCGCTGGCCGGGGAGGGCTGGCAGATGCCGCTGACAGCCGATCAACTGGCGCGGCTGGGGGAGCGTGCCAACGGCGGGCCGCTGGTGTTTGGCATCCGCCCCGAAGATGTCGAACTCGCCCCGGAAGCATCCGATTGGGACTGGCTGCCCGCGTCGGTTTATGTCGTTGAGCCGCTCGGAGATCGCACCATCGTCGATATGCACCTCGGTTCTGCCTCGGTCAAGGTCAAGGCCGACCCGGAATTTAGCGCCCGCAGCGGCGATCATCTGGTGATGCGCTTCGACCCGGCGCGCTTCCATCTCTTTGATAAAGTCACTGGTGAGGCGCTGCTCTAGGGCAATCGCAGCCTGTAAGCATTGCATGTCGCCCGTGAGCGAAAAGCCCGGAAGCGATCATCGCAACGATCCAGAGTCATTGAAGGTCGCAGCCCGAACTGATGACTGGCAACTGGTAACTGCACCAGGACCTGCTGCGGGTTGTATATTTCAAGGAGTTTTGGGATGCCGCGAAACATCCATCGCACTGTGGAACTGACCGCTATCGCGCTGATTATGCTCGGCATTGTCGGCATGTTTCAGTCAGCCAGCATCGACCTGTACACCTGGGGCTTTCATATCCTGCTGGCGGGGACACTGGCGTTTATCATCATCTCCCACATCTCCCCGCGCGAGGACAACAGCGAGTAATACCCGTTCGAGTGTTGAGGCAAGTGGAGGGGGAAATGATGTCCGTTCAACTGCCAGAAGTGGTCCATACTTATCAGAATCACACGCTCGATACCACGCGATGGGAACGCTACCGGCCGCGTGCCGACGACATTGTGATTGCCACGCCCTACAAATCCGGCACAACCTGGATGCAGATGATCGTCATGCACCTGATCTTTCAGGACTTGCAGACGCGCCCGGTCTGGGAATATTCCCATTGGCTGGATGCCCGATTTGCGCCGCTGGACGAGGTGATCGACAAGCTTGAGCAGCAGGAACACCGCCGTTTCATCAAAACCCATCTTCCGCTGGACGGACTGCCTTACTACGATCAGACGAAATACATTGTCGTGGGGCGCGATGCCCGCGATGTCTTTATGTCCCTGTGGAATCACCACAGCAACTTTACGAAAGAGCTTCACAGCTTCATCAATACCCTGCCGAACCGCGTCGGCCATCCTTTTCCGCGCTGCCCGGAGGACATTCGCGACTTCTGGTATCAGTGGATGACTGTTGGCTGGTTCGACTGGGAAAGCGAAGGCTACCCCTACTGGTCGAATCTGCACCATGTCCAGACCTGGTGGAATTTCAGACATCTCCCCAACATTCTGCTGGTTCACTTCAACGATCTGTTAAGCAATCTGGAAGGTGAAATCCAGCGTATCGCCGACTTTCTGAACATTGACGTATCGGGCGAAATTTTGTCGGGAATCGTCCATGCCGTGACATTCGAGAACGCCAAGCAGCGCGCGGAACTCCTGCTGCCCAATGCGCATCAGACCTGGATCGGCGGCGCGCAGACCTTCATCAACAAGGGAACGAACGGGCGCTGGCAGAGTGTTCTGACCGACGAAGACCTGAAGCTGTATGAAGCGGCTGTCGCCCGCGAACTCACCCCCGACTGCCATCGCTGGCTGGAAAACGGGTGGCTGGGACTTCAGTGAACACAGCCACTACCGGCATGTATCCGGTCTCGCAGGATAAAGCGGGTGATCCATGACTCGTAAGTACGTTGCTGTCTCGATAACGACCCGACCTTCTGTTACCATCAGGAGCAGAATCGCCCGCGTACCGTTGAGAAGGCGCTATGACTGCTCACCGCCGCTTCCTGCTCCTGTTGGGTCTGTTTATCATCGCCGTCCTGATCCATACCGCCAACCTGCCAGTCATGGAAGGCAGTGACGAAATCCTGCATCACAATTATGTCGAATACCTGCGCCGCGAGAATAGCCTGCCGGACCGGCTCGACAGACGTACCAACGGTATCGCCCAGGCCAGCGGCCAGCCTCCGTTAGCCTACTGGCTGATTGCCGTGCCGCTGCGTCTGTTCAACGTGCCGAGCATTGACCCGCAGCAGACCCTGCACGACCTGGAACGGGTCGAAAACCGCTGGCACTGGCCGCGCGATTCCTGGCAGCAGCAGGACAACAAGAATGTCTATTATCACGGCGCGGGCGAGATCGTGTTTGGCAATCCACTGCTGGTCACGATCAACCGGGCCATGCGCTGGAGCGTGCTGGTGATGGGTGTTGTGGCCGTCATCGGGGCTTACGGCGCGGCGCGGGAAGTCTTCCAGGATGAACGCTGGGCGCTCACGGCCACCGCCCTGTTTGCCTTCACGCCCACGATGATTCATTCGAGCGCCTACGTGACCAATGACACCGCCGCCATCGCCTTTTCGACGCTGGCGATCTGGCAGACCCTGCGCCTGCTGCGCCGGGGGGCCGCCGCGACCACGCTGATTCTGATGGGCGTGCTGCTGGCACTGGCCGGGCTGTCCAAAATCAACAGCCTGCTCATCGCGCCGGGCATCGCCATCGCGCTGCTGCTGGACGCGCACAAAAGCGGTTCCGGCTGGCGCGGTCTGCTGCGCAGCGGCCTGCGGGTCGGGCTGCCGTTCGCGCTGATCTTCGGCCCCTGGGTCCTGTATGGGGCGGCGCTGTATGGCGACCCTCTGGGAATCAGCACCCACCAGTACGAAGGGCTGGGTTTTTATTCGCCTGTGCCGCGCCCGCTTGCCGAAACACTCGAAGAACTGCCGGGTGTCTACCTGTCCTACTGGGGTAAATTCCTGCATGTGCTGCTCGAACCTTCAACGTATCACGCGCTGGGGTTGATTCTGGTGCTGGCCGCTGCCGGTTTTGCGATCCGCGCGCGCAGGCTGTCACTGCGCCTGCTGCCCCTTCAGCAGGGCCTCGTCCTGGGGATCATGGTCGCCGCGCTTCTGGCCGGCCTGTTTCGCTGGATGCAGCAGCTTCAGGTCGTGGGTGCGCGGTTGATCTATCCGGGTGATGTTGGTATCACGGTGGGCATCACCGCCGGGCTGCTCCTGCTGGCGCGGCATCGTCCCCGCCTCGGCCTGTACCTGCGGGTATACAGCGCCGGTATGGTCATGGCAGCCGGGCTGCTGCTTTCGCCGCTGACACTGCGCAGCGCCTATGGCCCGCCGCCCCTGCTGCAACGCGATCAGCTTCCCCCCTTGCAGGGCCAGCCCATCGACTATGAGGGCATCATCCGTTTTCTTGGTTACGTTCAGGAAAGCGTTCGCCTGGAGGGAATGCAGCACACCATAACCCTGTGCTGGGAGGTGCTGCAAGCGACCCGCCGGCCCGCCGCGTTCTCCATTAAATTCGTGCGCAGCAGCCCGGTAATCGCAGACCGCACCTCCATCTTTGGCATGGGACACTTCCCCAGCGCGCTGTGGCGTCCGGGCGACATCTTCTGCGATACGGTGAATATCCGCGTGGATGACCCGGACATCGTGGACGAAGAAGCGCCCGTGCCCGCTTATGTCTACGACATGCTGCTGGTGCTGCTGGACGCCGACACTCTGGATGTCAACTGGCAGGCGGCGGCCGGCGATGGCACACCCCTCGAATTCCCAATCATCGGCCCGGTGGTCAGCCCGGCGGGTGATCTTTCGGCTGGCGCGCCGGACTCCATGACCCCCACACGCATCCACTTCCCCGGTTTTGCGGCCCTGCACAGCTATGCGCTCAGCGGCCAGATCACCCCCGGCGCGCAGCTTGACTTGACCCTGCTGTGGGATGTGACCGGACAGACGCCCGACGACTGGACCCAGTTCATTCATCTGATCGGGCCGGATACCGCCGTCGTGCTGGCCGATGGCGCGCCCCGCCAGGGCGATTACCCGACCTGGGCCTGGTTTCCGGGTGAGCGGATCGTCGATACCTGGCGGTTGACCATCCCGGAGTCACTTTCGCCGGGCGAGTATGCCCTGCACATCGGCTTCTATCGCAGGGACACCGGTGAACGAAAGCCCGCCGCAGACGCCGCCGGACCTGTCGAGAACAGTTCTCCGATGCTGGCGCGAGTAAATATGGGCTGATTGCGCAGGGCAGGCGTTGACCGGGCGGAAAGCATGGTCCCGCCATTCCGGCGTATGATGGTCCTAAAAAAAGAGGCCATTATGCGTACCCGTTTGATGTTATGCTGGACCCTGCTGCTGATGATGACTGTGATCCCCGCTGCCGCGCAGAGTGACAGCGTGACCTACGCCACCGCGCAGCCCTATGAACACGGCCTGATGATCTGGCGGTCAGATACCGGGATGATCTGGGCGCTGGTGAACGATGGCCGCGCCTTTAGCTTCCCCGCCGTGACCTATACCAATCTGCCGGATAACCCCATTTTTGGCAGCCCACCCAGCCGCCTGCGCCCGATTTTCGGGATGGGCAAAGTCTGGGGCAGTTACCCGGAGGTGCGCGCCGCGCTCGGCTGGCCGACGCTGGACGAACTCGGCTTTGACATGCCGGTGCGGGTCACGCCCGCCGTCACCTATCTCACCCAACTGGATGGAACCGTCATTCAGGTGCACCGGAACGGCACATGGCAGCGCAGCGCCGCGAACCCCGCCCCGGACATCCTCGACTTTCGCGCCATGCCCCACGAGGCCGGCCAGGATGTAACCCTGTCGTGGCAGATTCAGGGAGTCGAACGCGCTTTAATCGAGGTGTATGACGCCAGTGGCAGCCGTTTTCCGCACCAGATCATTCAGGATTTGCCGCCTGCCGGCAGCACTGTGGTCACGATTCCGGCCACTTTTGCCAGCGGGGCGCGGGTGGTGTTGTGGGGTGTGGATCGTGGGCCGGTGCGCGTGCCCGTGACCATGTGGGCGCGTCTCGTCAGCCAGGAACTCAGCGTCTCTGTAAGTGGAACATCCAGCGCGATTATGACGTGGGCCGCCTACCAGCCTTACGACAGCGGCTTTCTCATCTGGCGGGCGGATACCGGCGCGGTACTGGCGTTTGGCGGCGGGCAGAGCGGCCAGCTTCTCACCTTTGCCGAAAGCAGCTATGCCAACTGGCCGGACGCCGCGAGCATCCCGATTCCTGCCGGGCGGGTGCGTCCGGTCAATGCCTTTGGCAAGGTCTGGGGCAGTATCGAACAGGTGCGCGCCATGCTCGGTTATGCCACCGGTGGAGAACAGGGTTACACCATGTCCATCCGCGCCTTCGCTGCCGGCGCACAGACTTTCAGCCTGCCGGATGGCCGCGTCGTTCAGGCCAGCGGCAGCTACTGGAATTTTCAGAGCAAGTGATGCAATTTTTTCATGCCGGTCAGTGCGCAGCCTATCCGGCAAATCACCCCAACTCCCTGCGAGATTCAGGCTCTGCTGCGCCCAGTCCCGACGGGACTTGTTTTGTCATGCCGTCGATTTATACAGCTTAAAAAATTAAACGGACAAGCCTGAAAGCGTCACCCAACCCCGCAAGACACCGA
>CAZKIB010000253.1:1256-9415 GCA_964552425.1 uncultured Anaerolineaceae bacterium | reverse complement strand
ACAGCGATGAGGAAACAGTCTACGTGTGGCGTCCCGCGCCGGATGGCGGTCTGCACGTGCAGGCAGTGGATATGAACGGCACATTGGACGGCGGGGAAGTCCTGCCGGGGTTTACGCTCAAAGTGCGGGATATTTTTCCAAAGTAATTTTTGAAGCAGGGGTACAACCATGATCGAAGCGACTGAGATGATTAACCTGACCGGGATGGGCCAGCGGGCGCGGGCCGCAGCGGTGGAGCTGGCGCGGCTGACCACAGCGCAGAAGAATGACGCCCTGCTGGCGATTGCCGATGCACTGGAAGCCAACCGCGCGCGCATTATCGAGGTGAACGCCCAGGACATCGCTGATGCCCGCGCTGCCGGGACAGACGCGCTCTACATCCGGGACCGGCTTGATCTGGAACGGCGTATGGATGGCATGATCGCCGATGTCCGCAAAGTCGCCGATCTGCCCGACCCGGTGGGCCGCGTCTTTGATGAATTCACCCACGAGCTTGGGATGCGCGTCTATAAAAAGCGCACCCCCATTGGCGTCCTCGGCGTTATTTACGAAGCGCGTCCGCAGGTGACGGTGGATGTAGCGACGCTGGCGCTCAAAAGCGGTAACGCCGTGATTCTGCGTGGTGGAAAGGAAGTCCTGCGCAGCAATATGGAACTGGTGCGCGTGCTGGGCGAAGCGCTGGCGAGTGTCGGCCTGCCGGCAGATGCCTTCCAGTATATCAACAGCACGGACCGGCGTTATGTCGGCGACATGCTCAAAATGCACCAGTACATCGATATGATTATCCCGCGCGGCGGCAACGCGCTGCACAACTTCTGCCGCGAAAACAGCACAATCCCGGTGATTACCGGCGGCATCGGCATCTGCCACCTGTATGTTGATCCTACCGCGAAGCTCGATGATGCCCTGCGGATTGTGCATAACGCCAAAACGCAGCGCCCGGCGGTCTGCAATGCGCTGGATACCGTACTGGTCCATGAGGCCGTCGCGGCCGATTTTCTCCCCCGCGTGGTGGAACATCTTGGCAAGGATGGGGTGATTTTTAAGGCGGAGCCGCGCGCGCAGCGGATTCTGGATGGCGCTGCGCAAGTCGAACCTGCCGGGCCGAACGATTTTGATACCGAATGGTACGCGCTCATTCTGGGCCTGAAAGTCGTGGATTCGCTGGACGAAGCCATTGAACACATCCGCCAGCACAGCACGCAGCATTCCGACGGCATCCTCACGCAGAATATGGATGATGCGCAGCACTTTCTGGATGAAGTCGATTCGGCGGCGGTTTATGTGAATGCCAGCACCCGCTTTACCGATGGCAGCGCGCTCGGCCTGGGGGCGGAAATCGCCATCAGCACGCAGAAGCTGCACGCGCGCGGGCCAATGGCGCTGGAAGAACTGACAACCTATAAGTGGATTATCATCGGCGATGGTCACGCCCGCCCGTAAATGCCGATTCTCATTGTTCACATTGACAGGAATGTCATAAAATGAGGAAAGAGGCAATAACAATTGGAAAAGGCAGGCAAACGGAAAAATGACCAGAGTGCTGCTGCTGGAAGACAACCCCGATATGCTCACCATGCTGGCTCAGGTGCTGGAATGGGGCGGTTATGAAGTCGCGGCGGGACGTGACGGCAATGAAGGCATTGCGATCCTGCAAGAAGCCGACCCTCTGCCCGCCATCATCATCAGCGATTTATCCATGCCCGATATGGACGGCTTCGGCCTGCTGTATCATGTGCGCAACACCCCGGAATGGGCCAATATTCCCTTCGTCATCATGAGCGCCCATTCTTCGCCCGATGACCGCCGTAACGCGCTGGCGCAAGGGGCAGATGAATTTCTCGTCAAGCCTTTTAACCTGGAAGATTTTCAGCGGGTTCTCAAGCGCTGGGACTAAATGACCAAAACCCTGATCGTGCTAAATCCCCACGCGGCGGGTGGCCGGGCCGGGCAGGTCTGGCGCAGGCTGGAACCCCTGCTGTGGGACAGTCTGGGTGAACTGGTCATCGCCGTCACGCAGCATCCCCAGGAAGTCGCCCAACACCTCGACAAAGCCTATGCTGCCGGTCTGACACGGGTGATTGCCATTGGCGGAGATGGCACGAATCATGCGCTCATCAATGCCATTGTGGACCTCAATGCCCGCAGCCCGAACACACCGCCGATGATCTATGGCAATGTACCGGTTGGAACCGGGCGGGACTGGGCACGCGGAACCGGCGTCATCTTCACACCTGAAATCGCTGCCCGCTGGATCGCCCACGCCCAGCCGCGCGCCACCGACATCGGCCTGCTGAACTATGACGGCCAGCAGCGCCATTTTCTCAACATCGCCAGCGCCGGCATCAGCGGTGAAGTGGACCGGCGGGTCAACGAGATTCGCACCCGGCGTCCCTGGACTTTTCTGGCGGCGACCATCGGCGCGCTGCTGCACCATCGCCCGCAGCCGGTGCGCGTGGAACTGGACGGCAGCCAGTGGTATCATGGCCCGGCCTATCTGGTGGCTGTCGCTAATGGAACGACCTTCGGGCATGGCATGAAAGTCGCCCCCACCGCGCAGGTCAACGACGGCCTGTTTGATGTGGTGCTGGTAGAGGGAATGCCGCGCCTCGAAGTTCTCACCGCGCTGCGCAAAATCTACAACGCGACTCATCTGGTACACCCCGGCGTGCGTTTTCGACGCGCCCGGCAGGTGCATATCACCGGGCTGGAAGGACCTGTGGGCCTCGACATGGACGGCGAAAACGCCAGCGGCACACAACTGCGCTTCAGCATTCGCCCCGGCCTGCTTCACATTCTATCCTGAAGCCTGTAATCAACAGCCTCTGGTTTTTACTCAGCAGACAAACAAAAAGAGACGTTTTTAGGCGTCTCTTGTCTGTTGACCTCTCCGGTATGACCGGCTTACGCACGGGTGGTGGCGCTGCCGGTGTTTTTGGCCCAGAATTTCAGTTCTGCGACCACGTTATTGACTGCGTTCATAAACCCTGAGCGGTTCTCGTTGGCCTCATCAAAGGCACGGGCACGGCGCTCAATTTCGGCTTCCTGAAGCAGCATGTCATAGTGCGACCTGGCAAATTCTCCGGTGAAATCGGGATGTTCGATCATGGTGTCCTCCACTTATTTGATCCCACTTGTGAATAATCACAACCTAAATAATTCTAAAGTGGCAATTGTGAGGACAGTTTTTCTATAGTTGTCGCGCTGCGCAGGAGTATTTTAAGCACTCCCCAAAAATAAAGCGCTGTTCTGTTTGCGCTTTACAGTATTGATTGTACGGAATTTCCCAAATATGTCCAGCCCCTATTTGTTAGGGGTACGTTAATGTTTCAACAATTCATGCTAAATTCATCTTTGATGTCCGGTATGATTCGATCAGGTCTGATCGCTTTATTATCGATTATCGACTGAAGACTTTTGACTGGCTGCCAGACCTGTTCACAAAGGGAGGGGTTCATGGCTGAAGCACTCGAAACCAGCGCGGGGCCTGATAGGGTACTCGCGCTGCTGGTCACTGGCCTGTTCAGTACCCTGCTGAAAGAAGTGTTTCAACGCCCCCGGCCCTACAAAGCTGCGGACCGGGTCGTGCCGCTGGTGAAGTGCAGGCCGCGCGCGTAAGGGGCTGCTGCGTCGAACGTCCTGGGCAGAAATCCGTCAACAGGCGGACGATCACGCGGCAGGTTCGGGTGTATGCTGCATTCATTATCAGACAGTGTTCACCTGAGCCAAAGGAACATCATCATGAAACACCTGCTGCGTCTCATCCCTGTTGCGGCTGCCGCCCTGCTGCTGTTGCAGGCCGCCCCGGAGAAAAAGGGGTCATTCGACCTCACCTTCACCAGCATCGAGCCGGACAAAAAAGGCTCGTTCGACATCACAGAAAGGAAAGGATCGTTCGACCTTACAATCTTCGGCCAGGACCCGGAACTTCCGGTCATGACTGCTTAATTGATCCGGCTCCATATCACCTGAAAAACCGTCAGCCGAAACTCATTCGTGTGAACTTCGGCTGACGATGAACGGGTCAGTCCAGGTGAAAGACTTCTTCCAGGGCCATCATACTCTCATCCGCGTGGCGGCCATCCAGCGCTTCGAAAAACGGGGCCATCTCGTTCTGCCAGCGGTCATTGACTGCCTTCGTCACCATGCCCGCTTTGGCCGCTTCAAAATCCGGTGTTTCCAGATACCCGATCAGCAGGCCATCATCGCGCAGAAACAGGGAATAATTGTGCCAGCCGGTTTCGCGCAAGGCGTTCAGCATCTCCGGCCAGACTTCCTTATGCCGACGTTTGTATTCTTCCAGCCGGTCCTGTTTGACCTTCAATAAAAAACATACCCGCTGCATAAAATCATTCTCCCCTTCACATAAATTCACTCGGATGCTGCCGCCAGTTCCAGCCGCATCTCGTGCCAGCGCGCGCCGCCATGTGTCGAACCGGATGGCCCGGCATCCACAAAGCCAAATCGGGCGTAATAGGCGATCATCGCTGGTTTGCAGATGAGCAGCACGCGGCGCTTGCCAAGCCGGCGGGAACGGGCGATAAACGCTTTCAGCAGTTCCCCGGCAATACCCTGCCGCTGATAAACGGGCAGCACGGCCAGCGAAAAGATGACAATGTTCGCGCCCGCCGAATCATGGTTGATGAGCCGCTTAAACCCCTCGTCGCTGATGTCGTCATCATGTGTCGCCCCGCTGTTGACCATGCCGATCAGTTCGCCGGCCCGCTCCGCCACCAGAAAACCTTCAGGAAACAACTCGATCCGGCGGCGGATATTCTCCAGCGGCGCGGCCTCGGCCGGCGGAAAACAGGCGGTCTCAACCGCATGGCAGGCGGCCAAATCTGCCAGCGTCACCTGACGAATCCGCACCAATCAGCGCGCTCCTGCCGCTTGCAGACACGCCTGCATGTGCCCGCGTGATTCGGCGGCGATGATACAGCACTGCTCGACTGTGTAATCCTTCGCGCCGATGACTTCCAGGTTGAGCGGGCCGCTGTAGCCGTTTTCGTGCAGCACGCGGATATAGCCCACTAGGTCAATATCGCCGCGCCCGTTGGCCTGATCTTCCGGCTTGCCCGGCCCCTGCTGGCGGCCTTTGCAATCACGGATATGGACATGCTTCACCCGCGAAATCACCGCCGCGATGGCCTCCACCGGGTTTTCTCCTGCGCGGTAAATGTGCGACGGGTCCATGTCGATACCAAAGGCCGGGGATGTGATCGCTTCCATCACCTTGAGCGTGGTGGGGGTGTTGTAAATCGCCGCGCCGACATGCGCCTTCACGCACAGCGTCACGCCATACTTTTCAGCCATTTTCACCAGCGCCGCCAGTTCGTCAATGGACTGCTGCAAGGTGGAAGGGTCGTCAGTCTTGCCGCCCGGCCCGCAGTTGATGATCGGGATGCCGGCCTCAACCGCTGCCTGCATCGCCTTTTCCATCAGAACCGGGTCACGCCGGGGCTGCTCCATCGCCAGCAGTTCGAGGTCATAGTCTTTGGATAGCTGTCTGACCTTCGGGGCGATCTCCTGCCACTTATCGAGGACGAGATGTTCACTCATGCCGTCGATGGCCGACACTTCGATGCCATCATACCCGGCCATCCTGATGTACTTGAAGGCGGTTGCCATGTCGTGCCCGCCGAACAACACCGAATTCGCGCCTAATTTCATAAGAATCCTTTCTCACAATGTCTTTTGCAGAGTTTTACGCACATCATCTGGCAGCGGCTTTTTCGCCAGCGGGTTGGGCCAAAGGGATACTGTACCAGATTTCAGGCTCACTGCGCTGAGGTTATGGTACTGCCGGATAAAGTCTCTGGCATCCCGGAAGCCCCGCCGGGTGAAATAATCCTCCTGTTTGCGCTCCGCCAGCAGACGCAGCCTCGTCGCCGCTTCGACCAGACTGTCGCTGTCGGCTTCCGGCGCATGGATCATCAGCACGTTCAGCATCCCGGCGGGCATCTGGCCGACCTTATCGCAGATCGTCTCCATCAGTTTGTCGATCACTTCCCCGGTCATACGCGGGCGGGTGACTTCGACGTTAAATGGTGTGTGTGTGCGAAAGGTGACGGTCAGGTCCGGGGCGCGCTGTCCGCCGTGACCATATTTCTCGTATTCGAGCGTGAACTGTTTTTCTTGCAGCAGCCGGTAAGCCGTCTCCAGTTCACAGCGCAGGTCAAGCCGTTGATCGTCATCCGCCGCGATGCGCAGCTTTTTCCTGATCTTGTTGCGATGTTCCTCCGCAAAGGCCCGAAAACGCCGCGACGAACTGAGCCAGTCTTTGAACTCCGCCTGAAATGCGCGGTGCTGCCCCTCAAAGATGTGCTGCGCCAGTTCGTCGATGAGCATCACAATCACTCAGCGATGGTCGCCGTCACCCTGTATTTTGCCACGTTCCAGCCGGGAAAACAGCTTGTCAAGGTTGGCCTCGGCGACTTCTTCCAGCGTCAGACCCAGGTTGGTGCAGATTTGTGTGAGATACCACAGCACGTCGCCCAGTTCACCCTTGAGCGCTTCCCGGTCCGCGTCCGTAATAGCGCCACCTTTATCGCGGAAAATCTTCTTGATCTTCCCGGCCACTTCCCCCGCTTCGTTCACCAGTCCCAGCGTCGGGTAGACAATCGGGTCATTCACCTCGATGTCGCTGTACGTCCTGCGCGATTGTTCCTGATAACTGCCGTGTCTGGTCTGCATGAGGTCGATCCTGCTCAATGGTCCGAAATCAGAACATATCGGTTTTGGCTCATGTACAGATTGAGTGAAAACGGTGTCGTTGTAGGGGCGCATCGTGATGCGCCCAGACCGAGAATCACCCGTTTTGAACAAGAGCCTCGGTTTTAATACCGGAGATTCAAAAGTACATCATAAAGTGCCTGTGCGACCAGCGCCAGTTTTTCAGGGTCGATGATCCCCGGTTCGTCCTGCGGTGTGTGCGTAATTTCGGTCACGAGTTCCTGCACATACTCCGATGTGAGCGCCAGCGCTGGCCGCTGATTCAGGATAAACAGCATATGATCGCCCTGATACCAGGGTTCCCCGGCTGTGAGTACCGGGCAGGCGGCAAAGCCAGCTTCCACCTGCTGCGCGATTTCATCGGGGACATCGTACAGGGAATAAGCGGCCCGCCCCCGGTGATACCCCACGCCGTCAATGTTAATGCCCAGTACGATCTGGTCAAAGCGTCCGGCATTCAGTGCGAGATACTGTTGTTCGCCGGGAGCGGAAAAATAATCCTCCCCGTTGATCGCTGCGATTTCAATGCCGGGCTGACCGCTATAATCGGCCAGCAGTTCAGCCAGCAGCAGCAGGGTGATCACGCCAGCCGCGTTATCAATCGCGCCCGGTGAGTTCAGTTTGGCGTCGATGTGCGCGCAGCAGACCGCTTTCCCGGCTGAGGTGTCACCTTTACGGGCGATGACGTTGCAGCCCACTGCCGGAACACGCTCGGCGCGGCTTTCCAGAATAACGGACTGCCCCGCACAGGCGGCCAGCCGAGTGCCTTCGGCATCCGTCATAAAAACGGAGGGAATATCAAAGTCGCCATCCTCAAACAGCGGGAACGGCGAGAGAGACCCCGCCAGTTCCGGGTCTTTGGTCGTCGCCGCGATGATAGCGAGCGGCGCTTTGCGCTCCAGCAGCGCGATCATCTGGCGATGCTCATCCGGGTTGTAAAACGGAAAGTTTTTTGGCATCAACTGGTGGCTGGCGATCTCGCCATGCAGCAGCGCGATTTGGCCCGTCAGATCAGCCGCCGCCAGTTCATCCACCGTCGAAATTACCCGCAAAGGCCCCGCGACCCGGCAGCCGAGCGAATAGGGACTGGCGAACGCCGTAAAGCGCGCCTCACCGGCGGTCAACTCAACACCCTCCTCACGCCAGTCGATACAGGCGAATTCGGGGGCTTCCGTCTCAAAGCCAAAGGCCCGCATCTGCTCAGCGAAAAAGTCCGTCGCTGCGCGGTTGCCGGGGCTGCCTGTTCGCCGGTTGGTGATCTCGACACACAGCTTGTTCAGGTAGGACTGCGCTTTATGCGTAAATTCCGTAGTCTGCATTCGCCCCTCAACAGTCAATCGGGCATACAACTGTTAACCACAAGGGTCACAGCGATTACAGGTCCTTTGCGCCTGCTGCTGATCGCTTTGACTCTGCACTACCGCACG
>CAZKIB010000253.1:0-1232 GCA_964552425.1 uncultured Anaerolineaceae bacterium | reverse complement strand
TTTCCGTATCCAGCGATTCAATGGCCGCTTCCAGCACTTTTTGCGCTGCGAGACCTTCCGCGCCGGAACCGTCAATCTGGTCGGGACTCACGCCGTCGCTGATCTGCTGCAAAAAGGTGTGAATGCGATCCCTGAAGGTACTCGTGAAATCGCCAAAGCCGCCGAACACCGGGTCGGTATACACCTGTTTGATAAGGTCGCCCGCCGGGTAGAGCGTCGCCTCGCGCCACATATCATCCAGCACAAAGCGCCCATTCACCCCGCCCACTTCGCAGCGCTCCATCGGATGCCCGCGCTCAATATCGTAGCTGGCCGTCAGGTTGCCCACCGCGCCGCTGGTGAAGCGCATGTTAAACGATGTAGTGGACCAGATTTTACGCCCCGGCGCTTTGGTGGCGAACAACTGCACCGCTTCGATGTCGCCGCAGAAATAACGCATGACATCGACGGTGTGCGGGTTGAGCGCCTTGATCTGGTAATAGGGCGAGCTTTCCGCCGGGTTTTTGATCCACATGCTCATGCGGCAGAACAACTGGTGGCCGATGCGCCCATCCTCCACCCATTTTTTCGCCACGCGCGCCGCCGGGGTGAAGCGGTGGTTCAGGTTGATGCCGTAGCACACGCCTTTTTCCTTCGCTCTGGCGACCATCTCCTCGGCCTCTTCGATCACGTTGGAGATGGGCTTCTCGCCCAGGACGTGGCAGCCCGCTTCGATAGCCTGAATGGTCGGCTCATAGTGATCGCTGCCGTACTCTGTGCCGCCCGTCGTCACGCTGACGACATCCGGGCCAAGTGCCTCCAGCATCTTGCGGGCGTCATAAAACGCCGGGACGCCCAGCCGGGACGCCGCCGCGTCTGCCCGTTCGGGGATAATGTCACACACGCCCACCAGTTCGGCCAGCGGGTCCGCCTGATACAGCGTGGCGTGGCGGTTGCCAATCGGCCCCATGCCAATGACTGCGACTCGTAACATCAGGTTTTCTCCGGGATTTCGTAGCCATATTCGCGCATGGCCGGCTCAAAGAAGTCGTAATAGTTCACGCCCGTGTCCAGCTTCCAGCGTTCCACCGCGTCTGGCCGCACAATGATGCGCCCCAGTGGAATACCGAGATAATCTTCCAGCCGCGCCAGGGTGTCTTCCTGTTTCAGCACAAAGTCCTCAAAGCGCACTTCCAGCCAGTTGTTCGGCTTAGGGAATGCCTTCACCAGATCATACTGGTACTTCCAGCTAA
>CAZKIB010000252.1:0-9417 GCA_964552425.1 uncultured Anaerolineaceae bacterium | reverse complement strand
GTCTCAAACAGCTTCTGATTGAAGCGGCCAGTGACCCGCTCATGCACGCCGCCCAGGACGAGGCTGCCACCGAACTGTACTGGAACGTCGTGCAGGAACTGAGCATCATTCCGCGCAACATTCGCACCCCACTCGGCCAGGCATTGATCTTCGATATGGGCATCAACTTCGGCCCGCGTCATGGTTTCCTGGGCGCGGCGGAAAAGGAGATCGGCGTACCGCCCAAAAGCCGCATCGGGGAGAATGGCCGTAGCGAACATGAATTGATCGCGGCCCTCGCCCGGCTGCGCAAACAGTCACATGACCGCCAGGCCGAACGCGACAAGCTGCCCGGCCTGCGCGTGCGCGGTGATTTCTGGGTCAACCTGATTAATAAAGGGGACTGGCTGCTGGAAGGCGACCCCGATGGCACGCTGGAAGTCAAACCGGGCCGCTGCATGAGGGTCCGCAATTTCTGAACGTAACAGGCCCGTCCGGGTCTTCGGGTACGATTTTCGCAGTGGGCAGTTTACGAACTGCCCCTATCCCATCGCGGGACTTCCACAAACACCTGGGCGTTATAAACTGCGCCTGACCTGCTGAACGAATTGAGAGCCTCCTCATGCCACCATTAACCGATCAGGACAAACTGCTGAAAAATTTCGACATCACCATCATTCAGCATGGCCCCCAGCCCGGCTGGCCGGTTGGCAAAGACATTTATCTGCAATGCCCGCGCTGCCAGTATTACGTCAGCACCTCCGATTACGATGAATGTCCCTGCGGCTGCATCAGCATTGATGTGGGCTATGCCCGCATATCGGTGGATGGTGAGCCAGAAAGCCGCGTCGCGGTCTGCCGGGTCAGGCCCAAGAATAAGCCATCATAACATCTGCCTCGCCTTCCCTGTATCAGCCTGTACGAATGAATCAGGCAAAACCGCACACTTATCCGCCAGAATATTGAGCCACCCTGGCCTTTTGTACAGGTGCGAAATCAGACTTTGGTTGCTTAGTCCTGATTTTGTTTTGCCGGAGAATATTCACCAGGCTTTGGCAGTTAAGGAGGGGGAAATGTCATTTGTCAGCAACAGTCTGACCGGAATATCAGATAGCAAGACAGTTTCAAGACTGCGTACTGTGCTGAAGGGCCAGGTAATCACACCGAATGACGTCAGTTACGAGGCCGCGCATCGTGGTCTGAACGTGGAAGTAGTGCGCCGTCCGGCGGTGATTGTCCGCCCTGCGGACATCGTTGATGTGTCACTGGTAGTGTCACTGGCGCGCGAAGCCGGCATGGAGCTGGCGATTCGCAGCGGCGGTCACAGCCTGGCAGGCTTCAGTACCACTGAAGGCGGCATCGTGCTGGACCTTTCGCAGATGAAGGGTCTGGAAATTAATGTAGAAGAGCGCACTGCGTGGGCCGAGGCAGGTCTGACGGCGGGTGAATACACTGTCGCGGCAGCCGAGTATGGTCTGGCAACTGGTTTCGGCGATACCGCGTCGGTTGGCATCGGTGGGTTGACCACAGGTGGCGGAATTGGTTATCTCGTCCGCAAGTACGGCCTGACCATTGATAACCTGCTGGCTGCCAGAGTCGTCACTGCTGATAGCCAGATTCGGCACGTCGACGCGGAAACGCACCCGGACCTGTTCTGGGCAATTCGGGGCGGAGGCGGCAACTTCGGCGTCGTGACGCATTTCAAGTTTCGAGTACACCAGGTCGATACCGTCGTCGGTGGGATGCTTGTCCTGCCTGCGAAGGCGGAAGTCATTGCCGCGTTTGCTGCCGAAGCTGAAGCCGCGCCTGATGAACTCTCGACCATTGTCAGTATCATGCCCGCACCCCCGATGCCTTTCATCCCGGCAGAATATCATGGGCAGCTTGTCACTCTGGCGATGATGGTGTACTGCGGCGATGTGCAGGAAGGTCTGCAGGTGGTCGCACCGTTCCGCAAGCTGGCCGAACCCATCGTGGACATGATCGGGCCAATGCCCTATCCAGAAATCTACTGGCCGGAGGACCCCAGCTTTCACCCTGTCACAGCACTGCGCTCGAAGTTCATTGATAAGGTTGACGAGCATACAGCACAGGTTATGCTGGATCATCTCCAGGCCTCAAACGCCATGATGCGCATTGCGGAGTTTCGGGTGCTGGGGGGCGCAATGGCCCGTGTGCCCGCTGAAGCGACAGCGTTCGCCCACCGTTCGAGCAACATCATGGCAAGTTATATTGTCCAGTATGAAAACAGCGATGAGGCCGCCATCCATAACGCCTGGGTGACACGCGCGGCGGCTGATCTGGAACAGCGTGCGGGCGCGGTATATGTCAACTTTGTGGGGGACGAAGGTCAGGCACGGGTACATGACGCCTACCCCAACGCGACCTGGGAACGACTCGCAGCCATCAAGAAGATCTACGATCCGACCAACTTCTTCCGCCGCAATCACAACATCGCGCCGAAAGCGGATTAATTCGGACGTCGCATCTCCACCCCCATCTCTTCAGGTGCAATATAGAGGGGTGGTGGGTGGAGAATTCTATGCTCCGAAGCGCACCTCAAAGGTCTTCGCAGCCGGTTCGACAAAGCGCAGCAGCCGCTCACCTTCTTCGCGTAAGGCTGCCTGATCCACTGGATTCAGCGGCTCAAAGGGTTCAATCGTCAGCACCGCCGCGCCTTTTTTCTGCTCCGTTTTCCAGACACCACCCACAAATCCGTCAATGAGGATCGTCGCCGCTACCCGCAAACCCGGCAGATACACTTTCGAACGATGTTCGTCCGCTACCACGCGAGTGCGGTCCTTGTGCGCCAGCAGCAGATTGTCGAACTCCGGCAGAAAACGCGGCGGGGCGGGCGTGTTCGCGTCGGGCACAGGCGCGTCGGGCACATCGAACAATTCGCGTTTGCGCTCGTCCCGGTACGTCACCAGTTCCGACCTGAGCTGTTTCAGTACATCCTTCAACTGCCCCAGCCCGGACCAGGTTTGCACATCCGCCGCTGTCGCCGGGCCAAAGGCCGCCAGATAGCGGAAGATCAGTTCGCGCACATTTTCGTCAGTCGGGATCGGCTGCCCCAGCCACGCCTCGGCCAGCGTAAATTTGGGATTGCCGGGGTAGCTCCAGCGCGTATCCGTCGGAACCTGAATGAGCGGGATATGCGTGCGCACCGTGTAGCGCATCGCGCCGGGGTCATGATCGTATCTGCGCTTCCAGCAGGTCGCTGATCTCGGCGAAGCTGCGCGGTTGTTCAGCGATGAAAGGCCGTGCCGCCGACAGGATTTGTTCGACATCAATACCGCCATCCCGCCGCAGCGAGATGGATTCAAAGGCGCTGGTCAGCACCGGCTGGAGCGCGCCTCGCAGCCGCAGATAATCCGCCGTCGTGACCAGATGCAGCGTGCTGCGCATCAGAGTGGCTTTGACCACCGCGCGCTGGTCGATCAGAGTCGCCAGATCGTCGCGCTGAAAATCGTTCAGCCGCGTCCACAGGCCAACATACGGGGCGCGGGGCGACTGCGCCTGCAAGCCGGCCAGCCGTTCGATGATCGCCGGAACCGGCAGAGTCGCCCGCTCCAAAAGCATCTGGCGGGCCAGCGTCGCCCGGTTGATTTCTCGCAGCGTCAGGGTTCGCTCTGGCATAATTTATCCGCGCACGACCTCTGCGCCGTTAGAGGGAACGCAGATATAAATGTTCGGCTGCACCTGGGTCGCGTCGCGGTACTGCTGTCCCACCTGCGCGGCGAAGGCGTCCGCATCAGGGGCTTTCACAAGCGCCACCGCGCACCCGCCAAACCCGGCCCCGGTCATGCGCGCGCCATAACAGCCCGGCTGTGCCTGTGCAGACTGCACCATTACGTTCAGCGCGTCGGACGACACCTCAAAATCATCCCGCAGGCTGGTATGGCTGGCGTTCATCAACTGGCCGAGCGCGGCGGCGTCCCCGGCTTTCATGGCTTTGGCAGCGGCCAGGGTGCGCTCATTTTCGGAAATGACGTGGCGGGCGCGGCGGCGCGTCAGGTCGTCCAGTTCGGCAGCGCGGCGCTCAAATTCTGCCAGAGTGACATCCCGCAGCGCGGGCACGCCGAAGAACTGCGCGGCGGCTTCGCACTGTTTGCGGCGCTCGTTATAGGCCGAATCGACCAGCCCCCGGCGCGTGGCCGTATCCAGCACCACAATCACGGTATCGGGCGGGAGCGGGACGTTCTCAGTCTCCAGCGAACGGCAGTCGATCAGCAGCGCGGTCCCGGCCACACCGGCTGCGGAAATCATCTGATCCATAATTCCGCAGTTCATCCCGACCCACTGGTTTTCGGCGCGCTGCGCCAGGCGGGCCATCACGGCGGGCTGCCAGTCCAGGCCGGAAGTCGTGGCGAAAGCCCGCGCCGTCGCCAGTTCAATGGACGCGGACGACGACAGCCCCGCAGCAATCGGCACGTCCCCGGCGACCACCCCCGTCCACCCGGTCAGACGCTGGCCGGCTTCCTCCAATACCCAGGTGATACCCTTGACATATTCCAGCCAGCCCGCTTCGGATTTCTCAAAGTGTCCGAGCGAGAATGACACAAGCTGGTCAAAATCAAGGGAGTAAAGTTCGACCTGCCCGTCGTTGCGCGGGCTGAGGGCGATCCATGTGGCGCGGTCAATCGCCATCGGAAGCACAAAGCCATCGTTGTAATCAGTATGCTCCCCTATCAGATTAACCCGCCCCGGAGCGCGCACGATATAACGCGGCGCGGCGTTGAAGTGTTCCTGAAATGCGGTAGTCACACGTTCCTGAAGTGACACGGCCTTTATCCTTCTATAGTCGATTGGTTTACCAGGCCAGGTTCTGTGGTGAGGATTCGCAGAACCCGGACCTACAGTTCTGCCAGAAATTCGCCGGAACTGCAAGTCAGGATTCAGACATCGGGGCTGCGATAATGGTGACCGTTCGGTAATTGGGAAAATGCAATGGCAAGACAGACCGACCCCTCCTCGAAGACCGAGATTAAGCGTACAGGAGCCTCATGTCATATGGCTCAGAAGCCGCTCCCAGCAGCGACGTGACGCCCACGACATTGCGAATCGAGATCGTCCGTTTATATCCGCGCATCGTTCGGTATCGTTCCTTAAACCACCAGCCAATGAGCCGTTCACAGGCATTATTGTGCCGTCCAATTGCTCGTGATCGTCAGCTAGGGTGATGCAATCCCAGCGCGCCAACAGCCTCAAAATCAAGCGTTTCATGCGATACCAAATCGAATGTTTTTGCTTGGGCTACGGCGTTGGCGTGGCCTCGTAGCAAGCGTACAGCGCCTCTAATTTTGCCTTTGCATCGGACGGGCGCTCACGCACCAGGCTTTGGAGCGTTTGGCAATCTTGCTCAATTTGTTTGTAGCCAGACTTCACGCCTTTGGGCATCAGCGGGGGATAAATCATGCGGCTGGGTTGCCCGATGCTTTCAACGACCTTATCGACATTTCGAATGACGTGGTTTTGACAAATTTGGTGTGTCAGACCAGCGTTGTCCGCAATGTTCTTGTAGGTGTCGAAATCATCGCTGACCAGGATTTCAGCCTCAACCTGTTGGGCGATTTCACGGATAAACGGCTCAATTTCCTCGGCGCTCTCACTGGTCGTGATGTCCAGTCCCAGCAGTTCACCAGTTTCATCATCGACCACGACTTCAATGCCCACTTGCTGCCCGCTGACCTTGAGAAACGTGCCGTCTGCACCAATGATCGGTCGCTGTCCACCGTGTTCCAATCCGGTTTTCTGCCGTTTGCGGGCCACCACACCGGCAACCTGCACGTTTTCATAGACGGTGGTCTTGCCGATCTTCAGTCCAATCGTGGTCAGGAAATCCTCAACTCCGCCATAACTGATACCGAGCACATACAACAATACGCTCATGGCTTTGAGCCGGTCACTTTGCTGTGCGTTGCTCACGCCGGTCGGATAGACGCGGAACGTTCGACCGCAGGTGGCACAGCAGTAACGATGCGCCCTCACTTCGTCGTGGTCGGTATCGCGTACTGGTTTGGCTTCCCCCTTGCGCCCATGTGGTGTGAAGGGGTCGTCAGCGCAACCGTCATAAGGGCATTGTTCGGGCAATTCATAATTGTCAGGTTGAATTTTTGGCAGCCGGACTTGGACACGCATGAGAGATACCTCCGCGCTCAAGTGTATCGGCAATTATCCCCACGGAAATTTAGAAAGCCTGCTTACAACACTATGCCAACACGGTCCATAGACTACCCATCCTCGTAAGGTCCCCAGACCAATTCCGGGATATCAAGCACAGATAAAGCTTCTGGTGCCAGATATGCTGCGTAAGCTTCGTCACCATGAAGATAATGGCCAAAGAATACCATTGCAAAGTGTTCAACCAGGCTTGGCGACTTCTCAAACACAAAATGGTCACCACCGACCAGCGTCACTAAATAGCGGTCTTCCGTACCCAGATAATTATAGGTGCGCACCGCATTGCCCTGATAATCACATTCTGGGTCATCGGTGCCGTGCATGATCATGATCGGAACCGTTGTCTCCGAGAGCATTTCCTCGTTGGTC
Organism: uncultured Anaerolineaceae bacterium; assembly: GCA_964552425.1. GTDB lineage: Bacteria > Chloroflexota > Anaerolineae > Aggregatilineales > Phototrophicaceae. The sequence continues at coordinate 2,886 of CAZKIB010000252.1, read as the reverse complement.
AGAGGAAATGCGCCCGCTGCTATGGCAAGGGCTGCAGTAATCCGTGTGTCACCGAATGGAGGCCATTGGCCATCTGGCCCGGTGCCTAGACCAAGGCTTGCTATATATCCCGTTGTATCCTCCAGATCAACATCACGGCATTCTAGCATGATGCGATTGGGGTCGTGTTCGTCACACCAATTCTTATAATGCACCGGATCGGACAGCAATCCCAGCATTTGCAGCGTGGCTATGGCTCCCTGAGAATATCCCATCATTCCAGTATTATCGGTGTCGATCATCCCAGCCAGCTCGCCCTGCCTGATGGCAGCTAACCCATCAAGTATCGTGAGAATATCCAGCGGGCGATCAACATACTCGCGGCTATATGGATCAGCATCGTGGTGCTGTATTGAGGCTACAACATAGCCGTTCGACACCAGAAGCTCCAAGGGTGCAAGAGATTCGTAATAGGATTGCCCAAATCCCGGAGAGTAGATAATCAATGGATAAGGTGCGCCACTTCTGTCCGGTGGTGCGTCTTTCAACCTCAAACTACTGGGTATGACGCGCGTTCCCTGCGACTGGTCCGCTGGATACATGATACGTGCCTCTAGTTCCCAATTCTCTCGCCATTTGTCACTAAAGTTCATCGTAGTGACATTCACGCCATACGGTCCAGGTTCGGTCAGCGGCCGCAATTCCGCCTCCTGCGACTGTGTGGCCCCGACCAACACGTTCAAAACGAAAAAGGCCAGGGCTAGTATCATGAACAAAGTCAATCTTTTCACCATGGTTGTTCCCTTTCAATCTACAAAAAAAGCCGAAGTTCTGGCAATGCTAGAGCCTTCGGCAGCTATTGTGGGATTATTGGGTTTTCTGCCGCTACAAAGATAGCAACGGCGCTATGTGTATTGTCTCAGAGGTGGCGCAATAGATGAAATGCAAAATTCATCTTTTCTCAGTTACGAAGGTCACAGTGCATTCTCCCAATTTCTGAACGATCACCGATAATGCACCTCGGACAGACTGCGCAGGCGATCCGCAGCCTGCTCGGCAGTCAGGTCGCGCTGCGCCTCGCCGAGCATTTCATAACCGACCATCCACTTGCGCACCGTCGCGGAGCGCAGCAGGGGCGGGTAAAAATGGGCGTGAAGCTGCCAGTGGGTGTAATCGCCGCTGTCCATCGGCGCGCCGTGCCAGCCCATCGAGTACGGGAAAGAAGTCTCGAACAGGTTGTCGTAGCGTGTCAGCAGACGCTTGAGAATGTCGGCCAGGGCGCTGCGTTCCGAAGTCGTGAGATCAGGCAGGCGCAGCACATGCCGGCGCGGCATGAGCAGAATCTCGAACGGCCATACCGCCCAGAAGGGCACAACCGCCAGCCAGTCACCATTTTCGACGACGACGCGCTCCTGCTGGCGCAGTTCCAGTTCGGCATAATCCAGCAGCAGCGGCTTATGGTACTGTCCATAATAGGCACGCTGGTGACGGTCTTCCTTGACAATTTCATTAGGCAGCGCGCTGAGTGCCCAGATCTGCCCGTGCGGGTGCGGGTTGGATGCGCCCATCGCCTGACCCTTGTTTTCAAACACCTGCACCCAGCGATAGGTCTGGCCGAGATCAAGCACCTGCTCGGCCCACACATCAATCACCTGCTGAATGGTCGGCAGGTCCATTTCCGGCAGGGTCAGGTCATGGCGCGGCGAAAAACACACCACGCGGCAGGTTCCGCGCACGCCATCCACCCGCAGTAACGGATGATATTCGGCGGGTGCGTCGGGCACATCGGCCAACAGCGAAGCGAAATCATTGGTGAACACATAGGTACTTTCATAGTGCGGGTTGTGTTCGCCGTTGGCGCGGGTGTTGCCGGGGCACAGATAACAGGTTGGGTCGTACTGCGGGCGCTGCTCGTCCGCCGTTTTTTCCACCCGACCCTGCCAGGGGCGTTTGGTGCGATGTGGCGAAACCAGCACATACTCCCCGGTCAGGGGGTTCAGACGACGATGCGGATGATCGGCGGGATTAAACATGTTGGATTCCAGTTTCTGATGTTCAGCCAGCGAGCAGATTAGCATTTCAGCAAAAGAAGGTGGATCGCTTTCGTGAAACGCTCCCAACGATGCCTGTGAGTGTAGCACTGACCGGGCATAAAGCCTACCCATTTGAGGCCAATCGCGCTGGCAGGGTGTGCGGTCACGGGCTATCTTTGAGAAAAAGGCTGACCTTCAAAGCAACGGGTTGAATCCCGCTGTCTGTTTTGTTGATAAAGAGGAATGATTATGCTCTCACAACGCTATACACCTGAAAGTCTGAAGCTGGTTTCCAAAGCGAACTGGCATCCCTACCCCACGTCGCAGGAACGCGCCTTCTGGGAAGGACTGCCGGACTCCGTGCGGAAAGCCTATATCAAGCGGGGCGAAACCGCGCTGGAATATCAGTGGCCGTCACTCCCGGCGACTCTGTTTCTGGAAGTCGCGCGCATCGGCAACCGCATCAATTATGAGAAAAAATATTTTGAACGGCGCGGCAAGCTGGTTGATCTGATCCTGGCGGAATGTATGGAGGGTCAGGGCCGCTTTGTGGACGCGGCTGTCAACGGGCTGTGGGTGCTGTGCGAGGAATCCTACTGGGGCCTGCCCGCGCATGTCGGCGTGCAGGTGGCCGGGCGCACCCTGCCCGACACGGCTGAACCGACTGTCGATCTGTTCGCGGCGGAAACCGGCGCGCTGGTCGCCTATACCCTGTATCTGCTTGGCCCTCAGTTGGACGCAGTTTCGCCGGTGATTCGCCCGCGCATCGAACGCGAGATTGACCTGCGCATTCTGACGCCCAACCTGGAACGCGACGATTTTGGCTGGATGGGCTTTGCCGACCTGGACCGCCGGCCCAACAACTGGAACCCCT
>CAZKIB010000251.1:4947-9423 GCA_964552425.1 uncultured Anaerolineaceae bacterium | reverse complement strand
ACCCTCATCACCAACTGCGGCGCAGGCGACAGTCAGGACGAAATTCTGGGGCCTGTCGCCACCGTACATATGTTCAAGGACGACAGCGAGGCGGCTCTGCTGGCGAACCTGCCCGGATCAAGCGTGACGCATTACCTCTACAGCGCGGATGAAGACCGGGCCAGAAACCTGGCCGGACAGTTGGAAACCTCCAGCATTTCGATTAACGGGGTTTCACTGCTGGGGCTGCATCCCCAGGCCCCGCGCTCTGGATGGGGCTTCAGCGGCCTTAACGAAATCGGCGCGGTGGAGACCCTGCGCTTTTTTACCGGGACGCGTACCATCGGGGTGGCCGGTTAACCCAAAACGCCATCGCTGTAAGGAGATGGCGCTTTGGGAAATGTTGGGAGATTGGGTTATTCCGGGACGACTGCGACAGCATCCATCTCGACCAGGAAGTCCGGGTGCGCCAGCCCGGCCACAAATATCCCCGTGATAGCCGGGGGATTGGGCCGCTGGCCCCACACCTGCTGGAAAACCTCAAAGCCTGCTTGCAGCGGCTGGCCCTGAACCACATAGATATTCCACTTGATCACATGCTCCAGTTGTGCGCCGCCAGCCGCCAGCGCCGCTTGCAGGTTTTTGAAAATCTGCTCAGTCTGCGCCCGGATGTCCCCCTTGCCGACCACCATGCCATTCACATCCACCGCATCCTGCCCGCCCACATACACGGTTCTGGTTGATCCGGTCACGACGACCACATTGGTGAACGCCGGGTTCTGATGCAGCGTTTCCGGGTTGAGGTACTGCACTGCCATAGAGATAATCCTTTCATTGGCTCAAAGCGGTCAGAAATTCGATCACCGCCTGATTGAATTCCGCCTGTTGTTCCATGTTCGGGACGTGCGCTGCATCCGCGATGATGACCTTTTGCGCGCCCGCAATCTCCGCCGCCAGCACGTCCGCCCCGCGCAGAATCTCAGGATGATCCAGCGCGCCAGCGATTACCAGCAGGGGGATGTGGATGTCGCTCAGGCGCTGCGCGGCGGGCGGATCAAGCGGATTGAGCGGCTGTGCGTCTGCGATGGCCCAGGTTCCATTTTGCACGGCAATCCGGTTCATCTCTGCCGCGCGCTGGCGCACCACCGGGTCCACCTGTTCCGGCTGCCGAAACATGCCATCCACCCAGATGCGGATTTGCAGTTCGGACGCCCGCGCCATGTCGCCCTGCTGCATTGCCGCGATCATATCCAGCACATGCGGCGGCGGTGGCCCCTGAAGTTCAAAACCGCCCGGAACCGCTGAAACAAGAATGAGCGCGGCAGCCATCTCCGGGTGTTCCAGCGTAAAGTCAAGCATCATCTCCCCGCTCATCGAACAGCCCAGCAGATAAGCTCGCTCCACATCCAGGTGCTTCAGAAGCTGGTACAGTTCATCCCGCCGCGAGACCGGCCCGCTCACCGGCGATGATTGACCATATCCGCGCATATCGTAGCGGATCACCCGAAAGTGCCGGGTAAAGTCCTGCCACTGGGCGTCCCACATACCGCTGTCCACAAAGCCGGCGTGCGCCAGCACCAGTGTGTCACCTTCACCCGCGATCTCATAATAGAGCTGGCCGCCATCAAGTTCGAGAAAATTCGCCTTCGCCTGTGCAATCACGATTTGTCCTCTCTGTTGAACAATAATTACATGGTACACTCGTTCGGGTGACACCTATTGTCACTCAAGTTGAATGTCAGTTTGTGAGGAATACTCATGCGCGCAGACCGGCTGCTGTCGATTGTGATGCTGCTGCAAAGTCGCGGGAAAATGACTGCTCAGGCGCTGGCTGAGGAACTGGAAGTCTCGCGCCGGACCATCCTGCGCGACGTGGATGCCCTGTCCATCGCCGGTGTCCCACTGTACACCGATGGCGGGCACGGCGGCGGCATCGCGCTGGATGAAAATTACCGGGTGTCACTCACCGGCCTGAAGGAAGCGGAAGTCCGTTCATTATTCATCGCCAGCAACGCCGATCTGCTGCATGATATTGGCCTGGGCGATGCCGCCGAAAGCACGCTGCGCAAGCTGTTCGCGGCCCTGCCCGCGCCGCACCAGCCATCCGTCGATCATATTCGCCAGCGCATCCTGATCGACCCGGTCTGGTGGTGGCATGAATTGCAGCCGCTGCCGTTCTGGGCTGAGCTTCAGCAGGCAGTCTATGAAGACCGCTGCATCCGGGTTCTCTACGAAAATTACAACGGGGCGCTGGCCGAGCGTGTTCTGGAATCGTACAGCCTGGTCGCCAAAGCCAGCCTGTGGTATCTCATCGCCCGGCGCGAAGGCGAACTGCGCACTTACCGCGTCTCACGCATTCATCAGGTCATGCTGCTGGACGCACACTTTCAGCGTTCAGAGGATTTCGACCTGCCCGCCTACTGGCAGAGCCACATTCAATCGTTTCTGGCCGAACTTTCAGGGTATGCCTTCACCCTGCGCGTGGACAGCACCGGCATGGCATCATCCCGCTGGTACACCTCCGGACGCTCTGAGATTCTGAATCCGCCGGATGCGGATGGCTGGCTGACCGTGCGTTTCTGGGTCGAATCGCTTGAACTGGCAACGCAGTTTGTCCTCAGCATGGGGACACAGGCGCGCGTCGTGGAACCGGACGAACTGCGCGACAGCGTGCTGTGCTACATCCGCGCCATACAGGACAGCTACATACTCGATCAGTCGTGATTCTGGGTCTACTAAAGCCGTTTTTCATAGGCGATGAGGGGTGTATGATCGTCGGCCACAAATTCGCGCACTCTGACATAGCCGAACTTCTCGTAGAAGTGCTGATTGCGCACCGCGTACTGCGGCGTATCCAGCGTCCAGCGGGTGGCCGGGTAAGTCTGTTCGATGAACTGGATCGCCTGTGACCCGATTCCCTGGTTCTGATAAGCCGGGTCAATGAAGATCACATCCAGGTGATAATGCCCATCCGCCTTCACGAATACCACCAGCCCGCCAACGCACTGCCCTTCGACAAGGAATTTGTAACATTCATCCTGCTCGATTTTCTCAAGCATCTGCGGGACCGAATCATAACCTGGCGGCCCGCCAGTTTCGACACCGGGGTACAGTTCCGCATCATAGTGAAACGCGGCGATCTGTACGCGCACCAGGGTTTCCGCATCCTCTGGCACAGCGCGCTCAATGGAAATTTTCATGGTGAATTCCTTTATCGGGTGGGCCGTGTCAGAGCACCTTCTCGCCAGCCGTCACCGGAATGCTGAGGTGGTTTTCCGGCGGGGCCAGCGGGCACACCCAGCGCGGATGGTAAGCGCACGAGGGGTGATAGGCGTAGTTAAAATCCAGCACGATTTCGGTCTGCGTCGCGCCCAGGTCGGCCCCTTTGATCGTATCATACAGGTAGCGGCCCGCGCCATAGGTCGTGTCGCCGTTGGTGGCATCCCGAAACGGGATGAACAATCCGCCCCCATAACCCATGATCCAGAACAGGCTGAGCGTGCCGGGGCCGGTGGGCAGTTTGAACCGCACCTGCGCGAAACGCCGGTATGCCAGGTGTCCGTCCGCGCCCATGTCCCCCTCGTAGACCCTGTCCTCAACGTTGTAATCGATGCGGGCGATGACGCGAAAGGCCGGGCGATAATCGTAATACTTCAGGCCGGTGAAAACGGTCTTCTGGGCATCGTCCAGCGCCGACTGCGGGTGATTGTGGAACAGGTCATCGCGCACCTGCCGCCAGCGCTCCCAGGCCGCCGGGTCATCGCCCGCCGCGCGCAACTCTGCATATAAGTCAAATACCCGCCGCCGGTAATCCAGTAAATCCAGCATCACTACTCTCGCCGCAATCCGGGATAATCCAGAAACATGATTTCAAGCGCCAGCCGCAGGTTGATGTTGTAGCGCAGCGCATCCAGCAGCGCGCGCGTCGCTTTCAGCCCCTGTACAATCTCCTCTGGCGTCAGGTGAATGGCAAACTGCTGCAAGCTTACCAGCCGGTCACTGTTGGCCGGGGCCACGCGACTCTGCCGGGCGATCAGCAGCAGATCACGCCAGTAGGTCTGCCACAATTCCAGCACCGGCCCCAGAGTCAGCTTGTCCTTGCCAAGTTCCTGGGCCAGATCAAAGCGCCCGGCCCGGCTGCGCTGCAAACAATCTTCCAGCAGGTTCAGCGCCGTTTCGCGCTGTTCCAGCAGGGCCGGTTCGTGCAGCGCCCCAATCGCCCAGCCGATGCGCCCACCGCTCAGACGCGCCAGCAGTTCGGCATGATCCGGTTCGGCGCCATAGCGCTCGACCAGCACCTCGCGTACCAGCGGCAGCGACACCGGGCGCAGGTGGATGATCTGGCTGCGGCTGAGAATGGTCGGCAGCAGCGCTTCCACCCGTGTGGCGATCAGAATCAGAATGGCGGCCGGCGGGGGTTCTTCCAGGGTTTTGAGCAGGGCATCCTGTGCGCGGTACTGCGCCTGGTCGCAGGCGTCAAAAATGGCGATGCGCTAG
>CAZKIB010000251.1:0-4937 GCA_964552425.1 uncultured Anaerolineaceae bacterium | reverse complement strand
CCTCGAACGGCTTCATGGCTAAACCGCGCATCACTGTCCGCAGCGCCTCGATGCGCAGCGCGCCAGTGGTCGTGTCCTGCTCGGAATACAGCATGTCGGGGTGATTGCCGCTCATCACCAGCTTGCAGGAGCGGCATTCCATACAGGGGCGCGCCGCTTCATCCGCGTGGGTACAGTTCAGCGCCAGCGCGAAGGCATGGGCCAGCGTGTTCTTGCCAATCGATTCTGTGCCGGTTATCAGATAAGCGTGCCGAACCCGGCTGTAGGCCATACTCTTGCGAAGCTGGTCCACCGCCCAGTCATGCCCGAACACCGGCCAGGGGTGCATCATCCCGCCTTCGCCGCCAGCGTCCGCTGAATCTGGTCGATATGCGCCGCGCCGTGATTGGAATATGTCCGCAGAAAACCTTCAACAGTCACATCACCGGCTTCAGGATGCACCACTTTGCGAGTCCATTGTTCGTCATTCAAGCTGTCCCACAGCGCGCACCAGCGGGTATGCAGACCTTTGATAAGCATCAGCGAACTTTCCAGTGGCAGTTCAAACGCATCGGCGGTTTCCGCCCACAGATTCTGGTTGTAGGGCTTGATCGTCGGGTAATCCTCGGTCAGCGCCAGTTTGACGCGAATAAAGGCGTTCATGTGCGAATCCGCGACGTGATGGATGTTCTGTGCCACCGTCCACTCACCCGTCATATAGGGGGTGTGCAATTCCTCGTCGCTGAGACCCTGCACCAGCGCTTCCAGTTCCGCCGGGAAGCGCCGCATGGTTTCGATCATCTGCTGGCGTTCTTCTGTGGTAAACATCCATCCTCCATAGTTTGTATTAGACTTCGTCGCTGTTTTTCTTTGCGTCTTTGCGTCTTTGCGTTGAAATCAGAAATAATCCCAGGGGGCAATCATCGCCACACGCGGCGGGAACAGTCTCCCAAGAAGCTGCGCCGCATCCGGGTGTACATCCAGCATGTGCGGCGGCAGCGACCCAAAGAGTACCTGTAAAAACGCGCCATGCCCAAGCTGCACATTGGTGGTATCCTGCCCGCGCAGGCCGACATACACCGCGTCCGGCTGAATATCGAAGATCAGCCCGCGCAGGTCAATTCCGGCCTGTTCGTTGATTTCGGGCAAAAGTGCGCTCCGCAGGGCTTCCGCATCCACAATTCGCGCCATCCAGTGCGCGCCGGTATGGAAATTGATCTTCAGCGTCGTCGGTATCCAGTTGCGCAGATCATACACCACCCGGTCATCGGGCGGCACACCCCAATCGACTTCTGACTGCTCCTTATGAAGCATCTCGCCGGCGCTGTGGACCGCCAGTGACAGCGCAGCGGCAGCGGTTTCGGCCACCACTTCATAGCCTTTCCAGAACCCCGCCGCATAACCCACCACATGGCCGCTGGAATCTTCCACCAGACAAAAACTGTCCGGCGGAAAAGTCTCAAAACGCCAGCGCCACAACTCCGGGGTGCGCGGCATAGCGATGCGCTGCCCCCACTGGCGGTCATACAGCGCCGCGATCTGCGGCAGATCAGCGAGCGTCACCGGGCGCACCGGGAGCGAAGCTTGCAGAGCCGCCGCGTCCGCCGCCTGAAAGGTGAGGGCATATTCCGGCCAGACGGTATGATAACCGAAGCGTTCATAATACACCGGGACGGCGCGCAGCAGCGAGAGATGGTCGCCGCGCCCGGTCATATAGGCAAGCGACTCCCGCATCACGGCTGCCGCGATCCCCTGCTGGCGATAGTCCGGGTCGGTACACACGGCGCCCACCCCGCCGACACGCAGTTCGACGCGGCCATAACGCAGGGTATAGGGCTTCGCCACCACATGACCGACTGTTTTGCCATCGATCAGCCCAATGGAATGCCAGCGCACATCGTAGCCCGGCTGCGACAGAAAGCGGCGCGCGCGTTCTTCCCACGCCTGTGGATCAGGCTGGCCGCCGCGATTAAACACCCGCGAAGCCAGTGCCCGCCCCGCCAGATACTCGGCTTCGTTTTCAACCTGTTTGACAATCAAGTCCGACATCGTATTCCATTCGAGCCTATACTTTCCATGAAGTTATGACGGCGAAACCGGGGGTAAACCATCACAATTGCCGGCTTCGCGCACCAGGTCTTCTCGAATCCAGAAACCATCAATAATCTGCCACCAGCGAAAACCTTCCGTCCCCGCATTCTGTCCGTTCGCAGCCAGCAGTTCACCACCCACGCGGCTGGCAATCTGTTCATGCTGAATGCCCGGCCCGCTGCGGATATTCACCCCTTGAATAGTGGTCAGTGTACAGGTCACTTCGACAAGGGGACTGGTTTCGGATAAAGGCACAAGCGTCGGCTCACCATAAGTCGACTCCGGTATCCAGCCTTCTGTACCATCTTCTAACCGTACCTGCCACCAGATAAAATCCTGCCGAAGGTCGGTTTCAGCAATCGACAGTTCCGGTCCGCCGATGACGGTCACAACTGCCGAACGCGGTAAATTGCGAATGATTGCAGCGATCATGGTTGGCCCGGTACGCAGTGGAAACTCCGGCATCAGGCTGGCGATCTGAGCAGCTTCGCCTACCACAAGCTGCGCGCCTTTTGCCACGCCGATAGTCGTGAGAATGGTCGGCACGACCTCAACCGCATCGGCTGCATAGAACAGTTTGCCTGAACTGCCATCTGCCAGCGCCTGAAACTCAAAACGGGTTTCGTTGTTATCCACAATCACAATCGGATAAATGTTCGCCGGATCAACCGCCAGCGCAGCTTCCAGCACCATGCTGCGCGTATAACCCTCTCTCGGATCAGGGCTGTGCGGTGGCGCATCCCCCATGAGAATGATGATCTTGCGTGAACCAGGCCGCCAATCCTGACCAATCGCCCTCAGCAGCCCCGCGAACACCGCTTCGTTGGTATCCCCACCACCGCCCACCTGAATCGCGTTAAGGCGGTTCACAATCTCGCCCTGATCGGCAGAGAAGGGCAGGTCCACATTGCTGACATAATCCCCCGGATCACCATAGGGCGCAATCGGGTGATCGCGGTAGGTGACAATCGCAATGCGCCAGTCGGTTCCCCCTGCCGCCACCTGATTGATAATGTTGATGGCGTCCGCGCGCACCGCGTCAATGTCATCCCGCATACTGCCGGTGGTGTCAATCACAAAAATGAGGTCAAGCAGGTTTGATGCTGAAAGCCCAATTCCCTCAGTGGTTTCTTCCACAGGTAAACCATCATGGTTAAGAAGGATTTCTGTGTTAAGTGGAGTTATGATAACAAGCGTCCCCTGACGTATGTAATTCAGATACGCCTCTTTAGACAAACCATATTTCTCAAATATTATAGCTTTACCAATAGCTTCTCGGTGCTCAGGATCTCTAAAATCAAGCTTGCTACCAATTCCTTCTTTGGCCCATTCGAGAGCATTGCTAACACTACCGAAACTCACTACCGATCTGGCTCCACTTTCGAACCAGTTCAGATCAAGAATATCCGTTATTTCGTCAAGATTTTCAGCAGTAATGTCACCATTCAACAAATCAATCACCATAAAATCTTGAACAAGACGCTGCTCACGTTCCACTAAAATTAGATCGTATTCCAGGGTTGATGATAAACGTGTTTCAGAATTATCAGGATCAAAAAGCTCTGTCGGATTAGCTAATAGTTGCCTTAAAGGTTCCAAATTTTTCTCGTAGAGAAAGGCACTCAGCCTCTGAAGAAACTTCTCAGTCTTTTCTGAAACGTACCAGTCGGGAGAAAATTCCGCTGAACCGAGAAAGAATAGACCCGTAACCTCCTCAGCCGCAGAGAAAAATTTCACCTCTTTTGCAATTCCGTTTAGGCTCAAAATACACTCTTCAAACAGTTCGTACGCATCATTACGATCATCAAACGAATCTAAATCACCTGGATCAGGAATATTGGAACAGACACTACTCATGACTTGACTTTGAATATTCCGAAAATTCAGAAGCTGAATCGTGATGAAAGCAAGGAAAATTAACCAGAATCTAATCACATCACGCTCCTTGAGTCCAAAACACAAAAAACTCAGCAACATAAAATGTTGATTACTCCACAAACCGCGTGATGCGCTTGAGCGTTGCTTCGATGACGGGCAGATGCTCCGGCAGAATGATGGGCTGCACCAGCGCCACCGTTTCCCTATACAGCGCTAACCCTGCCCGCCCGCGCATCCCCGGTGAGGCCATCACCAGACCCAGTGCCATGCGGTGCTGCCGCGTCCAATCCGAATCCAGCCCGACGGCAAGCTGCACCTGCCGGTTCAGGCTGTTTTCCGAATCCGCCAGCACCCCTTTGTGCATCGCCACCACGCGCACCATGCCCACCACCAGCCAGGGCAGCCAGAACGCGATCAGTGGATCGTCGGACTGAATCAGGCCGTTCATTATCTTGTGGGCTTCCTCGGCATTGCCCATCAGATCATAGCTGGCGAACGCATCCGCTTCTGCCTGCACGTTCTCCCAGCGAAACTGCCGCGCTTCCTCGATTACCTGCGCCAGTTCACCGGTTTTGTCGAGCAGCACGCGCATCTGCCGCAGGCCGGGGACGGCATCCATCGCCCCGCCGGGAGAGGCCATTTTTTCGCGCTGGTAGGCCAGCGTGCTGTGGGTCAGGCTGATAAGATAATCGTCACGCTGGTGTAAAGTATACCGCGCTGCCGGATCATCCGGCATGGTTCTGACAAAGTGCCACACATCCACGTCACTGTAGGGCTGTGCGTCGCCCCGCGCATGGCTGCCGGTGATGCCAATCGCGATGGTATTCGCGCTGTTCAGTTCAGAAACCAACGTTTGCAGCAGGTTATCCAGAGGCATGTTGATCGCTCCAGTTTGCGGCTCAATATTGCCACAAATGTGCGAATTTGCCAGGGGTGGAACGTTATTTCGTGACGAGGCGCACCGGCCTGAGCAGGCTGCGATCAAACTG
>CAZKIB010000250.1:7867-9459 GCA_964552425.1 uncultured Anaerolineaceae bacterium | reverse complement strand
CCATCCGAAGTTGTCGGTTAAGTCACTTGTGTCAGATGAAATCTTGTCTTTTACATCTGAACCCGGCCTTTGCCCTGATACCCCTCAGACACGCACATCCTTGAACTGCGGCAGGTAGGCGCGGTTCTGCTCGAACATCTGGTTGACCATCTGGCGAATCTCGGCCAGCGACAGCACCGCCGCCGTCAGCGGGTCATAGGTAATGGCCTGAAACACCAGCCGCGCGTTGCCGGTCAGCGCCGCTTCAACCGCCATTTCCTCTACCTGAGATGTAAGGCTTGCCAGCACCCCGCACGACGCCGGCAGCGCCCCGACATGCACCGGGCTGAGTCCCTTGCGGCTGGCCCAGATGGGCACTTCGACACAGGCGTTGGCCGGCAGATTGGTAATCAGATCAGTGTTGGGCACGTTCCCGTTAAACTCGAAGGGTTCATCACCGAGCAGCGCATTGATGATGTAGGCGGCGAATTCGTGCCCGCGTTCCAGCGCAATCGGCTCGTCGGATTCCAGCCATCTGCGGGTATCCTCGCGCCAGGTTTCCTGCCGTTCCAGGTTGCGCTTGACGATATAGGCGTACTCGCCGGGGTTCCAGCCGGTTCCGTGCGTGCAGTATTTTTCGATCAGGTCCGGGCGTTTGCGGAACCACCAGTTGTATTCCGAGTTGTGCCCGCTGGATTCGGTGATGTAATAATCCATGTGCAGGAACATCTCGTTGCGCACAATTTCCTCGTTGTAGACTTCCGGCCTTTCGGTGATCGCCTGCCGGATCAGCGGGTAGGCGTCCTGCCCGTTCCACTGATAGTTCAGATACCACGCCATGTGGTTGATCCCGGCGCAGGTATAGGTAATCTCCGACATAGGCGCGCCGATCCAGCGGGCCAGCATCTCCGCCGTGCCCTGGACACTGTGGCACAGACCGACCATGCGAATCTTGCTCTCGTGCGTGAGCGCCCGGCACAGCATCGCCATCGGGTTGGTGTAATTCAGCAGCGTGGCCTGCGGGCAGTAACGTTCGATGTCGCGTACAATGTCGAGCATGACCGGCACGGTGCGCAGAAACCGGAAAATCCCGGCGGGTCCCCGGCTGTCGCCGATGTTGATGTCCACGCCGTACTGCTTGGGAATTTCCAGGTCATGTCGGAATACATCGACGCCATGTGTATTCACGGTGATAATCACGATGTCCGCGCCTTTTAACGCCTCCACGCGATCCTGGGTCGCCTCAACCTTCGCGGGGTAGCCGCCGCGATTGATGATGTGCTGAACGGCCTTGCGGGCGAAGTCCAGCCGCTCGGCGTCCAGATCAACCAGCGCCAGTGTCGCGTCTTCCAGCAGCGGAAAGGTCAGAATGTCGCGTGTCAGGTTGCGGGTGAACACGGTGCTGCCCGCGCCGATAAACGCAATTTTTGTCATGAATAAACTCCCTGTGTGGGTCAGGCATCATTTTATGGAAAAGACACTTTCAGCCAGTTATACCGGATAAGCCGCGCGCCGCAAAATGAACTGATAAGACCGTCCATAGCCATGAGCGGCGGGCCGCGCCGTTCAGGGTAAAATAGACAGAGTTTTGCTTGTTTAACTGAATTATCAGG
>CAZKIB010000250.1:4307-7857 GCA_964552425.1 uncultured Anaerolineaceae bacterium | reverse complement strand
CATCCATCATGTCTCTTGTGAATACAGCGGATCGCCAGCGCCTCCAGCAGCGCTATACCCTGCCGCAGTTCGCCCCGGCGGTGGCCCGGCTGCGGGCACTGGCCGGCGCCCAGATGTTTCACCCGCTCAACGTGCCGGATGAAGGCGCGGGCTGGACGCACAATTACACCTGTCCCACCCACGCCACCCGCCTCGTTTTTGACCGTGACAAACCGCACACGCACGTCTGCGCGGTGGATGGCGAGGTATTCAGCGGCGGTCTGTATGACGAAGCCTGGCGCGGCTTTCGCAACCATGAGCTGATTCAGAGCGCCCACGCGGCGGCGCTGGTGTGGGTCATGTCCGGCGAGCAGCCCTATCTGGATCATGCCGCACTGGTCCTCAGCGAATATGCGCAGCGCTACGCCAGCTACCCGGTGCATGGCAAAAACGCCGGGCAGGGCCGGGTGATGGGGCAGTCGCTGGACGAAGCCGTCTGGTCGATCCCCGCCGCGTGGACCTTCGACCTGATCCGCGACACACTGGACGACTCCCGCCGCCAGTTAATCGAAAGCGAACTGCTGGGCGGCCTGGGCGATCACCTGCTGACCCAGTTGTGGACCCGCATCCACAATATCCAGTGCTGGCATCTGGCCGGGCTGGCGACTCTGGGCGTGACATTGGGTGAAGACCGCTACATCCAGCCAATCTTTGACCCGCAATGGGGGCTGGCCGCACAGATTCAGGAAGGCATTCTCGAAGATGGCTGGTGGTGGGAAGGCTCGCCGCATTATCACTTTTATACCTCGCAGGCCCTCACCTCACTGGGGGTCGCCGTGCGCGGCCAGCACCCGGAACTGCTGGATAACCCGCGCCTGAAGCGCATGTTCGCCGCTCCGCTGGAAATGCTGCGGCCCGATCTCAGTCTGCCGTCGCTCAATGATGGCTGGATCGACATCACCTGGCCGGGCGGGACCGCGCAGTACGTGCAGGTGTTTGAGCGCGTCCACAGCTTCTGGCGCGACCCGCTGCACGCGCAGGCCATGGCCCATGTCTATGCCCGCTATGCCGAACGCGACTCGGCGGATGCGCTGCTGTTCGGGCCGGACGATCTGCCGCACCCGGAACCTCTGTCTGCCGATCCGGTCCTGCACCCCGCCAGCGGCTATGCCCTGCTGAAAAGCGAACAGACTCAACTGCTGCTCAAGTATGGGCCGCACGGCGGTGGGCACGGCCACCCGGACAAACTGGCGCTGGTACTGTGGGGTTATGGCGAACGGCTGTCGCCGGACCTCGGCACGCCCGGCGAAATCATCTTTGCCGGTCATGAACAACACCTGGTATCGGCACACCCTGTCACATAACACCGTGCTGATCGACGGTGAAAATCAGCCCGCGCACACCGGCAGCCTGCTTCGTTTTGAGGTGGGCGACGCCTTCAGCGTGGCGGATGCGGATGTGTCATGGACGGATGCGGGGGTGTATCAGGGGGTGCGCATCCGGCGCGGCATCCTCTGGCGGGGAAACTATTTCATTGACCTCGTGCGCGTGACCTGCCCGCAGACGCGCCAGATCGACCTGGCCTGGCATCATACCGGCTTGCTGGACATGCCCAGTTTAACGGCTTCGGCGCTTCAGTCTGACCAGGCCGGCTACCAGCATCTCACGAATATCCGCGAAACTTCAGCCCCGGAATGGCGCGCGCTGTGGCGGACGGCGAACGGCCCCGGTACACAGGTCTGGGCGCTCAACCCGAACGCTGCACTTACCCTCACAGCCGATGCGCCCTTCAACCCCGCCTCGGAAACCATGCCGCTGGTGCTGCGGCGTGTAACCGGCACACAGGCGCTGTTTCTGAGTGTGATTGAGCCGTTCGCGCAGCAGCCCGCTATCGAGAACGTCACCTGGAATCAAAGCGCTGACGCCGTGACGATCCATGTTCAGGGCGGTGGTGTGGATGACCGCTGGCGTGTGGACTGGGTGGGCGGTGACAGTGGAGCGGCTGACGGCTTATTCGCCTGTTCGTTTGTGGATTGATTGAGCAGCAGGCCGGTCAAAGCGACGAGGACAGGCGGCAAACCGAAGGCTGCGCATACCTTGAGGGAAGGGCAGGGTATCTGCGCTGTCAGTAGCCAGGTCAGCATAGGCTGTGTATTTTTGGCTGCGCCGCGCCAGATTTTATCATTTGACTATCGACCAAAGACTATCGGTCCTTCGCTTGAACAAATTCCTGCTTGCAATTCCACATTCTGTTGTATGATAGAGTTTGTACGATTTGGGTAAATTTTGCGGGTTTTTGTTGTAAATATTATCTAATGGAAAATCCAGAAATTGCCCGTTCGGAATATCGGTCATACTAAATGGGCACAGCACAGTGCCCCTTGAACGTTCGAAAGGGAATGCAGTGGAGATCATACAGATTCTTGAAGCTGTAGCCGTGTGGGGACTGGTGATCGCGGTGATCTTCCTTGCCAGCCGGGCCATCGCCGCCTACATGCGCTGGCACATCAACGGCCAGTAGACCGTCAGGCAGAGGTGACTTCCGCCCTGGAACGCTGCCCCACGACCCACGCCGCAGCCCTCAGCGCCAGCCAGACCAGCACATAGACCAGCGTGACCAGCAGCAGCGCCCGGAAGGGATTGGTCACGACCACATAACGCGGCTGCACGTTGTCGATCAGCGCCGACGCCAGCGCGTGATTGAACAGAAAGGCGCTGCCCACCAGCACTAGCGTGAGATATTTGCGGCGCACCGCCGGCACAACCAGCGCCAGCACGATCAGCGCGCCGTACCACAGCATCGGCTGAGGCCGCCCCAGAGAGCGGTAGCGGAACGTCAGAAAATCCACGACTTCCCGCGCCGCCGGGGAATCCGGCAGGGGTGGACACAGCACCTTCATGAAGGCCCCCAGCCGCGCGCGAAATTCCTCAAAATGGTTGTCGATATAACTGCGCGCACCCCACGCCCAGTTCCAGCCGTTCCCGCGTGTATCTTCCAGCCGGATCGCTGCGATCTGTCCCTCCACATCCGCGCACTGCGCCGCGCCGGGTGTATCCGGGTCGAAGCCCAACTGCTGGCCGGACAGCTTGAGAAAACGGTTCAGGTTATCCCAGACATTCAGCGCATACGGCACAAGGTTGGCCTGAATGGTCTCGATAGTCGTGTTCAGAATCAGCCCGATCAGCCCGTCGGTGCTGCCGCGCTCATATTCGTAGCAGGTGTAAATCCGCAGTCGATCACCCCGGCACGCTGCTTGCAGCGCCAGAAATTCCGTCGTCGCCGGGCCGTTTTCCGGCAGCAGCCAGCCCCGGTTGCGCAGCGCCACATCTGTAACCATATAGGTGCTGCTGTTCACGCCTTCGACCTGATTGAAGGATAGCTGCGAAAAGAGCGCATAAGCCAGCAGAGTCGCCCCGAAGCCGCCCATCAGAATCAGCGTATGTTTCCAGCGGCGGGTTTGCAGCGCGTACACCAGCGCCACAGGGATCATCAGAAAGCGGGCGACGGCGCGCGTGAGCAGCAGCAGACCGACCAGCACCACTGTTGAGATAAAATACGGCGCATAAGTCA
>CAZKIB010000250.1:0-4286 GCA_964552425.1 uncultured Anaerolineaceae bacterium | reverse complement strand
AACGCCAGCGCCAGCAGAAAGATATACAGCGGCTCCGTCGATAGAAAATTGAACACCACGCTGGTTTGAAAATCGAACACAATCACCAGGCTGACCATCAGCGCCAGCAGGGCATCCACCCGCCGGATGGCGTCGTAATACAGTGGGGCAATGAGCGCCGACAGCAGCAGTTGCAGCCCGATCAGCAGGTAGGGCGCGTGCAGCCACTGGATAAAGATCAGCAGCAGGATGGGGTACAGCGGCGGCACAACCTGCCCCAGACCGGGAATATCCAGCCCGGCCAGGCGCTCGGCGTAAAAGTAATAGGCTGCCGCGTCCGCCCCGCGTGCCGGGGGATACGCCAGCAGGCCGAAGATGCCCCGCGCGATGCCCAGCGCGAACAGCGCCCATATGATCCAGCGCCGTTCCGCCAGCCAGCCTTCCACCTGTTCCCAGCGTCGTTGGATCACCACCAATGAAAACACCCCTTTGAACGGGGTGTCATTGTAGCGTCTGGCGCTGATTATGCAAGGAAGGGTGGTTTGACAGACTGCCTGAAAATACGTCAGAGTGTCGAAAATATCGCGTATCATTAAGAATATTCGATACCAGGAAAGAGAACGTCGTGATGTGTAAACCGAGTTACCTGCGTGGACTTGGACTCAGTTTCGTTACTGCCTTCGTTTTGATCATTAGTGGGCTGAGTCTGCAAGCCGTTGACGCGGACAACACTGGTGCAGCTATCTATGTTCAGGATGATCTCGATTCTCTTGTGGATGGCAATACAGCCTTCGCCTTCGACCTCTACCAGCAGCTTGCAGATTATGAAGCTGGCAACCTGATTTTTTCTCCCTACAGTATTTCGCTGGCATTTGCCATGCTCTACGCGGGCGCAACTGGTGAGGCTGCGATGGAGATGGCGGAGACATTCCACTATCGTTTACCACCCGCGCAGCTTCACTCAGCTTTCAATGCACTTGATATGATACTTCAGCCACCAAAGGCGGAAGTCCCGACACCAACACCTACCATTAGTCCTTTCGGTGAAAATCCGGCAGACGAACTCGTACTAACAATTTCCAATTCAATCTGGGGTCAGGAAGGATTTCCACTTGAGGAAACTTATCTCGAAACTCTCGCGCGGTATTACGGTGCGGGAGTAATTAGGGTTGATTTCGTAGGAGATGATGAGGGTTCTCACCAGGCAATCCGCCAGTGGGTAGAGCAAGCCACGCAGGGACATATCAAAAACATGCCCCCGCGTAATGCAATCTCATCGGCAACCCGACTCGCACTGGTCAATGCGATCTATTTCAGAGGTGAGTGGACCTATCCATTCAGAGAAACAAACACCTATGATGGGGTGTTTCACACGATTGACAACCGGGAAATTTCCGTACCGATGATGGTGAATAACTTTGCCTATCTCCAGTGCGTGCGGACTGATGACTACCATGCTGTCCAATTGAATTATGGTAGAGCCGCCCGTGCAGGAATACTGATCTTGCTGCCTGATGTGGGTATGTTTTACGATGTTGAGGATAGACTCGACGCTGAACTGTTCCGCGAAACCTTAGCAGCCCTTGAAATCACCAATATGCTTGACTTCACAATGCCGCGTTTTGCATTTGAATCTGAAATTAATCTGATAGACACGCTCTCGGCAATGGGAATGACAGCCCCTTTTACAAAGGTGAGAGGCTTTGAAGGAATAAGTTCAGAAGAACTCTTGATTAACTATGCAGGACACAAAGCAACCATCTCAGTGGATGAGCAAGGAACTGAGGCTTCCGGCACAACGTCGATAGCGATGGCTCTTTCGGGTGTCCTCAGTCCATGTGGTGATGACGTACTGGCAGATCGTCCCTTTGTATTCATCATCTTTGATCGGCAGACACACACGATTCTGTTTTTAGGTAGACTGATGAATCCGGCGAATTAAGCCAACTCTGTCTGTTGCATCCCGTTTTTCAGGTTACTTTAGAGAATATCTTACGACCCGGCCACCTGATACACCACCTCGACCCACTGGTCCGTATCCAGCGTCAGCCGGAATTCCAGAATGGGCCGGTCCAGGTTATAGCTGGCCGCCGGTTCCGGCGAGATGCCAATGGGTGTGGCGTTCTCCGGCAGAGTCACCTGCACGCTGACCGGGTTGGGCTGTGTGCCGGGCTGCTTCTGCACCAGCAGGCGGTAGCGCTGGTACGGCCCCACCGTCTCGATCAGCGCCGGGGTCTGATAACTGTACTGGAAGCGCGCGCTCGTGTCATAGGGCACGCTCACCCGCGCCACAAAAATGCGCTGCCCGTGCTGGTCCACCACACGCGGCTCCTGCGAAAGATTGCTGGTCGATTCCAGGTCGCTGCCCGGCGGCACAAACACTTGCAGCAGGTTGTTATAATCCAGCGGCCCGTGAAATTCCGCGTCAATCGCCGGGTCTTCCGCCGCGATCCGATCCGAATAATCATAGGCGACAGTGGCGCGGCTGCTCAGGCTGCCGTTGGGCTGAATATCGACATCATAAGTGATCTGCCGGAAGATGGAATGGTTCGACTTATTCCCCAGGTTGGCGTCGGCCACCATCAGATAATCGTGATCTTCGGCAGGAATCTGCGCGCCGGCCCAGCCCAGCAGCACCACCGCGTCATTCACGGCCTCGTCTGCCAGGTAAACCATAATGTGTTTTTTCTGCACCGCATCCAGCATCTCGCCCAACAGGCGCGTGCTGGTTTCGGCGTCGCTGCTGGCCGTTTGCCAGTCGCGGAAAATCTGCTGGTATACCGCCGCGATAAATTCCTTGTGGGCGGCATCTTCCAGCCCGGACTCGCGGATACCGTAGACGACCTGCCGGAAATTATCCGGCGTGATGATGTCATCATAACCCGGCACGACCACCCGCTGAAGCGCGTTGAGGATTTTCTCGAAGCCGACAATATCAATGGCGATCACACCATCCACCGGCGACTGCGGGTTATTGCCACCGTCATAATACCAGGCCGCCATCTTTGCGGTGGAGGGGAAGTCGGCGTACCAGCTTCCATCCCAGGCCGCGTAGATCGGCTGGTTATAGCGTATCCACCAGTTGGGCACGGTGATCGCGCTGGCCTGCGCGGCGGGCGGCGGGTTCGGGCTGGTGGCGGTGGTCGGGCTGTAACTGTAGCCGGTCACGCGGCCATTGCGCACCGTCATCCAGCCAAAGGTGCTGATATACCCCCCCGAAGGCCGCAGTTCGTCGCTGTTCTGCGACAGAATCAGATAACTGCGTTCTTCTGTCAGGCCGAGTACCGAAGTCAGCAGGTCCGGCGCTTCTATCAGAACGCGGTTGGCCTGTACCAACTGTTCGTGATACGCCGTCAGCCGGTCCACATTCAGAATCAGGTCCGGCGTCAGACTGGCGGGATTCAATTCATCCATTTTGAGGCTGGCGGCCTGAAGATGTTCCCCGGCCTGGAGGAAGGAACCGCGCCCGATCTCAAGCAGTTCGACCACGCGCTCACCGGATGAAATCTGCGTGACGACCTGTTCTTCATCATCCCCGGCCACCAGGAAAAACAGTGTCGGACGCAGACCGTTGAGCATCTCCTGCGCGGCCAGGGCCAGTTCCAGCGAAGCATCCAGTTGAGTCAGCGAACTCGCCATCTCGCCATTCACGGCGGTCAATGGCCGGAACAGACCCAGTTGGCTGCGGGCCGTCTGCAAACTGCCGACCACTTCCATAATGCTCGTTTCCAGACGGTTAAAGTCATTCAATGTCAGTTCGGTGCGGGGTTTGGCGTTTAGGCTGCTGGCGACCCGCTCCAGCGACGAGAAGGCCGAACGCACCCGGTTATTGCCATCGGCAGCCAGCGCCAGGCTGCCCACCACCACCACCGCAATCAGCGCGACCCCCACGAGAATAATCGTGCCCCATTTCACGCGGTTCAGCTTACGGCGTGCCCGCCGGATAAAGCGCGCGCTGCCGCTGCTGCTGCTGCGCCGCCTTTTTTTTCGCACCAGCTCCGGGACGGGTTCCGGGCTGAGTTCGGTTGGTTCAGGGTTCGTGTCTTCGATCACAACATTACGCTCTGCGAGACTTTTTCATTTTTTTCGCCGCCGCTGCCAGAGCTTTCCGAATGCTCCTCCGGCGCAATGACCCGCTGCAATTGTTCCAGAATCTGGGCGGAATCGGTATCCTGGTTTTGAATGACCAGCTTCACGACTTCATCATAAAAGTGCTCTGGCGAGAAGTGCTTCGGCCAGTTGTTCAGCTTGACGATGTTGGGGTGCAGCGTATCCGCCGGGTTTTCCTCATCATAAAAGAGCGCTTC
>CAZKIB010000249.1:2271-9547 GCA_964552425.1 uncultured Anaerolineaceae bacterium | reverse complement strand
CTGCTGCTGGCGGCCTGGGCTCAGGCGCGTTTCGGTGCGCGGCGTACGGCGCAGGTGGGTGTGCTGCTGTTTATCGTTTTCGCCATTGTGCCAAACTACACATCATTTGCGCCCGCTCAAAACGCGCCAGCCGTTATTGCCACGCTTGACCCGCAGATCATCGGTAATCTGACCGCACTGCCCAATATGCAACCGCCCACCGGCCAGGCGGCCGAGCAGCTTCACGATCTGCAATTGGAGGTGGACAACTGCGCGGATTATTCTGATGAACGCCGCGCACAGATGTCGCAGCACATCCAATGGCTGCTCAACCCTTCCACCATCCCGCCGGATATTCTGATCGCTGCCGGGGTCAGCCCCCTGAACCGGCTGGTGTTTGGTATGGCGGTCTATACCTCCAGCGAATGGCGCTTGCAGGACCGTCCTGCCGACTCGTGCCTAATCGCCATTGGCCGCACCCTCAATGACCTGCTGGCGGCTGCGGGTGAAGTGCCCCTCACAATCTACGACGAGTAATAATTTCGTAACCCAACGTTTGCCCTACGCTGCGTCCCCAATCTTACGATCAGTGCTACAATGCGCCCGGTTTGTGCGTATTCACTGATACACACACACCATCTCACACCGGAGTGAAAGGCATCACGACATGGCAAAACGTTCATTTGTGGTTTTTTTGCTTTTCTGCACTGGCCTGATCGTGCCGCTGCAACTGCTGTCGGCCCAACAGGAAACCATTCTGACACTTTCAATCCCGGACTGGCGCGCGGATGATTTCGACGAACCCGGCTTCTTTGAAGATTTTGAATCGGAATACGGCGCAAAAGTCGTTCTGGCTCCTCCTACCCAGGACGCCTTTTTTATACCCGCCGCCTATGATCTTGAACAGCATCTTGAAAGCGCGCAAAATTACGCCGCAACCGCCGATGTGATCTATGTATCCAGCGACAATCTCTCGATTGAAGCGACTCGCGCGGGTTATATCCTTGATCTCACACCTTTGACATCGGGCGATCCTGATCTCAACCCGGAAGATTTTTTCCCCGGCGCTTACGAATCATTCCAGTGGGATCGCGGCCTGTGGGGGCTGCCCGTCTCGATGGATGTGCAGTTCATCATTTATGATCCGGCCGCCTTTGACGCGGCAGGTCTGGAATATCCCAACGAAAGCTGGACCCTGGACGACTATGCCAACGCGGACCGGCTTCTGACGGAATATGATGAAGATGGCGAAGTGGTTCTACCGGGTTTTGGCCTGTTCGGGACCAACCGCTACCTGCTCCGCAGCCTGTTGGGTCATGGTTTTTATGACGCAGCTACCGTGCCTGAGCAGCCCAAATTCACGGATGCGGATACGCAGGCGCTGCTGGCAAGTCTGATTCAGTATCAGGAAGAAGGTCTTTTAGGCGGCGCAGAAATTACCGGGGACTTTGATTTTCAAGCCATTCCATTGACCATCTCCGGCCCATACGAACTCACCACCATGTTCCGGCCCGCGAATGCCCCGGTGAAGGCCGGCGCGCTACTGCCGGGCGGCACAGCCGGTCTCCGTGTGGAGGGGTTCGCGATCAGCGCCGGAACCAACCAGCCCGAACTCGCCTACGAACTGACCCGCTGGCTCACCTCGCAGCCCCGGATTTCGAATTCGTTCTTCGGTGTCAGCCCGGCCCGGCGCAGTCTCGTGGGGGTCGAGCCGGAGGAAGGCGATCAGGTCATCTTGCGCCCGGAATACCCCGAAGATGTGCAGGCGCTGATTGACCGCGCGCTGGAAAACGCCCTCCCAACTGCTGAACTGCGGTTCGCGGACTACATTGACCGTATTGTCAGTCTGGTTAAAGATGACGGGCAGGAACTCAGCGCGGCCTCCACAACTGTCGAAGTGGAAGCTGTCGAAAACCTTCAGACCGCGCTGGATCGACGCGGCACAGCCGTGCTGGCCGTTCCAACCCCGGTCCCCACGCCCGTGCTGGCTGCCGGGGAAGTCTCGCTCAATTTTGGGATGGCCTCATTCATCAGCCCAATGCCAAATCAGGATCGCTGGGATCAGGTCATAGACGAATTTACGGCCAACGACCCGGAAGTCCGCCAGATTGTGATCGACAACGACTTCGCGCCATCCCTTACCCAGCTTGCCGAAGAATTCGACTGTTTCTACCTGCCCTATAACTCTGTCAATTCGGACGACATTAACGCCGTTCTCAGTCTGGACCCCTTCCTGGATGCAGATTTCAACTTCGACACGAATGACATCGTCGGCAGAGTCATGTCACAGGTCGAACGCGATAATCGCACCTGGGCCTATCCATTAGCCTTGCAGCCTTCGATACTCCGCTATCACAGCGACCTGTTTGCCGAAGCCGGTATCCCTGCACCCGACAACGGCTGGACAACCGACTCCTTTACAGACGCGCTCCAGTCGCTGAAAATTGACCCAGATGACCCGACGCCGTTCCAGCCGCGTGAGTTCGGTGGCAACTACATTCTCATGCTGGCCGCTGCCTACGGCGGTTTGCCAGTGGACTACCGGACACAGCCGGCCACGCTCAATTTCACCGATCCCGCCAACGTGGAAGCGCTGCGCCAGGTGCTTGATCTGGCGAAAGCCGGCTACATCGAATACACCGAACTGGCGACTTTTGGCGGCGGATTCGGCGGCGGTGGTTCCGACATTCCCATCTACAATGAAACCCTGAGTATATTCAGTTTCAATCGCGTCATGGCTCAGGGTGAGGGCAGCGAATATGTGGACCCCTATCGCATTACCAGCTACCCGGCCGGCAGCCAGTACACGCCGGTCACGTATACGATTGGCACGGCCTATATCAGCGCTTCAACCCTGAATGCCGAAGCCTGCTATCGCTGGATTTCCAACCTCTCCAATCATCCTGACCTGTTTCTGGCGATGCCTGTGCGCCGTTCGCATCTCAACGATCCCGACATAACCGCGTCACTTGGCAACGATTTGACTGCATTCTACCAGCAGTTCGAGGCCCAGTTGCAGGCCCCCAACGTGATCGAATTCAACTCCGCATTCGGGGGTGGCAGCACCTCACCGGGCGAGTTTATCACGCAGTTCTGGCTGAACCGGGCGATGGACCGCTATGTTCTGGAAGACGCCAACCTGGATGCAGAACTGGCTGAAGCCGAACTATTCGCCCAGGATTACCAGACCTGCATCGTGGATATTCCAGCGTTTGACCCGGCCAATTTTACCAACCAGGAAGAACAGATCAACTACTTCCGCCAGTTTACGGACTGTGCCATTACCGTTGATCCGTCCATGGAAGAAATCTTCGGCGGCATCTTCGGCACATCCAGTTAAGCGATCCTATAGGTCGGGCGGGGACAGCCTCGCCCGATTACAACCCTGTAATCAGGGTGTAATCCCATTGCAACCTGCGCACCCCACACTAGCCGCTGTGTCTGAACACACGAAAGGAATAACAAGGTGCGTAAAATCTGGTTGTGGTGCCTGTTCGCGGGGCTTGTGCTGGCCGGTTTGCCAGCCGCTGCCCAGGACAGTGGCACGGTCATTTCACTGGCTGTGCCCGACTTTGTAAAGGAAGCCTTCAGCGCCGAGATACTGGCCGAATTTGAAGCGCAGCACCCCGGTGTGCGAGTCAATCTGGTTAGTTCAACCCTGGCCGGCGCGGCGTCCTCCGCTTATGCGGATATTGACGCGCATCTGGAAGATTTGCAGGATTACGTCTCCTCGGCGGATGTGGTCCTGGTGGACAATGACAATCTTTCGCTGGAAGGAACTCGCGCAGGGCTTTTTATGGATCTCAGCCCGCTGGCAAATGCGGACCCCACTCTCAATACGGAGGACTTTTTGCCCCAGGCGTGGCAGTCCTTCCAGTGGGATCGCGGCATCTGGGCGCTGCCGGCGGCGGTGGATGTGGTGCTGCTGCTCTATAACCCGGCGGCGTTCGATGAAGCCGGCATCGCCTATCCTGACCCCAACTGGTCGCTGGATGAACTGGTCAATGCCGTTCGCGCACTGACGAAAACGAATGCCGAAGGTGAGATCGAACCCGGATTCTTCGATTACGGAACCAGCGGCTATCTGGTGCGCAGCCTGGTCGGGGCAGCGCTGACCGATGCGACAGCGGTAGAGACTACGCCTGACTTTTCCAGCCCGGAACTTGAACGTATCCTGACCGCCTGGCAGGAACTCAGCGATGAAGGCGCAGTCGGCGGTTTTGGCGCAGGCGCGCGCGTGGTCCTCATCGGTGGTGGGGCAAACGACGGGCCACCCATCAC
Source organism: uncultured Anaerolineaceae bacterium (assembly GCA_964552425.1). Taxonomy (GTDB): domain Bacteria; phylum Chloroflexota; class Anaerolineae; order Aggregatilineales; family Phototrophicaceae. Next base: position 5,287 of record CAZKIB010000249.1, on the reverse strand, counting down.
TGTCCAGCGAAGCTTCGGGTTAGCGTCTTTCCCCGGTGATGCCAGCGCCGTACCCCCGGCTGGTTCACTGCTGCCGGGTGGCGCAGCGGGTCTGGAAGTACAGGGTTTCGCGGTCAGCGCCGGCACACGCTACCCGGAAATGGCCTATGAACTCGCCAAATTCCTGACCAGCCGGGCCGACATCGCCAATCGACTGTTTGGCTCCACACCCGCCCGCCGCAGTCTGGCAGAGGTGGAAGCCGATCCCAGAAGTTCAGAAGAAGGGGGCGGCCCGCGCATCATTGAACTCGGCAGTCTGGATTACTCACCAGAAGCCCAGGCGGTCATTGATGCAGGTTATGCCAGCGCCCTGCCGGTTGCCCAGATGGCCTTCATCAATTATCTGGCTGCGGCGCTTGAACGGATGGAAAACGACGGCCTTGATGCCAGAAGCGCGTTACAGGAAGTCGAAGCGCAGGCAGTGGCGAACCTGAACCGCGCTGCGGAATTCCGCAGCAGTACAGTCGTCGCTGTTGCCACGCCGGTTCCCGATGTGCCGCTGGCCCCCGGTGAAATCGCGCTGAACTTCGGGATCACCTCGTTTATCAACCCCCTTCCCAATCAGGAACGCTGGCAGCAGCTCATCGCCGAGTTTGTCGCCAGCGACCCACAGGTGGGGCGCATCAATCTCGAAACCAGCTTCGACCTGGATGTCGAAAGTATGGCCGGGCAGTTTGACTGCTTCTATCTGCCAAGCAATGCGGTCCCCGGCGGTAATGTCTCCAGTCTCATCAGCCTTGATCCGTTTCTGGATGCCGACCCGACCTTTGATCGCAGCGATCTTGTCAGCGGCGTGCTGGAACAGGTGCGTTTCGATAACCGCACCTGGGCCTATCCACTCGCTATCCAGCCGGAAGTTCTGAGCTACAGCCCGGAACTGTTTGCGCAGGCCGGGGTTCCACTGCCTGAAAATGGCTGGACGATTGACCAGTTTGTCGATGCTCTGCGCGCCCTCAGACCAACCGCAGATGATCCCACGCCCTTTATCCCGCGTGATTTCAGCGGCCAGTATCTTTTCGCGCTCATCGCGGCTTTTGGCGGCCTGCCGGTGGACAACCGTACCGACCCGCCCACCATCAATTTCACCGACCCGGCCAACGTAGACGCTATTCGTCAGGTGCTTGATTTAGCGAAGGATGGCTACTTCGATTACCGCGAATTGGGTGGCGCAGTCGGAGGCGTGAATATCGCAGTTGCCGTTGGCGGGGAAACCGATACAGACCCGATCTACACACAGACGCTGGGCGCGTTCAGCTTCTTCACCCAATTGGACAGCGAGGGCCAGGTGCGCGAAAACACCTACCAGTTCGTCACCTACCCCACCGGCAGCCGCTACACACCGATCAGCTTTGATGTTAACACCGGGTATATCAGCGCTAACGCGGCCAACCCGGACGCCTGCTATCGCTGGCTGAGTACCTTGGCGCAAAACCCGGACCTGTTTTCGGCCATGCCGACTCGCCGTTCGTTGATTGACACCGCCGGGACCGCGCCAGAGCTGGCCGCGCTGTACCGGCAGATTGACACCGTCCTGAGCAGCCCGAACGCCATCGTCAGCCCTTCCGCGCTGCGGGTCGGCGGCGGTGCGAACATCTGGCGGCAGTACTGGCTGCGGCGGGCCTTTGACCGTTATGTGCTGGAGAATGCCGACCTGGAAACCGAACTGGCGCAGGCCGAACAGTTCACCCGCGATTATGAGCAGTGTGCGGCCAGCATCGCGCCAGCGGACCCCACCACACAGGAGGAACGCTTCGCCTATTTCCAGCAGTTTGGCGACTGTGCCACCCGTGTTGATCCAACGGCAGGTTGATGGGGTAATACATACAGGGGCACGCGCCTGTGCCCCTGTACTGTTATGTTGGCAGTAATACTTGAGGGTTGACCCGCTCCGCAGCCAACCTTTATAGTACGAAGCAGGGGTAAAAATGTGATGTTTCGATTTGTTGATACGCTGCTCTTCACTATCGAGCGTCTGCGCCAGCACAGTATTCTGGTGCTGTGGACGCTGGTGGGCCTGACCACAGCCACGACACTGGCCCTCAGTGTCATGCTGTATATTGACGCCGTGAATACAGGTCTGCTGGAAGCGCGCCTCACCACCCCGCCCTATGCCTTCCGTTTTCGCTATCTGGGCGCGTGGGAAGGCAATGTCACCCAGGCTGATATTGCCAGCGCAACCGCGACCATCGAGCAGCAGTTCGTTTCGACCATCGGCCTGCCGGTGAAACAAAGTGTGCGTTACGCGCGCGGCGGTGTCTGGACGCTACGGCTGCCAGAAAATCAACCGCTGGGCGCGTTTAATATCGGCACGCTGGATGGGGCCGAACCCCTAATATCCATCTCCAGCGGTCACTGGCCCCCTGAAACCGAACCGGCAGAAGGCGACCCGATCCCGGTGCTGGTTTCAGAAACCATGCTGTTCAATACAGGTCTTGAAGTCGGGGACCGGCTCACAGCGGTGATGCCCGGCGTTGATCCAGTCGAACTGGAAGTCGCCGCGCTGTGGATGCCGGTAAACGAAAAAGATCCCACCTGGATTTTTCCGCCCAAGTTCTTTGATGAAGTGCTGCTGGTTGAGGAAAACGCGCTGTGGAATTTGGTGAGCGGCATCGAACGCCCGGTGGAGGAAAGTGCCTGGTTTCTGCTGTTCGATGGCGCTGAAGTCCGAACATCAGACGTTGGCGGCCTTTCAAACAAGATCATTGATGGCGAGCGCAGTGTCGTCACAGCCTTACCGGGCACGCGCATGGACCTTTCGCCTCAGGATGGTCTGCGGGCCTTCAACGCCGATGTCACCCTGCTGACGCAGCAGTTAGTGATTATGGTGCTGCCGGTGGGGGGGCTGGTCCTCTATTTTGTTTCCCTGGTCGCCAATCTGCTCGTCAGCCGCCAGCAGAATGAGGATGTCACCCTGCGCAGTCGGGGTATGAGCCGCCGCGCGATCCTGGGCATTCACTTCCTGATGTGGCTCATCCTG
>CAZKIB010000249.1:1093-2261 GCA_964552425.1 uncultured Anaerolineaceae bacterium | reverse complement strand
TCGGCATCCTGGCGGCGGTTGCACTGGCCGCCGGGATCGCCCTGTCACCGTTTGTCGTCCGTCTGGTCGGGCAGACAACCTCATTCTTGCAGTTCGACCCGGATACGCTGCCGCTGCAAATCATGTTTACCTCTCAGGCCTTGACTGCTGGGGCCGTGACCGCGCTGATCGCCACGTCCAGTGGTTTGCTGCTGGCATGGCGCACCACCGGCAGCACCATCACCAGCTTTAAGCAGCAGGCCGGGCGCGCCGGGCGGGCATGGTGGCAGCGCATGTATCTCGATGTTCTGATTATGATTCCCGCGCTTTACGTCCTCTATACCCTGTGGCGGCAGGGGGGTCTGGTTACAACGGCTGATGATCCCTTCAGCGACCCGCTCACCTTTCTCGGCCCGACCCTGTTCTCGCTGGCATTCACCCTGTTTTTCCTGCGCATGTGGCCCATCGTGCTGCGCCTGCTGGCAGGTTTGCTGACATTTGGAAGCGGCATGACCCTGCTCATGGCCCTGCGCGAACTCACCCGTTCGATTGGTCGCTATCGCGGTACACTGCTCATGATGTGCTTCACCCTCAGCCTGACCGGATTCACCGCGTCAATGGCAAGCACGCTGGATCGCAGCCTGGAAGATGCGGTGAACTATCGTGTGGGGGCTGATCTGGCAATTGTCACCGTTACGGATGCCCAGACGGAGCAGGAAACGTCCGATGACGGCTCGCAGCCAACACTGAATGTGGTCGGTTACAATGCGCCGCCAGTGGAAGACCTGATGGACATTGACGGGGTTTATCAGGTTTCACGGGTAGGTCGCTACCCGGCGCGTCTGAATTTACCCGGCCAGCGGCTGGATGGCGTGGTCCTCGGTGTGGACCGCGCCGCGATGGCTGCTGTCACCCGGTTTCGGATTGACTACGCGAATGAAAACCTGGCAGACCTGTTTAACCGGCTGGCCGGGCAGCGCAACGGGGTACTGATAAATGCGCGCACCCTGAATGAATACAACCTGATTATCGGGCAGGAAATTACCCTTCAGGTCAACGCCCTCAACGAATGGTATGAAACCGATGTGCCCATCATCGGTGTACTCAATTACTTTCCGACTCTCAACCCGAATGAAGGCTTTTTTCTGGTCACCAACATTGACCCGATTTTTGAAATGGCTGGAACGGT
>CAZKIB010000249.1:787-1047 GCA_964552425.1 uncultured Anaerolineaceae bacterium | reverse complement strand
CGTGGGCCGTGCGGGCCGCTGTGCGCGAAATCGGCTTCCCCGTGCTGGAATGGCAGGACCCGGAAACCGCGCTGGAAATCGCCCAGGCATCACCCTCCCGCAGAGGCGTATTGGGATTTCTTTCGGTAGGCTTCATCGCTTCCATCACCCTGACCCTCATCAGCGCCATCATCCAGAGTACGGCATCATTCCGGGCGCAGGTGACTCAGCTAGGGTCACTGCGGGCGATGGGCATGGGCGGCCTGTCCGTCGCCTCCTAT
>CAZKIB010000249.1:0-777 GCA_964552425.1 uncultured Anaerolineaceae bacterium | reverse complement strand
GATTATTCTCCAGGGTATGATCGCCGGCAGCGGCATCGCCAGCGGCACATCTATCGGCCTGGCAACGACGCTGCTCTTTCTGCCCCTGCTGGATTTCAGCGGTGGGCTGCCCCCCTATCTGGTTCGGGTCGCCTGGAATGACATTGCGCTGGTCTATGCCGTTTTCGCCGGGGTGCTGCTGCTGGTGACATTTGTCATTACCCTGACTCTGAGCCGCGAGAGTTTATCCACCGTCGTGAAACTCGGAGACGCCTAAAACGGAGACGTTTTCATTGAATCATCGCAGCGCAACTCTCAAACGTCTGATCTTTGTGGTTTGTTTCGGTCTTATCATCGTCGCCTGCACGCCCCAGGGCCAGCCAGGTGATAATGCCCAGGCCCAACAGGCTGAAGCGACCTCGACCCCCATCCCCACCGCCCCTGCTGTAGCCCGCCCGACCTATCTGGTGCAGCGGGGCAATGTGCAGGAAGTGCTGGAATTCAGCGGGCGCTGGCAGCCGCGTGACCAGGCCGCCCTGTCGTTCGAAATCGCCGGGTCCATCCGTCAGGTGACGGTCCAGCGTGGGGATACCGTCAGCGCCGGGCAGCTTCTGGCCGATTATCAGATTACCGAACTGGAAGACAGCCTGGCTTCCACCCAGCTTGAACTGGAAACTGCGCTGGCAAATCTCGAAAGCGGCTCAGAGGGCGAAACCGAATCAGTGGTTGATGCCGAAATCGCCCTGGCAAACGCGCGTCTGAGCCTTGAAAACACCAAAGCGCAGAGTCCCTGGACCA
>CAZKIB010000248.1:0-9585 GCA_964552425.1 uncultured Anaerolineaceae bacterium | reverse complement strand
TGGCTCTTGACCTGCCTCAGCTCGAAGCTCTTATCCCGAACTGAGGTTAACATAAATGTATGGCACATTAAAAATCTGCGTCAAATCAACAATTTGATATTCAAATTCCAAACTTGATAACTCGCATTTGTTTAAGATATGCGCACCAATTTTTCGTCCATTTCTTAGGTTGTCCCATTGATTTTTGCCGTACAACTTTTTGTAGTCATACCGTGCACAAAGGGTCACAAAATCTTGATCGGACATTTTATTAAAGTCACATGATTGTGTCATAACAATCACATTATATGACTGAACATGCACACTAATTTCCGTGCCCTGTTCTATAAGTTGTTGGATTTCATTTTTAGAAAAAGGTAAATCTTCAGGCTGAATTATGATTGGAAAATCATTCAAGAAGTCTCCCTGAGCAATTTGATCTCCTTGAATGATTTCGTACCATCTAAAATTAGATCGCTCATCGCCCATATGTTACGACTCGATTAATAGTCCAAAAAGTCATCGTCGTCAACTATGGTGAGCAAACCCGATGGTTTACCTTCGTTTATAGTTTCGATTTTTGCGGTGAGAATATATGTGGCATTAGGAGTATGTGGTATTCTGTCATCACTCAACATCTCCATTGTTTCAAAAGCAGAAGTAAAGTTTTGTGTCTGTTGATTTGACTCCCTCATTATAGTGCTAACCAATGCAACTACGTTTACAACACCTCTTGTAGCCTCTGAATAAGGCCAAACGAGATCGTCTATTACATTCTTTTCGGCAATAGGCTGAAGATTACCCTCTGTATATTCTGTAACTTCAAATCTCCTCTGGAGCCATCGCTTCGTGTAATCTGGGGGAAATACACCACCTGAAGAGTCGTCTGTTTTGTTCATTAAATCGATTGATAAGGGCAAGGCCATCGCTAACCTCCATTTGCTTGTCAGTAAAAAAATCGTTATCTAAAGTGTAACCTATAATTTTCCCATTATTATCCTTAACGAATCCGTGACGTATTCTAACTTTACTAGAACCATCATCCAGACTCATAAGTATAATATGTGTAATATCCTCAATTGCCCCCTTCAATTCAGGAGATGCCAATTCACCAATAATATAAGAATTAAAAATTTCAGACCAATCGGCATCATCCAATCCTAACGCGGATTTTTTAATAAGATTCCTGTATCGCAATCCTATTCTGGTAAAAAAGCTAGGCTCATATACTTCAACCAAAGCGTTAAAAGGAACTTCAAAGTGGTCACGAAATTGTTCCCAACGTTTATAATCATCACATGTCAAAGCTAAGAAATTATTCGTTAATCCAACAGTCCACATTTCATCACTTGAAAGAAAATCATAGGCTTTTTTACTTGAACCAAAAAGTCCGGCTATTTCTTGAGGCAATTGCTGAATTAGTTCGGCTGGTAAGGCGACAGATACTTCTGCTTTTTCTCTGTAAATAGGGTAAGATTCTCGGATTTTCTCTTGAAAATTCACAGGGTCAGAAGCCCCAATTTTCAAAATATCTGGAAAGCGAAATTGGCAGATTACGCGTTCAAGAGGGTTTTTACTATAAATTACACGCTTATAGGCAGGAAACACCATAATTTCCTCGGTGATGTTGTTAGCAAATATAACATGTTGACAATGTTAACATGATAATCTGTATTATCATGATTTTCATTGTAGCTTATTTACATAAGTGCAGCATTTGTATAGTGAATAAATTGAGCTATAAATTCACTAAAATTTCTGTCGTAGTGGTTAGATCATTACCAATTCTCACGGACACTCATCCCATTCGCTACGCAGTTGGTTGAGATGCGCCTGTGCATCCGTGCCGTCATACAGGTGTGCGCCCCGCCCACGAAATTCACGCAAACTCCGCTTTTTGACCGGGATATTCTGGGCTGGCTCGGTCAGCAAATCCACCAGTGCTTTCATCAGCTCCTTGCGTTCCTCAACGGATAACGTGCGCGCTTCCTGAATAATGTCCTGGACTGACATGGCACAGTTCCTTTCTACTCAAAAATTGCCCGCACCGGCACGCTGAATCCCGGCAGGACTGCACCGCCATCCAATGGATCGGTCACGGTCAGAAGCTGGTCGTCGGCATCCGGCTGGTACACTTCGACAATCTGCTTTTCGGGGTAGGCCAGCCACACCATTTTTGTGCCATGCTCGATGTATTTGCGCGCCTTCGCCCGCAGATCGGCGTAGGTGTTGGCATCCGACTTGATCTCCACCGCCAGCAGCGGAGCCGTCGTCGGGATTTGTTCATCACTCAAACCATTGATGGATACGTCAGGTCGGCACGGCCAATCGCCAAGTTGATGCGCAACTTCAGTTGCCACACCATAGCCTGATAATGCAGTAGTCCTTAAGTACACACTGAGCAAATAAGCAATTCGAGCCTGAATCAAACCATGCAGCAGTTTTGGCGACACCTCAATCACCTCTCCCTCGGCAGTCAGGTCAAAATGCTTATCCGGGTGGCGTTCCACCAGATCAACAAAGTCCTGAATGGTGATATGTGCTTTTGCGACCATACTTCACCCATGCGCTCACTTTCTGTCTGTCCACCATTATACACGCAACGCACCTTGTTCCTGAACGGCTTGCAGCGGATAATAGGCCCATGATCCGCACACCACCCAGGACACAAACCCATGCCCAAATTTATCCTCACCATTATCGACGGCTGCCGCCCGGACGGCCTCGCCCAGGCCCAGACACCGAATCTGGATTCCATCTGGCAGAACGGCGCGTATAGCTGGCAGGCGCAGTCCGTCATGCCCAGCATCAGCCTGCCGTGTCACACCTCCATGTTCCGCAGCATCATGCCGCAGAAACACGGCATTCACGACAACGTGTTTGTGCCTTCCGCTGCTCAGTTTCCCAGTATTCTGGAAGTCACCAACCACGCCGGCCTGCACACCGCGTTTTTCGCCAGTTGGGAAGAACTGCGCGACCTGGCCGCGCCGGGCAGCCTCGAAACCGGCTACTACCGCCACTACCGTCCGGGCCGCGACAATGACACGCTTGTCATGAGCGAGGCGATTCGTTATGTCGTGGCCGAACAGCCGGACTTTATGGTCATCTACCTCGGTGATGTCGATATGACCGGCCATGCTTACGGCTGGATGTCACCGGAATATCTCGCCAACATCGAAGCCAATGACAAAAATATCGGCGATCTGCTGCGCGCCCTGGAAGCCCACAACCTGCGTGACCAGTACACCCTCATGGTCCTCTCCGATCACGGCGGCCATGAACACACACACGGCACGAACATGCCCGAAGACATGACCATCATCTGGATGCTCAACGGCCCCGGCATCCGAAATGGTCATCAGGTCAGCGCGCCCATCACCCTGCTGGATACCGCGCCGACCATTGCCCACACTCTCGGCCTCCACCGCCCGGATAAATGGGACGGCCAGCCGGTCCTCGAAGCCTTTGTATAATTTCCACTGGCAGGGGCGGACCATGATCCGCCCTTTTTTGTACGTGATTTGAGTCCTGACAGGCAGCAGAGCCGTCTTTCGCTGATGGCCTGAATGCCCCCTTGCATCCCCGCTGATCTCACTCCATAATGTTAAGAATTGTTTAACCAGACTTCAAGAAATGTGGATTTCATGCTGCCTGCTGCCAGACGGATTCGATCTGCCGAGTCCTTCGTACATCTGCTCGGTTTGGGCGTCGCGCTGGCCCTGTTCGCTGACCTTGCCCTGTACGTCATCCTGCCCACCCACACCGCCGACGCTGGTATTCTGCTGGTCGATGTCGGCATCATGCTGTCCGCCAACCGCCTGATCCGCATCTTTCTTAACGGCCCCTATGGGATGCTGATTGAGCGCCTGCCGCGCCGCCGGGTGCTGCTGTTCTCCCAGGTGATTGGGGTCACTGCCGCCCTGACTTATGTCGTCGCAGGCTTCTGGCCGACTCTGGCGGGTCGTCTGCTGTGGGGCATCGCCTGGTCGGGCTTCTGGCTGGCGGGCAACACTGCTGTGCTGGACCTGGCAACCAGCGCTAACCGGGGGCGATTGGTAGGGCGTTATCATATGTGGACCTTCGCCGGTTATGTCGGCGGCGCGTTCTTTGGTGGCCTGCTGGCGGACGTAATCGGCTACCGGGCGACGTTTGTCGTCTTCGTGTGTACCGGCCTGTGCGCGGCGCTGCTCTGGTTCCTGCTGCTGCCCGAAACGCGCCCTGCGGACGCAGCACAAGCGACTGCCGCATCAAAATCAGCGGAAAAAGTCCGCATCGCCAACACAGTCCTGATCCCGGTGGCGACAGCGACAGTGATTATGGGCCTCAACTGGCTGATTTTCCTGGGCATCGTCGGCGCGACCCTGGCGCTGCTGTTACAGGAACGCATTGGTGGGGCGCTGGCGCTTGGCGCGCTGCTCATCCCGCTCACGACTCTGACCGGCATGGTCGCCGCCGGCAAGGATTTACTCAGCCTCCTGTCGGCCCCACTCTCCGGCTTGCTGTCCGACCATCTCGGCAGCCGCTGGTCGATCATTATTCTTGCGCTTGGCATGGGCATCGTGGCGCTGCTGCTGGTCGCGTTTGGCGGCGGATTAATGGTTATTCCGGGCCTGCTGCTCGGCGCGGTGATGACCAGCGTCCTGCAAACGCAGACGACTGCGCTGATGGGCGACCACGCCGGCGCGAACCGTCAGGGCCGTTTTCTTGGGGCCATCAGCACCGCCGGGGACATTGGCGCAGCTGCCGGGCCGCTGCTGGCTTTTTTCCTGATCGAACAGGGCTGGACTCTCCAGGATATTTTCGTCACTGCGGCGGCGCTGCTTGGCGTTATGCTTCCCTGGGCCGTGTGGGTCCACTGGCGCTATGCCCGTGTCGCGCAGACTGTTCAGCCTGCCGCCAGCGTTTAAGTTCAGCGCGATACCACCGCGCACGCCGCATCGAACCGCAGACTAATGGACGTGTCCTGAATGCGAAACTCATAGCCGTTTGCGTCGTAACGAATCACCGCGACAGCAGATTCCGGCGCGTCCTGGGTCAGGGCTTCACGCCACAATTCCGCGAATGAACAAGTCGGCTCCGGCAGTGCCTCGCCCGGTCTGGTATTGTTGGGCGTCCAGGTATCCCGGTCCATTCCCAGGTTAAAGTGAAGCCGCCGCTGCCCCGGTGACGAAATCAGCACCTGCGCCACTTCATACTGCCGTCCGCTCAGGCTGCCACCCGCGCCCACCGGCGGCGCGTTATCGGCCTGAATTTCGCGGAAAAAGCGATACGTCACCTGCGGCAGATAACTGGCGAACAGATCCAGCGTGCCATCCGAGCGCACATAGCGCGCTTCCAGGTAGTAGGGCTGGTAGTCTCGCCCGGCAAAGTCATGCACTGCCGCGAAGCTGGCAACCGGGTCAAAGCGGCTGGCATCACCCGGCACAAACCAGACCTGCTCGAACGCAATGCTGCCGAGAATCCCCGGCAGAAATCCGCACACAAAAATCGCCGCGCCGACCAGCAGAAGGATCAGCAGCAGCGACAGGATGGTCGAAGGTTTTTTCTGGCTATCCGTCTGGCTCATGGAAGGCAGCTTTCTCAGTCCGCAACCGCGCTGCCTTCGTTATAGCATGAAGCGCCCGCCGCGTACAATCAGCGGGCGGCGTGATCGTCTACGCCCAGCTTGAATGGGCCGCGTTTTCTGTGTCGATCTGCGGGTTGCTGCGGGCGATGCGCTCGTACAGCCGGCGTTTGATTTCCTGCTCCTGCACTTCATCCGGTGAGACATGCAGCCGTTCAGCCTGATACAGCGCTTCTTCAGAAAGTTCGCCGGGTTGGAACTGCGGCCTACTGCCCAGCAGACGTTTCACGATGCGCAGCACCACATTCGTCGGCTGAGGACCGCGCGCGATTTTGACGAGGCGGCGATGAGTGGCTTCACGACGGAGATCGTGAATACGCTCCTGGACAAGGATTGTGGCAGTATGGTCAGAAAGAATGTTCATGGTGATTGCCGTCCCTTCTCGATAACTGTTGCTATCGTAGCAGGGAATCGCCGAGGAATCGCCGATTATCCAGCAGAAAAAGCCTGCGCCCGCACCGCCAGTCCGGTCATTTCCAGGCTGATGTCCCATAAGCGCCGCGCCGCTGCATCATCCTGGGCCGCTTTCGAGGGCGCAGTCGCCTGGCAGTCGGTAAAGTACAGTCCGCTCACACCGTTCACGTCGGGCGAAACTGCCAGATAAATCGAGGTTGCGGCCCCCTGCTCCGGCGTTTTCATAAACAGCGGGGCCAGCGCGCCCACTACCGCGCCGAACATACCACCCGCGCCGCTCCAGATTCCGGTGGCGACCATCCCCGGATGCAGGGCGTTGGCGGTCACACCCGTACCTTCCAGCCGGCGCGCCAGTTCCCGTGTGAACAGAATGTTCGCCAGCTTGGTGCGCCCGTAGGCCAAGAAACCGGCCCGGCCCCAATCATGTTTACTCTGCAAATCATCGAAATTCAGCCGAACGGGGCGGTGCGCGTCGGACGACACATTCACGATACGCGCCGGCGCGCTGGCTTTCAACAGGTCCAGCAGCAGATGAGTCAGCAAAAAGTAGCTCAGGTGATTGAGCGCGAACATCCGCTCAATGCCTTCGGTGGTCAGCGCGCGCTGGCTGGCCCCACCCCCGGCGTTATTAATGAGCACATCCAGCCGGTCATATTTCCGCCTGAACTCGTCCGCCACCTGCCGCACCTGCGCCATCAGCGACAGGTCCGCGACCAGCCCCTCAACCTGTGGGTTCCCGCTCACGTGTCTGATCTCGTCTACGGTGCGCTGAACCCGCTCCGGCTTGCGGCTGATAATCACCGTCGTCGCGCCCATTTTCGCCAGTTCCAGCGCTGTCACCCTGCCGATGCCGTTGGTCGCCCCGGTAATCAGCGCCACCTTGCCGCGCATGTCCGCCATGTTTGTTACTCCGCATTCCGCTTCACATGGCTTCAGTGTAACGGATCATCATGGGCGCAGGGTGAGAATCGCGTCAAGGAATCCTTTGCATTTTCGCGCCTTTGCGTTAAATAGTTCCGGCTGTCTCACGCGCCGTCCACACGCGGCTGGCTTCATGGTGCAGACGCGGACAGCCATGCAGGGCAGGCGATCCACCCGCCGCGACCCGTAAGTCCGGCCGGCAGATCGCGCACCCATTGTAAAGCTGCATCACCGGACATTTCTCCGGCACAGACTTATCATGCAGTGATAAGTTTCGCAAACCAGTCCCTTACCCCATTCCAGCGTCCGGCGGGGCAGGGGGATCACACAAAATCCAGGCGGACTCCGCCGTGTTTCACGCCATGCCACGCCAGCGCCAGCGCGATCACCGTATCATCGTGCAAACCCGATGGCGCGCTGTAGCGATGCCCACCGCCCGGCAGCGTCTCCATCGCATAGGCCGCCAGTTCGTTCAGCAGCGTCTCATCCGGCAGCAGGGCGATCTCTTCCTTTTCAATCGCCAGTGCCAGCGCTTCAATCAGCGTCTTTTTGCTCGGCGCGGTGGTCTGGAACGGGCGCACCGGCAGCCCCTCGGCTTGCAGCGCTTCGATATTCGGCCCGCCAATGCTGTTGGCCTCCGCCCAGATGACCGCCGGGTTCCACTGCGCGCACAGCGCCACCAGCCGCGCCCGCTGCAAGGCCCAGCTCACCTGCCGGAAGCGATCCAGCGCGACCATCTCGCGGCTTTCCGCGTCGATGATGGCGATGGCGGTGAAATCATTCTGCCGTCCCCAGTCCAGCCCTGCGACATACTGCCGCCCCGGAACTGGCACAGCATCCAGCGACGCGCTTGCCGCTTCCCGGATTCCCCGGAACACCATACCCTCATCATCCACAAACTCCGCCAGGTATTCGGCGCGCCACACCCGCTCCGGCGTCATCTGGCGAATATCGTCCAGTTCGCGCGGCGCAACCAGGGGGTTGTCATAGGACGTAAACCGGAACGACTGCCACTGTTCCTGTGCCGGGTCCAGCCCCTGCTGGTACACCTCCCAGAACCAGTTGCGTCCGTTCGGGCTGCTCAGAAGCAGGGCGCCACCGGCCCGTTCCACCAGCATTGGGCGCACCACCTCCGGCCAGACCGCTGCGTCCATATAAGCGGCTTCATCCAGCACCGCCAGGTCGAGTCCCGCGCCGCGCAGATGGTCGGCATAAAACGTGCTGCGAATCGCCAGCATCCGGCCCCCCGGCAGGTCGATGCGCCGTTCGGCTTCGTTCACCCGCAGACCTGGCAGTCCCACGCACAGCGCTTTCAGATCACGCCACACCTGACCGGCCATCTGGTACGTCGGGACCAGCCACCAGCAGCGCCCACCCTTCAGAAAGCGTTCCATCAGCGCCAGCTTGCCGGTTTCGGTCTTGCCAAAGCGCCGCCCGCAGGCGACCACTTTGAAGCGCGCCTCACTCGTCAGAATCGCCTCTTGACCAGTATGGGGTTTCATGAGCCGAACCGTCGGGGTCGATGAATTCAACACGGATAACCTGTTCTTCAACGGGGGGCAGCATCTCCATAAGCCTAATCACCTTGTCGATGATCTGGTTGAGCGCCGTTGCACGCTGGTTCAGCGGCGCGTCGGCAATCGTCTCTTCAATCGATTCCGACAGCCGGATCGAATCGTGTGTCATGTTGACCAGCAGCGTGTCAAACATCTCCTGCCGCACATCTCTGGCCTCGTTCACCTGCCGGTACTTCTGAAATGCGGCCAACTGTTTACGCATCTCCCAGACCGTTTCCCACGACGCCTGTTCCTCCCGCGCCCACTTGCGCAGCGTCGCCATGCCGATGCCGGTTTCCTCGCTCGTTCTGCGAAAATCGCCCTCGTTCGCCGCCAGACAATCCAGCGCGGCGTGCCGTTCCTCGGCACTGTATCGCATCCTGATATACTCTTTCTGCAACGCCATCAACAGAACCTGATCCCGTATAAAACCTTCTTTTGTTTTTCTTTGCGCCTTTGCGTTCAATTTCTTGCATTTCATAAAATCAATCAGGGGCGAGTCTTGGACCACATCCCTCGCCCCCGTCATACTGTGCGGAACCCAACCGGCAGACTCACCCTCCGGCTGCACTGGCGGTTCACGGCGTGTCGTCTCTGCAACAGGGTTGGCCGTCCGCGCTGCGCGGTGTGCGTTCCGTTGAAAGCTATTTTAGCACATAAGTTCTGAAAAAAAGTGAACATATGTTCTCTTTTTCAACCCGACTTTTCTTCCAGAATCGCAATGCTGCGCGGTTTGCTCAACTCACGGCTGATCAGCCCCTGCGCTTCCAGCCGGTCCAGATAGCGCACCACGTTCGACGGACTCATATAGCACGCTTCGCCGATGTCGCGCAGACTCGGCGCAAAACCATGTTCTTCAAAATAGGCGCGGATAAAGGCGTACACGCGCGCCGTGACTGCATCCTTGCTCATCGTGCCACCTGTATTACAAAATCCAAACGGGACTTCTTATGCTATCACAGCATAGAACATATTTTCTGAAACATAAGTTATAATTCCGGTAGAATATTTCCCATGCTTACCACCTGCTGTGTTTGATAAAATAACCTCAGTTCGGGATAAGAGATGCCTCTCTGAGAGAGACAAGGTAAG
>CAZKIB010000247.1:5857-9586 GCA_964552425.1 uncultured Anaerolineaceae bacterium | reverse complement strand
GTTCACGCCCAACAGCGGCGGGGCCTGCACGGCCGTTGTGAAGCTGACCGTCGTGCGCGTGGACCTCGATGCGGCGAACCTGCTGGACGAGGATGAGGATGATACCGAACCCGCCAGGCCGAATCCCCCTTCGCCTGAGCCTGCGGTATCCGCCAGCTACGAGCGTGTTCAGATTACGCTGGTGATTGACCATGATGGGGATGAACCGGATTTACAGGTCATCGCCGAGCGGATCAGGCTGGTGTTTGAGGTGTCGCAGGAAGCCCACCACAATGGCCGTCCGCGTGAAATGGTCGTCAGGCCGCGCCCTCAACTGGCGGATCATCTGCCGCGTGAGCGCTGCGAAGCCCTGCGGGACGAGTGGCGCAATGAGGCGGAGCTTTTGCTGGCCCGCAACCTGTTCACACCGACCCTGCCCAGTTCGGATTTCCAGTTTGGCAAGGCTTCCGGCCTGCAATTTGCCAGCGAAATGTTACAAATCGTCCTCGACCAGCATCAGGGACGCGGCGCGGCAGCAGTCTGAAGGTGATACCATCAGGGCAATCTCAATAATCCGGTGCGGATTACCCCTCCACCCCTTCCAGATGCAGCGCGGCCAGCATTCCCCAGGCGGATTCTGGCGCAGCTTCGTAAATGGCGATGTATTCTGCCAGGGCGTCGTCGGGCTGATTCAAGGTTTCCAGCAAGAAACCATGCCAGTACCGCGCACCATTTAACGCAATGGGATTCACTTCCGGTGCAGAATTGGTTATGGCATCTGCCAATACATCAACAGTATCGAGCAAATCCCCACCCGAATATTGTCTGCGCGCTTCCGAAATCGCCTGAAACAAATCAACATCAGTTGTGACCGTAACTTCCAGACTCTCATCAGGTTCAACATAACCCTGTCCCTCAATATAGATTTCAGGGTGCTCGATTTTGGGCTGCGGCTTTGGCGCAACATAATTCTTTAATTCCGCGTCCCAAGTATAGACTGCTGGACCATATTCGTCCTCATAATCAAATTCCGCATCAAACTGAATCGCCCATCCATACAGCTCTTGAACCTCGTTCTGGAAAATGCTATCAATCTCCCGCGATTCGCAGAGAGGCATTTTAAGAATATTTTCCAATTCAGTGCCATTGATACGCCATAGTTTCATCGAACCGACAGCGTAATGGTTCGATGCACCTGTACACCTGCTTCCCGAATTTGAACCGGACCAATCAACAAGAACTGTCTGTCCGTCAGGCGTGGTTTGTATTGTGAATTGTGTGTCGTTATCAGGTCTACTTACATCTGGGCGCGAAACCTGATAGGCATTTTCCCCGGACACAAAAAGGATTGGCCCGACCTGTGCGACAGGCCACACCAACCAGTCATCTCGGTTATCTGTATTAAGGTCAACTTGAACATGGTGTTCGACTTCGACATCCAGCGTTTCCAATTGTTGAACAGGTGTTTCTGAAAAATCAAAAAGTTTTGTTTCCAACAGTTCATCAATCAATGCGATAATGTTGCAACCTGCTTTTTCGGGGTCTGGCGGAAAAACGTTCAGTGGACAGCATGACAATTCCACGCCACCGACCCGAATATTGGATGGTAGCAAGTCATAATCAAAAGTGGATTGCTGATAATTCCAAAAGACATTATATGCCGCTGTGCATTGAGTAGTTGCGCTATGGCTGTGAGTCAACACCGCTTGAATGAGGGTTTCCATCACTTCTGACTCAGCGGCTGAAGACTCAAGTTCCGCCATCAATATGCTCGCATCGTCGCTACGCCCTGCCAGCGCATATGCCAGCGCCAAACGAAATTGGGCATATTGATACATTTCGGCGAGTTGGACATACCAACTGGCTTTTTGCTCTACGGTGTATTCATCGGGCACATCATATTCGGTGTTCCAACCTACCTCCAACCCATGTTCATAGAACGGTATAGCAGCATCAAATTTATTTTCCCACATCAAGGGTTCCGCCTGATGCAAGGCACATCCTAATGTATCTCCATCAAAGACTTTTTCTTCGCTTATCAACCCAAAATGTTGACCATCCCAATCAAATATCTTTGCAATGTGCCAGCGACAGTACCAGTAATCGCCATCGGGATTGTTCTGACGAATTTCAAGGTCAGGATCGTTATCCAGATTAACAAACTCGACAGGATCAGGCATACAAAGAAACGGGTCTTCGGATGAAATGAGATCTACCAAACGGTTATCCGGCCATGATAGGACGTACAGACGACCGCAATCTTCATAGACCCAGCTTTGGCTGTCTCCGGCATGAGCGAAAATCACCCATTCAACGTCATCATCAGAATTTAAATCACCGATCTGTAACGTCATCAGAACTGTAAAACGTTCAAGTGTTTCATAAAACATTGGAAGTGGTGTTTCGATAAAGCGATAGCCTTCCGGGAGCGAAGCATCTTCATTTAATACGAGCAGGGTGTTGTAAGACCAGCCCCTAAAATCCAATATATATTCTGCGTTGGTATCATGGTTCAAATCCAATTGACTCGCGTCAATCTCGAAGCCGGGAATTTCGATTTCTTCGACTTCAGCCAGATCAACAGGATTTTCACGAAGCCATGCTTTGAGCATCGCAATCAACCAATCAGGACTGGAGTTTTCACGGGGGTCATCAGCACTATCCATAGCGACACCATTCAGATCAAGTGGGTCACTGATGTTGTAAAAAGAGACGTCGTTGCGAATAGCGGAATAGGCACTTGCTAGCAGGTCAAAGCGCTGGTCAAAAAGTTCGGCATCGCTGTAACGGAAGGCCAGTTCCTCGGCGATAACATCTACCATCGGCTGGTAGGGGGATTTGCCATAATAATCCGGCAGTTCCTCCCGATAGGCCGCCAGCGCACCCGGCACAGCAGCAAGATACTCCGTCGCAGTTGGCACACGGAGGCGGTAGCGCGAGGGGTCATCCTGCGCAGATGCTCCTGATACCAGCAAACTGAACAGCAGCATAATCCACAGCAGCACACGCATAGACTGTCCTACCCATCAGGCAACGAACCTATATAACTGATTGTACCGGACGATGCGCGCGCTGCATCCAACGGCTGCCCCACGCTCTGAGCTGATCGCTTCCAACCCGGTGCTGAAATTCGGCGCGGCGGGCGGTACAATCAGGGCATCTGTCGAGTTGAATGTACGCAGGACAAGCCCTCATGACCGCACCCACCACGACCCTCCCCGACCTCGCCCGTGACCTGGCCGCGCAGGTCGCTGCCCGCGCCGATGCTGCCGACCTACAGGGCCGCCTGCCAGCAGCGGATGTGCAGGCGCTTAAGGAATCTGGTTATCTCACCATCAGCGTGCCCCAGGCTTACGGCGGGCAGGAACTGCCGCTGCGAACCTGTGCCGAGGCGCAGTTGGAACTGGCGCAGGGCAGCGCGTCGACAGCGATGGTGGCCGCCATGCCCATCCACATGATCGGGGCAGCGCGGGAGAATCGCCAGTGGCCGGAGGCACATTTTGAGCGTCTGTGCCGCATTCTGGTGGATGGCGGGCTGGTCAATTCCTGCGCCAGCGAACCGACCCTGGGCAGTCCCTCACGCGGCGGAGCCTTCCAGACGAACGCCGTCCAAACGCCGGAGGGCTACTGCATCAACGGGCACAAAAACTGGTCCACCGGCGGCGCGCACCTGACTCATCTGCTGGTGACGCTGACACTGGATGGCGAAACCGCGCAGCTCCTTATGCCCAATCACCTGCCAGGTATCCA
>CAZKIB010000247.1:0-5835 GCA_964552425.1 uncultured Anaerolineaceae bacterium | reverse complement strand
CCCTCAGCCTGCGCGCCAGCGACAGCGACGATGTGTACTTCGAGAATGTCACTGTGCCGGAAGACAGCCTGCTGCGGCGCAGCGGAAACGGTCAGAAACCTGGCCCCAACGCCTGGTTCCCGGCCCTGACCGCCGCGACCTACCTGGGCGCTGCCCTCGCCGCGCGCGATGCCGCCATTCGCTTTGCGCTTGAGCGTGTGCCCACCGCGCTTGGCAAACCTATCGCTACGCTGCCCAAAATTCAGCGGCAGATTGGCGAAATGGATGTGCCTTTGCAGGCGGCCCGGCTGCTGCTGCTGGACGCGGCCCACGCCTGGGACCAGCGCGACTCCGATGCCTGGGCGCGGATTGTGGCGGCCAAACACTTCGCCAATGAGGTCGCCATCAGCGCGACGGATATGGCGATGCGCGTGGTCGGCGGGCAGGCCATCACACACGGGCTGCCGCTGGAACGTTATTTCCGCGATGTGCGCGGTGGCATCACGCACCCGCCGTCAGGCGACACCGCGTTGGAAATCGTCGGGCGCGCCGCTGTTGAGGCGCAGAATAAAGGGCCAATATCCTGATGAACAACGAACTGCCGTATCTTTATCTCACCACGATTGGCTGGATCAGCGGGGAGCCACACGAGATCGAAATCTGGTTTGTGGCACACAACGGGGCCTGTTATCTCGTTTCGGAGCAGCGTAAACGGGCGCACTGGGTCCAGAATATCCAGCGCCGCTCGTCTATCACATTCCGTGTGGGTGAACAGACCTACAAGGGAACCGGGCGGATCGTTGACCCGGACACAGAACCCGACCTGACCGCCGCCGTCCGTAAGCTGATGGATGCCAAGTATGACTGGAGCGACGGCCTGATTGTGGAGTTGAAAGCGAACTAAATCGCCTGATCGAATAAAGTCAACAACTGGGAACCGCGATGCGTCAGGCGATAATAGACCCGCCGCCCGCTGCGGTGCGGTTCCACCAGACCAGCCTGCTGCAACCGGCTGAGATGCTGCGAGGCGGCCCCGGCGGAAATATCCAACTGCCGGGCGATTTCACCTGTATTGGACGGATTTGCCAGCACTTGCAGCACCCTGGCCCGCCCCTCGCCCAGCGCCAGTTCGAGCGACTGGTTGCGGTCTGATGCAGCCGGACGCCAGTTCCCCACCCCGCGCGCCGTGTAAATCAACATGGGCTGCCATTCCGGCTCGATCTGCCAGTGCAGACCGCAGGCGGTGAAGATGGACGGAACCAGTTGCAAACCGCCGCCATTCAGGCTGTAGCTGCGTTCCCACTTCTCCGCCTTCTTCTTCTCAATCTCGATTACGCCATTCTGGTAGCGCAAGATGGCACTGTCCAGATCATTCAGCATATATTCCGGCCCTTGCAGCGCCATCTGCCGGGCGTGGTACAGCACATCGCCATCCAGCACGGCGGTCAGGCTTGACCAGTGCGGCTCCAGGACGCGCCGCCAGTACAGCCGCAGTTCATCCGCCAGACAGTGCAGGGCTTCATAAGGATATGTCATGAAAAAATGCAGCATATCGGACTCCACCCCTTTATGATCGAGCAGGCTCTGAATATTTTTGCGCACCAGTTCTTCGGGGGTTGCCAGCATTTTCTGAAGTTCATGCTCCAGGCTCAACTGCACGATGGTCGGCGTGGGGGTCAGAAAATCAGGGATATAGCCACAGTCGGCCTGCAACACGGCGTTCATAAACGACAGGTCAATGCCATGTAATGCTCGAAAAGCTTCATCTACCCAGCGTTGATACAGGTGGTGAAATTCCGACCTCAACAAAATGCGGTAGCTGATCGACAGCTCCACCAGCGGGTTATAGGCAAAACGGGTTTCCAGCAGATCGTCCGGCGTGACATGGATTTTGATCGTCATAGTGGGGCCGTTTTTCGCTTCCTCCGATTTGTCTTATCATACACCCGAACAAACATTCCAGACTATCATTTTAGTAAAAACTAAATAAGTTCAGTTCTGGCCGCTCTGCGCGTACACTGAGAACTGTAAGGCAGACAGGAAAAAACAGCATGAGCGAACACATGAACGAACATTATATGCTCAATCACTATGAGACACGCCGGAAAAAACTGATGGCCGAGGCGCAGCAGGCGCGTCTGAAAGCCGAAGTGCTGGCCGCCGCCCGCCAGCAGAAACAGCGCCATCACCAGCCCATTCGGCTGCCGAATGTGGGCCAACTCTTTCGCGCGCTGTTTCAGGCCCGCCCGGTACAACCCCCGCTGCCTGACTGTCCCGAACTGGAAACTCTCCCTTCCTGACCGTTTTGTAGCTTCCGACGGAATCTTCCTCCGTTAGTGGACGGCGTGGTGCGCGCGCCGTCCTTACTTTTTCTGCGACCTGAACACCCTCCGCTGCGTATAGATGTTTGTTGCTGAATAACGGAGTCGCAGGAGCAAACCTCATGAGTCTTGGACGCGCTTTGTTGTGTATCATCTTCCCGCCGCTGGCCGTGCTGGATCGCGGCTGTGGAACCATCGTCATCGTACTGGCGCTGACCATCGCAGGCTGGATTCCCGGCGCGGTGGCTGCCCTGTTCATCAACTACTCGCTGGAAAAGGACTAAGCCATTGACCGAAATAGTTTGTGCTGGACAGTGGGCTTAAGCCCACTGTTTGAGCCAGATTTCTGTTGATGGACTTTCGGATACTGACTTAGAACACACCCCATCCTGAAAGGGGACCTGCGCATACTTGCGAGGCCCCTTTTCGATTCCCTTGCAGGCCGTCTGCTTTGACGCCATACTTACGGGTGACAGGAAGGGAGAGACTTGTTTATGCAAACCGTTTATGATCTTGAAACCCCCAGCGTGCTGATCGACCTGGACCGTATGGAGAACAACATCGCCCGGATGCAGGGCTACTGCGATCACTACGGTCTCAAGTTCAGGCCACATATCAAGACACACAAAATCCCGGCTATCGCGCGCCTGCAGCTCGCCGCCGGGGCTGTCGGCATCGCCTGCCAGAAACTGAGTGAAGCGCAGGTGTTTATTGACGCGGGCGGCATCAACGACATTCAGATTCCGTATAATATTGTCGGGCCACAGAAAACCGCGCGGCTGGCGGATATGTCCATGTACAACCGCATCACCGTCTGTGCCGATCATCCGGCGGTCATTCGCGGGCTATCCGACGCGGCGGAAGCGATGGGTATCAGCATTCGTGTGATGGTGGACCTGGCAACCGAGATCGAACGCACCGGCGCAGGGGCAGACGAAGCCATTGATCTGGCAAAGCTGATTGATGAGAACGATCATCTGCATTTCGCCGGCGTGCTGGTCTACCCCAGTAATGTGAGTATCCGCCCGAAATTACAGGAACTGCTGAACGGCCTGCACGAAGCCGGCATCGGTGTGGACAGCGTCAGCGGCGGCGGCACGGGCGCGGCGCAGACCGCCCACGAAGTACCGGAACTGACCGAACTGCGCGTAGGGACGTATGTGTTCAACGACTGGAACACCGTAACCGCCGGCTGGGCGGATGTGGATGACTGCGCCATGACGGTGATGGCAACTGTCGTCAGCCGCCCTACCCGTGACCGTGTCATTCTGGACAGCGGCAGCAAAACGCTGGCCGCGGATCGTGTGGCGGACGGGCACGGCTGCATTCTGCAATATCCTGACGCGCACATTTACAAACTAAACGAAGAACACGCCTTTGTGGATTTCAGCGCCTGCGAAGAACGTCCGGTGATCGGGGAACGGGTGAACATCATTCCCGTGCATACCTGTGTCGTGACCAATCTGCATAATGTTGTGTTCGGGATGCGCGGCGAAACGGTGGAAGAAGTCTGGGAAGTCGCGGCGCGAGGACAGGTGTGGTAGCCATGACCTATACAATCTCCCTCATTTCACTGCAATGCCTCGTTTCACAGGAAGACAACGGCGACGAAATTTACCTGACTTTGAATGGTGAAAAAATCTGGTCTGTACCGAGGCGTTACGCCATGCACGAGCAGCCCAACCGGCCCCATCATATCAAGGAAGTCAACTTTATTGCGGGCAGTTTTCTGACTCAGCAGGGCTGGCAGCCGATGCCGGACTTTGAACCAATCGAATATCAGTTCACCGGGCTGAGCGGAAAAAGCGAAATTCAGGTCTGGGATCAGGACAATTTCTCGCGGGATGATTATTTTGGTCATATGCTTATTACGGACAGCGACGCCGGACGCGGCCATATCACCGGGGTGGCTGCCAATGACGCCGCCCGTTATGTGCTGACCTATGAGGTGGTCAGCGAACCAGAAGTTTAATACCACATGAGTATTCCATCAGTGATCGCGCAACGGGGTGTCATCACGTGGTAAACTTGAGATGTTCTACATCGGTAGAATAAAGCAACAAGTTTCCCCCTTCCCCCTATATGTGTTGTTGCGGCAGCGCTCATCAGGAATGATGGGCGTTGTTGCTTTTCCCAAACCGCTGCGCATTGTCTGGGGGCGGAAAACCGGCTGTTCAGAAAGCAGGCTTGATGAAGACTGGGGGAAGATAAGGAAGTGGAGGTGGCGCGAATTGCACGCGCGTCCGAGATGTACCTTCGCGCCCGGTTTTCACGTTTTTGCTGTGCGCCTTCGCGCTACTCGCCGGACAGCACACCCCGTCGAAACTGGATCACCCCCATGTCACTATTGTAACCCATGAGTGTATGACCTTCATAGGCGGAAAGACCCTTTCTGAACCAGGCTGTGTTGACATTTTTCACCGCAGGCTGAAAGCCTACGGCTAAGTTTTTCGGGAAGGAGGCTGAAGCGCCCTGTCGTGAGTCCCCTTGAGGGGACTTCGGACGGCTGGCAGCCAGATGCTTTGAGCGTCTGGCGACAAAACAAGCGAAATGTCAACAGAACCTAATCCTGCCATATATCAAAAATTCCAATCTGTCTCTCATATGCCTGGCCTATAATGCGGCCCCAGCATACGCCGGGGAATAGCGGCCCAGTTCACAGTTGAGGAGCCTGTATGAGCAAGTCCAGAACACGCCAGCGGCGCGAGATCAAGCAGTCGACCAGCCGCAGCCGCAGCACGATGGTGGCAATCATCGCATTGGTTGCGGTGGTCGCCGTCGGAGCCATCCTGTTTTTCGTCAACCGCAGCCAACTGCCCGATGTCAACACGGCGGAGGTGGCCGACAACAGCATCACCTACCCGCTTCAGGGGCAGGAGCATATTCCAGAAGGGTCGCCGCGCCCGGATTACAACTCCAACCCGCCCACTTCCGGCCCGCATTACGCCAGTCCGATTCGCGCAGGGGTTTATGACCAGACACCGCCGGACGAAAATCTGGTGCATAATCTGGAACACGGACATATCTGGCTGTCCTACCGTGACGCGGACGATACGGAGGCGATTGAATCCTTAAGCGCCATCCAGCAGCAGTTCCCGCGCTGGGTGGTGGTCAGCTACCGGCCTGACAATGCGGATCGCATCGCAGTGGCGGCGTGGGGTCGCCTGCTGCCGCTGGAAGCACCGGATGAGGAGCAGATTCTGGCGTTTATCCTGCGCTACCGCGATCAGGCCCCGGAGAGCATTCCCGGCTGACGGTTATTCCAGGTTGGCGTGGCGGGCGAACATGGCGCGCTGGTCGATATTGAGGTCGTCCATCAACTGAAGGATGACAATATCCAGCAGCGTGCCCAGGGCCTGCTCAAACAGCGAGCCAAGCGGCTGGACAGACGCCGCGCCTGCCGTGTCATCTTTCAGCTTAGGGCTGGCCGCTGCGATGCGAATGACCGTGTCGGCGTGGTCGCCAATGGGCGATTGTTCGGCAATCGTGATGAGGGCAACCTGGGCGTTGAGTTCCTGTGCCCGGCGCGCAAAAT
>CAZKIB010000246.1:0-9610 GCA_964552425.1 uncultured Anaerolineaceae bacterium | reverse complement strand
GACTGGAGTTCAGACGTGTGCCCGCCGGCATCCAGGTTTCGGCCTGCCGCCACAGGTCATTTCTGGTGGCCGTCTGGGTTACATCCGCGTCAAGATCAAGCAGGCGGGCGAACACGCGGATCACGTTGCCGTCCAGCACCGGCGCGTTTTCGCCAAATGCGATGCTGGCAATCGCCCCGGCGGTGTAGCGTCCGACACCGGGGAGCTGCTGCCAGCCATCCGCCGTCGTGGGGATATACCCGCTCATATCCTGCGCGATGATCTGCGCGGCCCGGTGCAGGTTGCGCGCCCGGCTGTAATACCCCAGCCCTTCCCATAACTTGAGTACATCTTCCAGCGGCGCGGCGGCCAGCGCTTCGATGCTGGGGAAAGCCTTCAGAAAACGGTCATAATAAGGAATGACCGTCTCCACCTGCGTCTGTTGCAGCATGATTTCTGACAGCCACACATTATACGGGTCGCGGCTTCTGCGCCAGGGCAGGTCGGCGGCGGCCTGGTCATACCATGCCAGCAAATCCTTTTGAAAAGTCACGTTCGATTCTCGGCGCACAATTGGCATTCTGAGGGTATCATGGTAGGAAGTATAGCACGCCCGGCATTGAGTAAGCACATTTGAGGAACTGCCTCATGCGCCCGACATTTTTCCTGCTGATGAGTGGGATGCCCCAGGAAGCTGCGGTGGACTCGGTCAGTTTTGTTAACGTCCTCAGCCTGGTGATTTCCCTGCTGGTGCTGCTGGTGGGCACGGTGGTACTCGCCATTACGCTGCTCGGTTATGTGCGGCTGGGGCGGCGGGTCGAAGAACAGAAGCGCCAGAACGAGCAGCTTCAGAAAACGGTGGAAGACCTCAAACAGAAATTTGTCATGCAGGTCGCGGCGCAGGCCCAGGGCGCGGCTGAACAGGCGCAGCGCGAAACCCTGGTCAAAGGTTTGCAGGATAAACTGGATGATCTGGATACGCGCATGGTCAACCAGCAGCACGCGCTGGACAACGCGGTTCTGGCGATGTCGCTGCTGGAACGCGGCGAACGGCTGTACGCCAGCAAGGACCTGAAGGCCGCGCAGGAAACCTATCAACGCGCTTTGCAACTCAGTCCTGCCAACCCCGGCGCGTACTATCACCTGGGCTATATTGACGCCCAGCGCGGTGATCTGGATATGGCGGAGCGGCATTTGCAGCAGGCGCTGAAACTGGACCCGGCTTACAGCCCGGCGCTGGCCTCGCTCGGTTATGTCTACCGGCGGCGGGCCGATGCCACAGCGGACGATCCTAAAAAGCGTGACGAATACCTGTTCAAAGCCGAAGCGCATCTCTACAAGGCACTCTACAGCGCGCCGCGCCTGCTCAACGAAGAGGGCGAATCGTGGTGGGTTACGCTCGCGGGTCTGTATCGGGATCGCGGGCAGTCCAGCCGGGCGATTGAAGCCTACGAAAAAGCCATCAAAATCACGCCGTCCTCGCCTTATCCGCTGCGCCAGCTTGCGCTCTATCACGGCATGGATGGCGAGGTCGAGAAGATGCACGAACTGCTGCGCGAGGTCGAACTGCGGGCGCGCAGCCGCGTTCAGGTACAGCCAGACAATTACTGGCCCTATACGGATTTGCTCATCGCCCGGCTGGCGGCGGGCAAAATTCAGGAAGCCGAAGAAACGCTCAACACCGTGCTGCGCGCCCTGCCCGGTGATCTGTTCTACGCGGTCCCCAGCCTGCTCAATTCGCTGGAAAAACTGGCGCGCATTCTGCCCGAACAGACCGCGCATATCGGCGATGTGATCCAGTATATTCAGGATGCTACCGCCGCCAATCAGGCCCTGCACACACCCGCGCGGTTGGAAAATGCCGCCTTTGTGGTCACATTTCCTGGCAGCCTGCCCGCCATTGGCGTTCATGTGGCCGATCATGACCAGCCTGCCGACATCGCCGCGCGGCTGGACCTGAAAGAAGCGCGCCCGGCGGTGTTTGTGCTGGGCGGCGCGGGGAATATGGCCGAGGCGGAAATGGAGCAGACCCGCCAGATGATTGAGGAAGGGCTGGTCAGTTATGCGCAGGAACATGGTCTGGCGCTGGTCGACGGCGGCACACATGGCGGGGTGATGCAGCTTCTGGGCGAGGCACGTCTGCACCATAAAGCGACCTTTCCGCTGGTGGGGGTCGCGCCGGTCAACCAGGTCAGATATGCCGGATACAATAACCCGAATGGCTACGACCTGGACCCCCATCATTCCCATTTTGTGCTGACCCCTGCCGGGGACTGGGGCGATGAAACGGACACACTGGTGCAGTTGGCGCACGCCCTGAGCGGCGGTGGCAAATGCCGCAGCCTCGGTTTGATTATCAACGGCGGCGCAGTGGTGCGCCAGGAAGTCTACCGGCTGACGATCAGCGAACGGCTGCGCGCTCCGCTGGTGGTGCTGGAAGGCAGCGGACGGTTCGCGGATGCGCTGGCGGCGGCCCGGCACGCGCCCGACCAGGTGGAGGACCGCGAAATCCAGGAAATTATCCAGCGGGGCGAACTGCGTTTCGTGAGCGTGGACAAAGGGCCGAAAGCGCTGCAAGCGGTGCTGGGGGAACTGCTGGCTCCTGCGTCAAAATGAAAAAGCCCCACCAATGGAGGCTTCTTCACAGGATAATGGCGGGGATGAAAACTCAGATCGCGTCAATGATGTTCTGATAGAGTACGTCCCTGACCGTTGTGCCCACTGTAGCCAGAATAATAATGACAATGATAGCTACCAGCACCAGGATCATCGCGTACTCCACAAGGCCCTGACCTCTTGCCGGGGACGACCATGACAGCCGTTCAGGCAAGATGTGCCACAACCAGGTGGCAAACCACTGCACAAGCATGTGAACCTCCACGTAACGATGACGAACGAATTCAGGATTGCAATATGTGGCGACCTCTCCTTTATCTAACCGGCTGCAAACGTAACGCAAACTGGATAAAGAGATAACCCCTGTCACGATTCTAACATGAGTCTTAAGTTTTTTGCGCCTGAATTCCGTAAATTTTTGCTGGACTGCACCCGATAATGACAACAGTCCCCGCTTTCCTGTATACTTTTGAGTAACTGCCGCGTGCTGATTCATGGGTTTGACGGCCATTTTGATGAACAGTTCGAGGGTCTGACGCAGCGGTTGGCATCACACTTGTGTCCGTTCCAACGCTGAGGATAGCCGGTTGTGACCAGCGTGCCCGTACAGAATCAATCGTCCGCCAGCGGAATACGCCCCGTCAATCTGCGGACCGACCTCGCTCCATTAGCCGATCTGATGGAGCTGGTCTTTGCCGACAGCATGGATCAGGGTGGACGGGCTGCCGTGCGCGAGATGCGCTATCTCAGCCGTATCGGCGTCGGGATCAGTCTGTTACCCGGCCTGAATGATCTCACACACGGGATCAACATGGGCTATGTGTGGGTAGAAGACAGCCGTCTGGTGGGCAATGTGTCGATTTACCCCACCAGCAGGCCCTACCGCAACACCTGGATTATCGCCAACGTCGGTGTGCATCCTGATTATCAACGGCGTGGCATCGCCACCCATCTGATGCGCGCCAGCCTGGATACGATCCGCGCGCGCGGCGGCGAACAGGCCATCTTGCAGGTGGATTCGGACAATGAGGCGGCCGGCCAGTTGTATGAGCGGCTGGGGTTTGTGGTCGAACGCGCCTGGATATTGTGGCGGCGCGGCGGCAGTCTGCGTATTCCACCCCCCATCACTGAACAACCGGTGCATATTACTCACCGGCGGCATGGCGAATGGCAGGCGGAATATGCCCTGGCTCAACAGGTGCGCCCGGCGGAACAGGGCGGCATCGGCTGGCAGCGCCCGCTCGACATCAGCCTGTTTCGTAAGCCTTTGACGAAACAGATCGGTGACTGGCTGAACATGCGCGCGGAAGAACGCCTGGTGATCCGGTCTGACGACGAGCGCCGCCTGCTGGCCTCGCTGTGGATTGAATCCGGCCTGATGACGACTTCGACCCAGCTTACGCTGATGGTGGCCCCAGAATTTCGAGGGGTGTACGACGATGTGCTGGTGAATACCGCTGTCCGCCGCTTCAGCAGCCGCAATACGGCCCTCAGTATCGAACACCCGGCGGATGAAACCCGCACGAGTGATGTCCTGCGCAGCTATCAGTTCCGCCCGCAGCGTGAAGTCATCCACATGCGGTGGGATGTCAAATAGGAGATCGATGTGTCCGAATCCCCGATTCAGCGGATCGAGATCAGTCTGCACATTGATACGGGTAATGTCATCTATGGCGAGTTTGAGGATATAGAATCGGCTTTGGAGTTCGTGAGGACTTATCACAACAATCCCGAAGCCATTCTGAAACGGATCACACCCCGCAAAAAGTCAGACCAGGAATAGGGCACGATGGCTGAGACAATTCTGCTGGTGGATGATGAACAACACATCATTGATCTGGCCCGCATGTATATCGAGCAGGAGGGGCTGCGGGTGGACAGCGCCACGGATGGCAGTGTGGCGCTTCAGAAAATCCTCACGAACGCCCCCGCGCTGGTGGTACTGGACCTCATGCTGCCGGGGCTGGATGGCTGGGAGGTGTGCCGCCGGGTGCGCGCGGAATCCGACGTGCCCATCATCATGCTGACGGCGCGCGATGACGACATCGACAAGATTGTCGGGCTGGAACTGGGCGCGGACGACTACCTGACCAAGCCGTTCAACCCGCGCGAACTGGTGGCGCGCATCAAAGCGATTTTGCGGCGCAGCGGGCGGCCAGCCGAATCCCGCGAGAGTGACGCGCATATCGCCATCCGCAATCTGGCGATCTACCCGGACCGCCGGCAGGTGCGCGTGAACAACCGCGCGGTCAACCTGCGGATGAAGGAATTCGATCTGCTGCTGACGCTGGCGGAAAACCCCGGCATGGTGTTCAGCCGCGAAAAACTGCTCGACATTGTGTGGGGCTATGACTTTGCCGGGGAGACCCGCACGGTGGATGTGCATATCGCCCACCTGCGCCACAAGCTGAAGGACATGCAGCCCATCATCGAAACGGTGTGGGGTGTGGGCTATAAACTGGATTCGGAATAAACTTTATGGCTCGTGTAATCGTCTTTGATGTCAATGAAACCCTGCTGGACCTGCGCGCACTGGACAGCGATTTTCAACGCCTGTTTGGGGACCCGGCGGCGCGGCGTTTGTGGTTTTCGCAGATGCTGCAACTCTCGCTGGTTGCCACGCTGACCGATCACTATACCGATTTTGGCACGCTCGGACGGGCGGCGCTGGATATGGTCGCGGCGCGCCAGAATGTCACCCTGACGGATGCGGACCGGGCGGCCATTCGCGGCGCGATGCTGACTCTGCCACCGCACCCGGAGGTGACAGCGGCCCTGAAGCGCCTGCAACAGGCGGGTCTGCGGCTGGCGGCGTTGACCAATTCGGAACAGATGGCGGCGGAAATGCAGATCAAAAACGCGGGTCTGACCATCTATTTTGAGCAGGTGCTGTCCGTTGAAAAAGTGCGCCGCTTCAAACCGGCTCCCGAAGTCTACCGGATGGCGGCGGCTGAACTCGGCGTAACCACGACTAACCTTCGGCTGGTGGCGGCCCATCACTGGGACATCACCGGGGCGCTGCGGGCGGGCTGTGCGGGGGCTTTTGTCGCCCGGCCCGGCATGGTGCTTGGCCCGCTGGACGAAACGCCGGATATTGTGGGTAAAGACCTCAACGAAGTCGCCAGCCGGATTCTGGAGCTTGAGCGATGACGAACCCGCCTGTGGAGCAGCAGATCACCTTCCTCTATACCGCCAACCTGGAAGCATCCGCGCGGTTTTACGAAGTGATTATGGGCCTGACTCTGGTGCGCGATCAGGGAACCTGTCGCATTTATCAGGTGAGCGGGGACGGCTGTCTGGGCATCTGCCAGCGTGAGGGCGCGATTGTCGATACGGAAGCGCGCACGGTCATTTTTACGCTGGTTACGCCGGATGTGGATGGCTGGTACGACCTGCTGCGATCCAGAGGGGCAGCCTTTGAAAAGCCGCCGGAAATCAACCCGCGCTACAATATCTATCACTGCTTCCTGCGCGACCCGAACGGTTATCTGATCGAAATTCAGCGTTTTCTGGATTAGTCGGGCGCAGTTTCGGTCTGGATGCGCGCCATAACGGATTCAATCCGGGCGCGGTCCGCCGGGCTATAAGTCCCGAATCGCGCCGGTGGAACACCATAATCCAGCCCGTACCCCCAGCGTCCGCGTGCGAAGGTGTGCGCATACACGGCCCCGAAATCAAACGCGATGGTTTCCTCCCCATCCAGCGGAATCATCACCAGTGGGAAAGCCTGATCGACAGCGAAACCGTAGGCCCGCAGCAGACCCTTGCTGACTGACGGACGTGGATCGCTCACGAAGATATGGTAGGGGTGTGACCCGGCCTCATAGGGGTAAACCGGAACCTTGAGCAGCGGCGGTGGAAATTCATGCAGGTAGTCCAGTTCAATCAGCGGCACATGGCTGTACAGCGCTGTGTTGCGATTGCGCCGGTAAGCATCATAGCCAACATGTCCCGGCTTGTTGGTCGGTGACAGCAGTTCGATGCGGGTGACAACCCTGCCTGTGCGGTCATTCTCGCTCATCTGACGGATGATGACAGCCTTGACAAAATCCTCTGCCAGATCAAGCGTATCATCCAGCGGAATATCCCTTGGCAGGGTGGCTTCCAGCGTGGCGCTGAAACTGCCCGGTGTGCCGGAGCGCTGGTAAATGGTAATGTCCGGCTCCGGTTTGCGTATGAAGCCGGGCAGCAGGGCATCGTCCTAGACCTTCACTTGCAGCGACTGTTCACTGCGGGCGACGTAATGGGCAGGTAGTTGGTCGTTCAGAAAATCCATGATATTGCCCACATGCGCGGAATGGAAACCAGGCCAGATGGATGGCCCGGTTTCTTCGCTGCCCGGTGTCTGCAAGGTGCTGTTCAGATGGGCGTTGATGCCGCGATAAGGGTTCTGATTCGGCTCCATCGCCGGCCCTCTGTAAATTCTTACGCTTTGGGCGGCAGCACGTCGCGGGGCTTGCTGCCCTCCTGCGCCGGGCCGACGACGCCCTCCGCCTCCATCATATCGATGAGACGCGCGGCGCGGGTGTAGCCAATGCGCAGGCGGCGCTGAAGCAGCGACACAGACGCCTTGTTCAGACGGCGCACCATCTCCACCGCCTGGTCGTACAGATCGTCGCGCTCGTCCTTCACGCGGTCATGCAGTTCCACCTCGTCATCATCATCAGCGCCATCATCCCAGAAGGCGGCCTGCTGCGCGAAGCGGTTGCCGCTGGCGGGCTGCACTTCACGGGCTTCTTCTGGCGCATCATCCACGGCCAGCGCCTTGATGATGTGCGGTTCGGGGTGATCCGCATTCTGCTGTTTCCAGTAGCGCGTGATATTGCCGATTTCCTGTTCGGACACCCACACGCCCTGCAAACGCAGCGGCGCGGGCGAATTACCGCTGAGATAGAGCATATCGCCGCGCCCCAGCAGTCGTTCTGCGCCGGGCTGGTCGAGGATGACGCGGCTGTCGACACCACCCGCTACCGCGAAGGCCACGCGCGCTGGGAAGTTGGCTTTGATCAGACCAGTGACGACATCCACCGAGGGCCGCTGTGTGGCGATCACCAGATGGATGCCCGTGGCACGCGCCAGCGCTGCGATACGGGTGATGACCCGCTCGGTTTCATCCGGGGCGAGCATCATCAGGTCGGCCAGTTCGTCGATAATCACGACGATATAGGGCATCCGTTCCCGGTCAGCGGGCAGGTGCTTATTGAAGTCTTCGATATTACGCGCACTGGCGTTGCTGAACTGCTTGTAACGCTCGTCCATCTCGCGCGTGACCCATTTGAGGACGCCGACGGTGCGTTCCAGGTCCACCACGACGGGCGCGACCAGATGCGGGATGCCGTTATAGCCGGTCAACTCCACGCGCTTGGGGTCAACCATGATGAATTTGACGATGTCGGGCCTGTTGTTGACCAGCAGGCTGGAAATGATGGCGTTCACCAGCACCGATTTACCCGAACCCGTCGTACCGGCGACCAGCAGGTGGGGCATACTCGCCAGGTCTGCCGAAACCGGCGTGCCATCGACACTCTGCCCCAGCGCGATCACCAGCGGCGACTTATTTCGAATTTTCTGGAACTGGTCCGATTCCATCACATCGCGCAGGCTGACGATAGACGGTTCTTCGTTCGGCACTTCGATCCCGACGTAACCTTTACCGGGAACGGGTGCTTCGATACGGATGGATTTCGCGCCCAGCGCAAGCTGCAAGTCCTTATCAAGCTGGGCAATCGCGCCGACTTTGACGCGGCTTTTCTTACCGGATCGGCTGACGAGATAGTCCGGCTCGACACCGAACTGGGTAATCACCGGCCCGGTGTTCACTTCCACCACGCGGCCTGGCGCGCCAAAACTTTGCAGCGTCTCTTCAATCGTCCGGGCCTGTTTGAGCAGCACTTCGCGGTCAAAATCCGTTTCAGAGCCAGTACTGAGCAGCGAACGGTAATCCGGCAGTTTCCAGTCCCGGCGCTTGCGCGGCGGCGGCGAGGCGGGTGGCCCTGCCGGACGCGCGAAGGCCGGTGATGGAGCCGGTGTGACCGGGGCTGGCAGGGTCGCAGCAGGTCGTGCGGCTGCGCTGTTCTGATCGTCCGGTGTTTCATTGAAGACAATCGGCTGGCGCTGCGGAACAACCGGTGTCGGTGACGGAGCCGGCGCTGCCGAGGCGGCGGGCTGCTGGGGTGTTAACGGGCTTTGAGCCGGCCTGGAAGCCGGTGAACCGGGTGGCACGGTCTGGCCGCTGCGGATCGCGTTGAGGCGGTCACGGCGTTCATCAAGTGATGGACTCTGCGGGCCGCTGGTCGGACGCGCATTAGGCCGTGCCCATACACTGCTGCGGTTTTCGGAAGCAGGTGTCGTTGGGGCAGCGGTGGATGGGCGCGCCGGAGTCAGATTCGCCAGTTCTTCATCATCCTCATCGTCTTCATCGTCCATATCCGGCTGCGGCGGGTGTGTCACCGGGCTGGAGACAATGGTGGATGGCCGGCTCGCCGCCGGGACCGCCGGTGCAGGTGCGCCCGGACGGGTGAACGGTGAAGGTCGTTCGACAGAACGCAGCAGATCACCGATGCGCGCGGGTTCCGGCTCTGCTACAACGGGTGGCTGCGCAGCGGTTGACGCGGCTGGCGCGGGCGTCGTCACGGTGGGGCTGGCCTGCGCCGGAGTCACCACCGCAGGTGCGGCCTGCGCGGCGGGTTGCGCTGGTACGGGCGCAGGCGTCTGGGCTGCCGGGGCCTGCGCTGGTTGAGCGGGTTTTGCGCCTGGTTCCAACTGCGGTTTATCGGCTGGCGTGCGGTTGAACAACCCCCCCAGCACACCGGCAGGTTTTGTGCCGTTGGCAGGGCGGGCGGTTTTGTCTTCGGATGAACGGCCCAGCATCGGGACCGCGCTGAACAGCTTGGCCGCTACAGAAGGCGGCTGACCATTCGAGCCGCCGGCAGCCTGCGCATCGGCTGCTACCGGAACGGCTTCCTGACCATCGAAAAATGCCGTGACCGTTCTGCCGCCCATGGTGATCGGGATC
>CAZKIB010000245.1:0-9618 GCA_964552425.1 uncultured Anaerolineaceae bacterium | reverse complement strand
CTCGATTGCCAGTTCTTCATCCAGCGCGATGGCTTTGATTTCCTCAGCAGCGCGCAGCAGGCGGCGGCGCACCGAAGCCCGCTCGACCAGCCGGCCATACACCTCGGCGTGAACCGAAGTGGGCGTGTTGTTAATCAGCCGCATCAGATAGGGGATACCGCCGACTTCGTCAAGATGACCTAAGTCGCTGAGTTCCTGCCCAACGGTCAGGTAGTCGAATTCTTCGCTGCGTTCCACAATGCGCTGGATCGCCAACCAGATCCACTGGTGACGCAGCAGAAAAAAGTCGTCCTGTTTGAGGAAGGACGCCACGTTAAAGTAAGCGTTGGTGTTGGTGAGCATCGCGCCCAGCACAGCCTCTTCAGCTTCCGGGCTGAATGGAATGGCCTGATCTGCCGGGTTATAACGCGGGTCGGTCATGCGCCACCTGTAAGGAAAACAATACGGCTCACTGTGGGCAGGGCCGTATTGTCAATAGACTGAAATTGGGCTGGCCTGGGCGAACGGGTTTAATCCTCGCTGTCATCCAGGTCATCGAGGTCAAGCGAGTCGACAAAATCCGCAAAGGCGCTCAGGCGGTCAGGGTCCGGGGAATCAGTCTCCCCGGAAGCGGTGACTTCGTTTTCAATGTCCATCTCTTTGGTAATGGCGGCATCCCGCATCACCCGTTCATCGACAAAGATCGGGGCTTTCACACGGACTGCCAGCGCGATGGCGTCGCTGGGGCGCGAGTCAATTTCGACCTGTTTTTCACCCAGGTCTACCAGAATACGCGCATAGAAGATGTCCTTACGAAGATCGTTAATGAGTATCTGAACCACCTGCCCGCCCATTTCACGGATGGCGGTTTTCAGCAGGTCATGGGTCAAGGGACGCTTGCTGGGCTGTTCCTGAAGTTCAAATGTAATGGCATCGGCTTCGCAGGGGCCAATCCAGATTGGCAAATACTTGTCGCTGTTGACATCTTTCAACACTACAATACGTTCCTGCGACATCAGACTGACACGGATACTGTCAATGACTACTTCTATCATAATGGTTCTACTCTATACCTCGTTGCCCTCAAGACCCAACCACTTTTCGATGAGCCTTCTCTATGCGATTATACACTGAAGCGGACATTCGGCAAATAGCGTGACAGTTACCTTCAACCGTCGGGATCGGCTATAGCGCTTTTCAAGCGGTCCGCTTATTATCGACAAGATTCGACCTATTGAAAGAGGGATTTTACGGATGAAGGTAAAAGCTGCGCTTCTGCTGGGACCGGGTCAGGGTTTTGTCATTGAAGAACTGGATTTGCAAGCGCCCAGAGCGGGTGAGGTGCTGGTTAAAATCGCGGCCAGCGGCGTGTGCCACAGCGATTATCATGTGATGAGCGGGACGACGAAGCATCCGATGCCCTGCGTTTGTGGACATGAAGGGGCGGGTGTGGTCGAGGCGGTGGGGCCGAATGTGACTCGCGTCAGGCCGGGCGATCATGTCGTGTTAAGCTGGGCGCCGGACTGCGGCCAGTGCTATTACTGCCTGCACGGCCAGCCCAACCTGTGTGAAACCTTCACCGCGCCGATCTGGGCCGGGACCATGCTGGACGGTTCACCGCGTCTGAGCTTCAAAGGCCAGCCGGTCTATCATTACTGCGGTCTGGCGAGTTTTGCGGAATATGCAGTGGTTCCGCAGGAAAGCTGCATCTCCATTCGCAAGGACGTGTCGCTGGCGGTGGCCTCGCTGATCGGCTGCGCGGTGGCGACAGGGGTTGGGGCGGCCATCTACACGGCTCAGGTGCGCCCTGGCGAAAGTGTGGTGATCTACGGCGCGGGCGGCATCGGCCTGAATATCGTGCAGGGGGCGCTGTTGTGCGGCGCATCCACTATCATCACGGTGGATACCAACGCCACCAAAATGGAGATCGCGCGTGATTTTGGCGCAACCCACACCCTCATGGCCGGAAAGGATGCGCTGACTGCCATCCGCGACCTGACCGGCGGGCGTGGGGCAGATCATGTCTTTGAGGCAGTGGGTCTGCCTGCGGTTCAGGAAGCTGCCTTTGAAGCGGTGCGTCCCGGCGGCACGCTGACTCTGGTGGGTTTATCTCCGATGGGGTCCGGTACGAATCTGCCCGGCGCGGTGATTACCCGGCAGGAAAAAGTGATCCGGGGCAGCTACTATGGCTCGGTCAATGCGCACCGTGATTTCCCTCTGTTTATTGATCTTTACGCCAGCGGCCAGCTTCAGCTTGACAAGATGATCTCGCGGCAGTACCCGCTGGAAGAGATCAATACGGCTTATGATGTGATGCTGGGTGGTGAGGTGGCGCGCGGGGTGATTATCTTTTGAGACAGGCGGTTTACAGCTTACTGCTGGTGGTGCTGGTGGCCTGCTCGTCAGAACCGTTGACGATGCAGGAGCGCGGCCCAACCCGCAGTGTCGTGACAGGCAGCCAGCGCACCGTTTATGAGTTTTTTGATGCTGGCACATGGGATATTTTTACAGTCGAGGGTGAACTGGCCGGATTTTCTGTCAGCGATGGAGTTTTGGAAGGCTACGTCGCGGCGGACCGGGGATATATTCTGTCATCCAACCATGTCACCCACACAGATGTCATTGTCGAGGCGACGGTGCAGCAAACCGATGGCATGCTTGGCAACGGCTTTGGGATGATATGCCGCGCGGATGAACAGGGAAATGGGTATTATTTTCTGCTGTCCAGCGACGGTCAGTTTACCATCAGTGTGGCGACGCAAGCGCGTAATGAACTTTTTGAACTGATCCCCTGGCAGTATCACAGTGTCATTCGTCAGGGCGTGTTCGAAAACAGGCTGCGGGCTGTTTGCACCGGGAATTACCTTGCCCTGTTTATCAACGATGTGTTCGTGGCCGAAGCATTCGATGATGAATTTACCAGCGGCGAACTGGCCGTCACCATCGGCGCGGTGGGACAGCCAGCCACTGCGCGTTTTGACCATATTGTCCTGCGTGACGCTATCCTGCGCGGCAGCCGCTAAGGTTGGTTGGGAATGATGAGTTCCTGCCCGATGGACAGGCGATCCGGGTTGCTGAGATTATTGGCCTGCACCAGCGCGGCGACAGTTGTGCCATAGCGCTGCGCGATGATAAAGAGTGTATCGCCGCGCTGAACGATGTAGCGCTCTGTGCTGCCGGGAGTCGCTGTGATGGTCAGGGAGCCGGAAGGCGCGACCACCGGTGGGACACTGGTACTGGTCGGTTCGTCTTCCAGTTCATCTTCCACTTCGACTGTCGCTTCCTCATCGTCAGTGGATGTGCCATCGCAGTCCGGCAGAATCAATTCCTGACCGGGCTGGATGATGGGGTTCTCACCTTCCAGTTCCGGGTTCACCTCTCGAATAGCATCGACAGTGGTGTCATTGGCGAGGGCGATGCTGTAAACCGTATCGCCGGACTCGACCACATAAATACACGCTGAGTCAACATCGCTGGTGTTAATCGTTATATCTGCGCTGCTGCCGAGAGCGGTGGGGGTAATCAAACCGGAGGGCGTCGCTGCCGCCCCGCTGCCGTCTGTGGACGCGGTTGTGGATTCCAGTGCCGGACCAAGTGGAATGCCGGGCGTGATAAACTGAATGGTGGTCGCGGTAGGCTCGCCTGTTTCGCCACTCCCGGATGGGCCGGTCTCGGTTTCACTCGGC
Organism: uncultured Anaerolineaceae bacterium; assembly: GCA_964552425.1. GTDB lineage: Bacteria > Chloroflexota > Anaerolineae > Aggregatilineales > Phototrophicaceae. The sequence goes on along the minus strand of CAZKIB010000245.1, from coordinate 5,953 downwards.
TCAGTAGAGCGGGGCGCGTTGGTCGGCTGGACGATGATGGTGATCGGGGGCAGAGTCGCAGTCACCGGGCCAGATGACAGTGGACGGATGGTTGGGCTGGTACTCACATCTGCCTGGGATTCGGTGGGTTCTTCTGTGGGCGCGATCACGGTCACGCCGGGGTTAGCCTGCTGAATGGCCTCTGCGGTACTGCCGGTTTCTTGCAGCGTTTCACCAGCCTGCTGGAAACAGCCAGCCAGCAGCAGCAGCCCCAACCATAGGATCGCGCGCATCCCACCTGATGTCATCAACGGCCTGCTCCTCATGCTCACGGTCTCAAACCTTGAGAATACATCGAAGCGGGCGGATAAGCAATTCGTGGTACTATAGCGAAGGAGTACTACTCAACAAGCATAACAGGAGGGTATGCGTGAGTAAACCGCGTATTCTGGTGATCGACGATGACCCGGATATTCAGGAATTGGTCAAGGATTTGTTCAATTATGCTGGATTGGAGTATATCCCCGCGATGTCCGCAGCGGCGGGGGCTGAAATTCTCCGTCAGAAACCTCTGCCAGACTGCGTGCTGCTGGACCTGATGCTGCCGGATGTGAGCGGTTTGGAACTGCTTCGCCAGATTCGTTCCCGCCAGGTATTTGCTGACCTGCCGATTGTGATTCTTTCGGCGCTGGCCGACCCGGATAATATCCGCAAAGGGCTGGACCTGGGCGCAGACCGCTACCTGACCAAGCCATATCTGGCAAATAACCTCACGACAGTCGTTTTCGAAGTGCTGAAAACCGGGCGGCGGCGCGTCAATTCATGAACACTCGTCGGTGCTTTGCCAGGGTGGGTTCAGCCGGTAGACGATAAACAGCCCGCTCTGGTAGGTTATCTCCGTTGTAAACCCGGCGTTTTCCAGGGCTTCCAGCCAGGGGCCAACCGGCTGCTGGATGGGGGCCGGAAGATAGCGGGGGCCAATTTCGCACAATGCCAGCGCATCGTCCACCAGCGCCGCCGGGTTCGGGTAATACACGATGCGCTTGTCATGCCATTGACCCATGTAATAGCGCAGTTCCCAGCCCAGCCAGTGGTCATAAATCACGGTAGCGACAGGCCGGCTGTTCAGATACGCGGCGAGTTCATCAATCCCCACATACTGATGATAGAGCTGGTTCACGCCGCTCCGTCCTTCGGCAGTATCCAGCGCTGCCGGGGCCAGTACAAGACACAGCGCTGCGGGCAGCAGCCAGATATATCGCGCGGTTGGCTGGATAACCTGGCTGAGATACTCGATCCCGCGCGCAGCCAGCAGAATCACCGGTGGCAGGAGCGGCAGCAGGTAGCGATCAAAGGTATTGAGGGCCAGAAGCCAGTGTACCAGGACAAAGGCGATGCTGAAATTCAGCAGCATCAGGTCCACGATTGTCGAATGCTGCCGCGCTTCCCGCAGCACCCGGACAGCCAGCACCCCACAGCCGTTCATTACCAGTAAAACGGTCAGGATGCCAGGGCCGAGCAGCGCCTGCCCATACTGCGTCCACGCTTGCAGCTGCGGCCAGATTTCGTCCGAGCGCAGCAGCCGGCCGGGGTCGTTGTTCACCACCGCCAGTGCCATCAGGCTGTCTTCCGGGCGGGCCATATCCCAGAGCCAGAGCAGCAGCAGTACACTCCCTAATCCGCTCAGGAACAGGAGCAGGTGTCTGAGCGTAAGCTGGCCGGCAGCCCAGCCGAGCAGGGGAATCAGCGGGAGAAACGCCAACCCCTGTAATTTGCTGGCAAACGACAGTCCAAGCCAGAAACCACTCCATCCCCACTGGCTGCGTCCGGCCAGCAGCAGCGCCACTGCCATGCAGAATAACATAAGCGCGTCGGTGTAAGCTGTCGCGCTGTAGGCCAGAGCATAAGGTGAAAATGCGGTCAAAATCAACACGATCAGGGGCAGTTGCATCGTGTGAGGTGTCTGTCGAGCGATTTGCGGATACCAGGCGCGGGCCGTCGCATACATCACCGGCATGAGCAGAATGGCAGTGAGGGTTCCCGGCAGGCGCACGGCGAATTCGCTGTCCCCGGCCAACACCTGAGCCAGCGCACTGGCGTAAATCGCCAGTGGGGGTTTATCCAACGGGCCGGACAGCCACCAGCCGCCGTTAAGCGCTGCCTCGCGTGCATAGGTGCTGAACCCGGCTTCGTCCGGCTGCAAGCGAATATCCTGCGCCAGCGCGTGAAAGCGCAGCCATGCGCCAATCAGGATGACAAGCAGCGCAAACACAAGCTGATTTGACTTGTTCAAACGGTCCTAAGCCTTGAATCGTTCACGCAGGTAATCCAGCACCACCTGGTCAATCAGGTCGGTATTGCCTTCGAGGTTCCAGCGTTCTTCCAGATTCTCGTTGCCGATAAACTGCCAGAAAGCCTGTTTGACCGGCTCATCCCAGGTTCCGTCGATTTCGCCGCGATAATAATCATGTTCGACCAGAATGGCCTGCAATTCCCGTGTGATGGCTTCGCCGATGGGCACAAGGTCTTCGGGGCGCGGCCGGCGAAAGTAAAGATGGTGCGTTGCTACCAGCCCTTTAAGTTTTTGCACCGGCTCAGGGTCATCGTCCACGCGCAGGTCGAGATACCGATCCGTGTCGCCGCCATATCCGCCTCCGGTTTTGACCACGACAACCGCCGCCGATTGTTTGCCGCGCCGGTCTCCGCCCTCGGTATCGCCCGCCAGCAGCGCCGCGACGAGCCTGTCCGCCAGTTCACCGGATGCAGCAGTAAACGTATCGGCCATTGCATCCAGTGTTTCCGGTCCGGTGAGGATATTGCCCTGACAGGTAAACCCTTCGCCGATGCGATGCCCCGCCCAGAGGTGGCAGTTTTCACCGGTATGGGCCGCCGCGCCGCCGTGTGCGTCCACCAGCCCGATCTGCCGGACATCCGGGTTGGAGTCGTGGTGCAGCAGGTGATCCAGCACGGTCTGCGCGCTGTGACCTTCCGCCAGCAGCGCCAGTCCATCCGGCCCCCAGCTCACTTTTGCCAGCGCCTGTGTGGCAACCGCCCCGGCCCCAGCCTGTGCCCAACTGACCACCGCGCCGACTGCCAGAAATTTGCTGGCGACAGCCACACCCCAGGCTTGTTCATCCGCATCATATGCCACTATCGAGTAGGTCATCACTGCCTCGTCACTGATTTTACTGTCCTGAGACAGTCATTGGTCAGTAATCATTCTGATTTTTTGGACTCTTGACTGACGACTACTGACTGGAGACTGATTGCCGTTGATTGTAGCGCAGGCGCGGGTATAATGCCGGGGGACAACTGCGAGGAATCATATGGATTTTTCGAACATCAAGGCGATTATTTCGGATATGGATGGGGTGCTGTGGCACGGCGATATGCCCCTGCCCGGATTGAACGCATTTTTTGACCTGCTGCACAGCCGGCCGATCCCCTATGTGCTGGCGACCAATAACAGCAGCAAGACCCGGCTGGATTATGTTCAGAAACTCGCGGCGATGGGTGCGGAGTCGATCCCCGAAGATCGCATCGTGACATCGGGCACGGCGACAGCGGCTTATCTCAGGAAACATTATGCGCCAGGAACGCCTGTCCATGTGTTTGGCGCGCCTGCCTTGCAGCAGATGATCCGGGAAGCCGGTTTTACGCTGACCGACAATGGCAATGCACAGGCTGTCGTCGCCGGGATTAAATGGGACCTGACTTACGCCGACCTGAAACGCGCTGCGTATCTGATTCGCGGTGGCGCGGATTTTATCGGCACGAATCCTGATACAACCTACCCGATGCCGGATGGTCCCGCGCCTGGAACCGGGAGTATGCTGGCTGCGCTTCAGGCCGCCACCGGGCGCGAACCCACCGTCATCGGCAAACCCTATCCGCATATGTTCGAAACCGCGCTGGATATTCTTGGCACGCCGCCGGAACAGACGCTGATGATCGGGGATCGCCTGAATACGGATATAGTCGGAGCGGTCAAACTCGGTTTGCGGACGGTGCTGGTCCTCAGCGGCATTTCGACAGATGACGAACTGCGCGCCAGCCCGATTCAGCCGGATGTGGTGCTGCCTGATCTGCCATCGCTGGTCGAGGCGCTGGCTGCGCGGTAACGAAATATGACCTGTTTCAGTCGGCGGCACTTTCTGCGTCTGCTTGGTGGCGCGGCGCTGGCCTCAGCGGCGCAGGTGACAGCGCAGGATTGGGAGGTGGAAACGCCCACCGTGACACGCATCCGTGAGCATCTGCAAGGTGTGATCGGCGGCCTGAATATGGCGCTTGACTTCCGCTGTTTCGACCTTACACGGAACGAATTATTCCGTATTCAGGTCAATGCGGAGACCCTGCAACCTGTCGCAAGCTGCTTCAAAGCCTTTGTTGTGCCCTATTATTTTCTGAATACCCCCCGCGATCAATGGGATTACGGCGAGAATTCGCTGCTGTACAGCATGGCCGTTCACAGCAGTAACGGCGCAACCGGCGTGGTCCTCGACAATATCGCCCGGCAGATCGAAGGCCCGGACAACGCCATTGTCAAGTTTAATAATTTCCTGCGGGATATGGGCCTGGCGAATGGGCTGCATAGCTGGAACTGGGAGGACAGCCCGACGGCGGGGATCACCGATCCGCGCTTTGCCCCCTCGGCAGTGACCGGGCGCGTGGTGCGCATACGCGGGCTGGTGTATCAGGTGGATAATGTGTTTACAGCGGCGGACCTGGCACGCGGGCACGACTATATTACACGCGGCGAATATTTCACCGACTCCGAACGGATCCGTGAGGCGCTGCGTCTGACCAAAATGCTGCTGTCCATTCCATCCACCACCACCGAATATGTATCCCCGATTGAGCGGGTGTTCGCGCCGGGGTATACCGGCAAAGACGGGATTCTGCCGGCCAGCGATATTGCTACCGGGCGGGTGGTCAACGATGCCGGCGCGGTGCAAGTGGGTGATAACACGTACATTATCGCTTTTATGTCTGCTGGAGAAAGCGAGTCCGTCGCACTCAATGTGCTGCGCGAGGTGGTGGGGCAGATCGACGTTCATGAACAGGCTGTTGGCGGAACACGGCTGGAGGATTTATTCAATGATCTCTAAAGAGTTCCAGAACGCTTTGACTCAGGTGTACCTCAGCAACCCGTGTCAGGTACTACCACAGCCCTTAACGCGCACGCTGGCGGAAATTGCCGATTGTGAAACTGCGGTTGCGTCCGATGCCACAGGGGTCAACCGGCTGGAGGCCTGGGCCGGGGACAGCCTGTATGTCTACTGGCGGCGCGATAACCGCCTGCCTTCCATGCTCATCAACCGGCGGCTGGAATATCAGCAGCGGGCGGTCATTCATCAGGATTTTCTGGAAGCGCCAGTGGTCGCCGGCTTTCGTCACTTCAGTTCGTATTATCGACTTCAGTACAGCGGTGCGGTTGTGCCACAGCCGGAACTTCCGGCCGGTTTTCGTTTCGCCGGGGTTGTGAATTCGCCGGATGAGGTCGCGGCGATTGCCGGGCAGATCGAACAGGGGAACGATTCTGCTTTGCTTCCTGTGCGCCAGTGGCTGGAAAGCCCGGCATTCGCAGCGGATTTGTGGCTGTGGGTGATGGAGGCCTCCGCTGACCAACCGGCGGGAATCGGTGTGGCGGAACTCGACCCGGAAACCCGCGAGGCATCCATTCTATGGGTGCAGGTGATGCCGGCCTATCGTCGTCGTGGGTTGGGCCGGAATATCGTGCGTGAGCTGCTGCGGCGAGTCATGGAGCGCGCGGCCTTCATCACCGTGTCCGGCAGTGTGGAAGACCGTGATAACCCCGGCGCATTCTTCCGCCAGTGCGGGTTTACCGGCAGTGATGTCTGGTGGTATCTCAGCCGCGAATAGAGTCAGAATCTGCCAGCGGCGTTGTGCGCGGCGCGGATCGGTTCCGGCAGGCGGTAGCGGGTGGTGCAGTGGAGGACAAGCTGAACTGCGC
>CAZKIB010000244.1:7609-9636 GCA_964552425.1 uncultured Anaerolineaceae bacterium | reverse complement strand
TGGATAAGCTGCGCCAACTGCCACTTCGACGGCCTGCCGGATGGCCGCACCTGGGCCGGCTTCCCCGGCGGCCCGCGCAACACGCCCGACCTGCTCAACGTGATCGAAACGGCCCCCTACAACTGGGACGGCGGCTGGGACGAACTGGCCGATGTCGAGCTGAAAATCCGCAGCCTGCAGGGCGGGACCGGGCTGATCGAGGACTTCCCGCTGTCTGCGCCGATGGACGTGCCTCACACTGGCCTCTCGCCAGACCTGGACACGCTGACCGCCTACCTGACCGGGCTGTCCACTCCGCCCAACCCGTTCCAGGGAGACCTGGCGCAGGTGGCGCGCGGCGAGGCAGTGTTCAACGCCCAGGGCTGCACAGAGTGTCACATTGGCGCGGTGGGCAGCAGCCCGCAGGTTCACGATGTGGGAACAGGCGGCCTGTACGCCACGCCGCAGCTTCGCTACCTGTGGCTGAGCGCGCCCTACTTCCACGATGGTTCGGCGGCTACGCTGCACGATGTTTTCCGCGCGCCTGGCGCGCATTTCCTCAGCCTCACCGTCGCGCCGGAGGACCTGGACGCGCTGGTAACGTATCTGCTCAGCCGGTAGCAAAAGCGTACCGTCTGGCAAATAAAAATTTAACGCTTGCGAAAACCCGGCGCTGTCGCTATTATCTCCGATAGATATAAGCAAAATTGTGCCGCCGCGACACAGGGCCGCGCCCGATGAGCATAAGCACCGCAATGCAGGAATATCTGGCTGAGGCGTACCGGCTGGCTTACTACCAGGACGGCAGCCAGTTTGTGTCTACGTCTGCCCTGGCAGAGGTGATGAACGTCTCGGCCCCGGCGGTGACGCGCATGGTTCAGCGCCTGCGCGAAGCCGGCTACCTGGAACACGAACCGTACCGGGGGATTGTCCTCACCCCGCAGGGTGAGCGCGAAGCGCTGATGAGCATTCGCCGTCACCGGCTGGCGGAGCGCTTCCTGGTGGACATTATGGGCTTTGGCTGGCATGAGGTCCACAACGCTGCCGACGCGCTGGGGGCCACCGTCAGCGACCGGCTGGTGAACCGCATGGAGGAGATGGCCGGGTTTCCGCGCCGCTGCCCGCACGGCGAGCCAATCCCGACTGCCGACGGCTACATGCCGCGCCTGCACGATCAGCCGCTCAACACGTCTGATCCCAACCAGGCATACGTCATCAGCCGCGTCAACTCCCACGACGCCGACAAACTCCAGTATCTCGATACGCTGGGGCTTCGCCCTGGCGTGCGCTTTGTGCTGGTGACGCGGGCGCCGTTCAACGGCCCGCTTCAGCTTGAAGTGGGGAATGCCACAGTGGTCATCGGCCACGAGCTGGCCGGTGTGCTGCGCGTGTGCGGCGAAGATGAATTTGAACGAGTCTGAGCGCGCTGCCTGCCGGAATGGGGTCGGTGCGGGGCGTTGATGGCAGGAAGCGTAAGCGCGTGCTGCCGGTCAGAACCGGCGCGGGCCGGCCCCGTCAGGCGTGACGGAGCACCGGCAGCTGGCTGGCGCGGTTGACGCGCGCGGCGGGAATGAGCTTCAGGTTAAGCGCGTGAATCAGGCGCTCGACATACGGATTGTTGACAACCGGCATCCGCACGGTTTCGTTATCACGGTGCAGTTCGAAGTAGTACACCACGATCTGCCGCCCGCCGGTCTGCCCATATTCCTCGTAGAACACCTCCGGCTCGATCTCCCATCCCTCGTCCAGGCATGTGATCAGCGCGTCGCCGCCGGTAAAGCGCTGTGAGCGCGGGCACCAGTGGGTCACAGCATCCATATACGAGAAGTGTGCGTTCATCGAATCAAGTACAACCATAGCAGCCTCTCTCCTTTTCGTCAGTGTCGGCAAAACATCACTACGTGTATTCTGCGTGGGGTGTGTTGACTGTAGATAATGCTTGCGTTAAGAACCGTTTAATTTTGCGGGTGTAATGCAGTCATAATCTATTATACATTACTATACGATACGTCAGCCTGCGTTGTCAATCGCCACTTGTTTACGAAATT
>CAZKIB010000244.1:7297-7590 GCA_964552425.1 uncultured Anaerolineaceae bacterium | reverse complement strand
AATTAGCGCAGTGAGTTTGTCGGAGTGTGCTAAAACGGTGGTACGGCGTTCAGGCCGCCGACCCGGCTGGCTGCGTCAGCCTCGCAGCGCACTACCACCCTAACATATGTTATAATCACTGTCCAGCCATTTCAGGCAGACTGCACAATTGTTCATCAAGGACTTAATAACGTGCTTACCGACATCCTGATACAGGACATCGCCCGCCACGACGGCCAGGACGTGACCGTGCGCGGCTGGGTTTACAACCGCACCGGCAAGGGCAAACTCCAGTTCATCAAGCTGCGCGATGG
>CAZKIB010000244.1:6909-7201 GCA_964552425.1 uncultured Anaerolineaceae bacterium | reverse complement strand
TCAGCGGGACCGTGCGCAAGGACGACCGCGCCCCCAGCCACCCTGGCGGCTACGAGATCGGCGTGAAGCAGCTGGAACTGGTCCACATGGCCGACGAATACCCTATCACGCCCAAGGAACACGGCACCGAGTTCCTGATGGACCACCGCCATCTGTGGGTGCGCTCCACGCGCCAGTGGGCCATTCTGCGCATCCGCGCCACTATCATCAACGCCATGCGCAACTGGCTGGACGATCACGGCTACCTGCTGGTGGACACGCCCATCATCACGCCCGCCGCCGGCGAGGAAAC
>CAZKIB010000244.1:0-6867 GCA_964552425.1 uncultured Anaerolineaceae bacterium | reverse complement strand
CCAGCTTACCTGGCCCAGACCGGCCAGCTCTACAACGAGGCCAACATGGCGGCCTTCGGCAAGGTCTACTGCTTTGGCCCCACCTTCCGCGCCGAGAAATCCAAGACGCGCCGTCATCTGATGGAGTTCTGGATGCTGGAGCCGGAGATGGCCTTCTTCTCGCTGGAAGACCTGATGAATATGGAAGAGCAGTTCGTCAGCCATGTCATCCAGCGCGTGCTGGAAAAACACCGCTTAGAACTGGAAATCATCGAACGCGACACCCGCAAGCTGGAAAACGCGCTGCCGCCTTTCCCGCGCATCAGCTATGACGAGGCCGTCGAGCGCCTGCAAAATCTGGCGGCTGAAACCGAAGACCCCGAACAGAAGGCCCTGCTGCAAATCGAATGGGGGAACGACTTTGGCGCGCCGCACGAAACCGCCATCGCGGAGATGTTCGACAGGCCGGTGTTCGTCTACCACTACCCGACGGCGATCAAGGCCTTTTACATGCAGCCCGTCGCCGGCCGCCCGGAAGTCTGCCGCAGCGTGGATTTACTCGCGCCGGAAGGCTATGGCGAGATCACCGGCGGCAGCGAACGCATTTATGATAAGGATTTGCTGGAAGAACGGGTGGCGAAAATCGGCATCCCGCGTGAAGCCTATGCCTGGTATCTGGACTTGCGGCGCTTTGGCACAGTGCCGCACGCCGGCTTTGGTATCGGCCTGGAACGCACCGTCGCCTGGATCTGCGGTCTGCCGCACATCCGCGAAACCATCCCCTACGCGCGGATGCTCAACCGCAATTACCCGTAAACAGCCTCACGAATCGGGCGTGTCAGCCTCAGCGCGCCCGATTTTTGTATAATATGTGATTCAGATGACGACGAATCAGAAGTCGATTGAATACTATCTCAATCTGCCCTACCGTATGATTATCACCCCGGATGAAGACGGCTTCGGTGTGGAACTCCCGGATTTGCCGGGCTGCTTCACCCATGCTGAAAAATGGGAAGATATTCAACCAATGGTGCAGGAAGCCCTGTCCCTGTGGATCAGCGTGATGCTGGCTGATGGCAAGCCTATCCCTGAGCCTGAAGCCGCCGCCTCTTAGCTAGAACCTGTTATTACGCGCTGCGCACGTATTTGCCGAAAAATTGAGATCGCCTACAATAGAAGCTGTACGTTTATTCTGCGTTATGTTTGTAATAATGGAGAGAACCTTATGCAGCGTACACGTTGGCTGATCGTCGTGCTGCTCGGTGCAGCGTTGTTGCTTGCGGTGCTGCCGGTTGCGCCCCAGGCGGAATCCACCCCCGCGCCTGCGGCTATTAACGTTCTGACGTGGCTGGAAGACGGCCCCAGCCCGCAGGAAAGCTCACCCTCCGCTGCCGGAGAACTCGGCCTGATGGATGGCACGGGTGTGTTCACCAAACTGCTGGATGTCCCGCCCCAGACAGGTCGCCTGCAACCCTGTGGCGACGAAGCCTACTCGCCTGATGGCAGTCTGTTCGCGTTTTATATAGGGCTGGATACCGGCACGCTCTACCTCATGCGCGGCGCAGAGGCCCCGGCAGCGCTGGATGAAGTCAACGCGCTCACCTGCCTGGGCGGCGGCACATTCCAGTTCAGCCCGGACAGCAGCCGCCTGGCCTACATTTCCTATGAAGCCGACGCTGCCGCCAGTGAATTTGCCGATGGCTTCATGTATGTCGTCAGCACCGCCGACATGAGCCAGCAGTTCAGCTATGAGAACGTCATCGCCTTTGATGTCACCGAAGAAGGCGCGGCCTTTGTCAGCTTCTTCACCAATGATCGCAGCGAAGCCGACGAAGCTGCCGTGTTCTGGTGGAACGGGAATGCCGAGCGCGAAGTTGCCACGCTGCGCCCCGATGAAAACTGCCGCTACACCAGCGCCAGCATCACCACCGCGCCGGATGGCAGCCTCGTGCTGGTCATGGGCCACCGCTGCACCAGCGGCGACACCCGCACAAGCTGGCAGTTGTACCGCGTGGATGTCGAAGCCCGCAGCGCAACCCTGGCCGCCAGCGAGTTTTCGGATGGCTCCTTCGCGTCGTTCGCCCGCACCAACCAGATCACAACTCTGCCCGGCGGCGAGATGGCTCTGTTTACCGTTCCCGATGGCATCACCGCTAACACGGGCGGGTTCATGGTCGTCAACCTGAGCGATCTGTCGACTACCGAGGTGGTTCAGCGCCAGGCCGTGCTGCCGACCTTCAGCGGCGCGCCCAACGCTTTCCCGATGATCTCACCGGATGGCCGCTGGCTGGCGGTGGTGGTCACATCCGTTAACAACGACAACACCCTGAACGTCATCGACCTGAATGACCCCGGCACACCGCCCATTGTTCTCAGCGCGGGCAGCCGCAACGATGTCATTTCCGCCATGAGCTTCAGCGCCGACAGCCAGAAGCTGATCTTTATCGCCGGGTCGCCCGGTACAGGCCGGAATGCGGATAATTCGCTGGTGGCGCTGGACCTGAATACCGGCAGCGATTTTCGTATCAAGCGAGGCCGCTTCGCGCCGGGGCTGGCGGTGTCGCCGGACGGCAGCGCTGTCGTGGCGATGGACTATCAGGTACTCGAAGATGAACGGCAGCCCCCCTACCTGAACCTTGTGTCGATCAATGTGGACACGAGCGAAACGGTGCTGCTCTTTGAAGGCGCGGAAATTGTCGATGGGGAAGTCACCAACCAGCGCTTTGCCTTCCCGTTAAGCTGGCGCTAGCAGCGGACATAAATCACACGTTTCCGGGGGCGATTTGCGAATCGCCCCTGCGGATGTCCAGGTATCCCCGCGCACCTCGCGGCTTGCGATGCCCCCGGTCTTCCAATAAAATGTGGCACACCGTTAACCTGTGTGCTGCGAAATGATGACCCCAACCGAACGCCGTGAACAAATGATGGTCTGGCTGCGCGAAGATCATCTCATACGCATTGATGATCTGGCCCGGCGGCTGAATGTGTCGCAGATGACCGTGCATCGTGATCTGGATGCGCTGGTCGAGACCGGGCAGGTCGAAAAGGTGCATGGCGCGGCGCGGCTGCCCGACCCGAACCGGGTGACAGCGGAAACCTGCCGGCTGTGTGGGATGCCCACACCAACAAGATTTCACTTTGTCATTACCACCCTCGACAACCAGACCCTGACGGCCTGCTGCGCGCACTGCGGTTTCCTGCTGCTGGATACGCTGCCCAACGTGCTTTCGACCCTCCTGAAGGACTTCATCTATAGCAAGATTATCAATGCCAGGCAGGCTTATTTTGTGCTGGAAAGCCGCATTTCGATCTGCTGTGAGCCAAGCGTCCTGGCATTTGCCAGCGAAACCGATGCGCGCGACTTTCAGAAAGGCTTTGGCGGTCAGGTGATGGACTTTGAGAAAACCCGCGCTTACCTGCACAAAGCTCACCAGCATTCCCATCCTGCTTAAGTCCTCTTGCGCGTCCCCTGCATGTTGTTACAATATGTGAGAAATCACACAATATCACAGATGTGATTGGCTTATCTGGAGGAGTGAAAGTCATGCAAAATCGTTTTGTTCAGATTGCTGCGCTGTTGATCCTTGCTCTCCTTGTGGTTACGGTTCCCGCCCTGGCCCATGAACATCGTGAAGTTGGGGATTACACCCTCACGTTCGGCTGGCAGGAAGAACCCGCTTTTGCCGGTTTGCTGAATGGGCCGGAACTGTTCATCGAAATGGCGCATCATGACGAAGAACACACTGAAGAAGAAGGCGATCACGAACACAGCGACGAGGCCAGCGAACCGGAAATGGCCGCTGACATGAGCGCGGTGGAAGTCACCCTGCAAGCCGAAGTCAGTTTCGGGGACCAGACCATTACCCTCAACTTCCGGCCTGCCTGGGGCGAAACCGGACGCTACATCGCCGAATTGATCCCCGCGCTCCCCGGCGACTACAGCTTCCACATTACGGGCACAATCGGTGAAACCACCGTCGATGAAGTGTTTACTTCCGCCGATGGTGACTTTAGCTCGGTAGAACCGGCGACAGACATCATCTTCCCGGCGCTGCCGCTGGTGGATAACGCCCGTCTGGAAGCGCTGGAAGCCCGCATCGCTGAACTGGAAGCGCAGATCACCGAACTGCAAGGCAGCTAGATCACAACCATTACCTGATGATCCTCATGGGCGGTTCCCGAATCGCCCCTGCGACGTTATACTCTGTGCGTAGGCTGTGTTGACATTTTCCACCGCAGGCTGGAAGCCTACGGCTAAGTCTTCGGGGAAGGACGCTGAAGCGCCCTGTTGAGAGTCCCCTTGAGGGGACTTCAGACTGATGGTAGCCGGATGCTTTGAGCGTCCGGCAGCAAATTAAGTAAGAACTCTGACATCTGAAAAACCGAGCCGGAACAGGTCCGTTTCCATTCCGGCTCGATCAGGAAATCTGAATGCGCTTACTGAAAATTCTCCCCCTGCTGGCAGCGGCGGTTCTGGCTCTACTGGCTACCGCTCCCGTGTTTGCTCATGCCAATCTGGTGCGCTCACAGCCACCGGCGAATGCGTCGTTTGACCAGCCCCCGGAAGAAATCCGGCTGTGGTTTACCGAGCCGCTCGAAGCGGATTTCAGCCGCATCGTACTGCGCGATGCCAGCGGCGCAAATGTCGAGATTGCATCCACTGAAGTCGATTCCACTGATGCCAAACAGATGTTTGTGATTCCGGGTGACTTGCCGGAGGGCCTGTACACTGTAAGCTGGCGGGTGGTTTCCGCCGCCGATGGACACCCCACCGAAGGCAGTTTCGCGTTTGGGATCGGCACGGCGGTGGTGGCTGAGTCCACTAATCTGACCGTTAACGAGAGCATCCCGGCGGATGGTGTGGTAATCCGCTGGTTGAATTTGGTGAGTCTGTCGCTGGCGGTGGGCAGCATTGGCTTTATGGTGTTTGTCTGGCAGCCGGCCGCACCGGATGGGCCACCTGCGGCCAGCCGGTTACTAAAGCGCCTGATTGTCGCGGCGTGGCTTCTGACTGGCCTGACCAGCCTGCTCGTACTCCTGCTGCAAGCCTCCATCGCGGCGGATACGACAGTGTTTGAGGTCGTCGCTCATCCCTCTTTCTGGACTTTCATCACGTCGTCCAGTTATGCGCGGCTGTGGTCCCTGCGGTTGAACTGCTGGATGCTGCTGGGTGGCGCGCTGCTGCTTATCCGGCAGGAACGTTATCGCTATAGTGTCGCGCTGCTGGCCGGGGGGGGCATCCTGCTGGCGCAAAGTCTGTTCAGCCATGCCAGCGCCATGCCAGACACTGCTGCCGCCGTTCTGGGGGACTGGCTGCACCTGCTGGCGACCACTTTATGGATCGGCGGATTGGTGGCATTCGGTCTGGTGTTGAGCAGCGTGCGCCGGCAGGATATGGCGCTCGCCGGCCGTCTGGTCGCGTACTTTTCGAACCTGATGCGCGTGTCGGTAGCGGCGCTGATCATCACCGGGACCTACGCCGCCTGGTTGCAGGTCGGCTCTGTCGAAGCGCTGCTCACCACAATTTTTGGGCAGGCGCTGCTGGTCAAACTGATTTTATTGCTCCCGCTGCTGGCTGTCGCGTTAATCAATCTGGCGGTCACACAGCGCCGCTTGCAGGCGGGGGAAGCGGTGTGGGCCGGGCGACTGCGCGGGCTGGTCGGCGCGGAGATTGCCCTGACGGCGGGCATCCTCGTCGCCGTTGGGGTGATGACTTCCGGCGCGCCGGCACGCGGCATTCTGGCCCAGCGCGACGCTATCGCCGAAGCTGAACGAATCGCGCAGGCCAATACCGGCTATTTCGGGATGGAGATGGTCAACAACCAGATGGTGCATCTCGAAATTTACCCCGGCTTCGTGGGTGAGAACACCTTCATCGTGACGCCTTTTGACGAAAGCGGCATCCCGATAGAAGATGCCTCGCTCATCCGCCTGCGCTTCACCAACCGCGACCAGAACCTGGGGGAGAGCGAACTGCGCCCCACCTATGACGCAGCTTCAGGTGTGTATGTGGCAACCGGGGCGAATTTGAGCACACCCGGTGACTGGCGCATCCGCATGACTATTCAGCGTTCGGGCGAATTCGATACGGTGGTCGATTTTGAATCGGAAATTCTGGCCGCGCCGCCGCCACCTGCGCCGCCGGTGCTGGTGGATACACTGCCGGTTCCAGGCCGGGCCATCGCGGCGGGGCTGACCGGCGTGCTGCTGCTGGCTGTGGGCGGATTTGCCCCGTTCCGAGCGCGGCAGACCGGCCCGCGTGTACTGGCCGCCGCCAGCGCGCTGATCGGCATGGTGTTCTTGCTCACCGGGGCGCTGACCTTCGGCGGGGCGAATGAACTCACCGTGACGGATGCCTGGGCGCGGCCCGCTGGCGCAGGTATGACCGCCGCCGTGTATCTGACACTCGATAATGCGACCTCACAGGATGCCGTGCTGACCGGGGCGCGTGTGGATGTGGCCGATTCGGTTGAAATCCACGAGACCCGTGTGGAGAATGATGTTGCCCGTATGATCCGGCAGGACGAACTGGTCATTCCCGCCGGCGGAACGGTGGACATCAGCCCGGCAGGTTATCACCTGATGCTCATTAATGTGCATGAGGACCTGAGCGTGGGCGCTACCTTCCCGATCACGCTGCAATTCGCGTCCGGGCAGGAAATCACCCTGGATGTGCAGGTGCGATTTGAACGCTAAAATGCCGGACAAACACCTGATTTTTCTGCTTGGGGGGGCGCGCAGTGGCAAAAGCGCTTACGCCGAACAGTGGGCACAGCAGCACGGCGGACGAGTGCTGTTCGTCGCCACTGCGGAGGCTTTGGACGCCGAAATGAGGGAGCGTATCACCCGGCATCGCGCTGCGCGGCCCGATCACTGGCATACGCTGGA
>CAZKIB010000243.1:3866-9714 GCA_964552425.1 uncultured Anaerolineaceae bacterium | reverse complement strand
TTATCCAGACAGATGGAACTCTGATCCAGCGAATCGACGGCCACACTCAGCCATAACCAGGCTTCCTCAAAATTATGATCCTCATTGATGAGGGATCGCAGCAACGCGCGCGCCTCCACCCGGCGGTCATCCTTGACCATCTCAATCGCGTCCAGCAGTTTGTCAATGCGCGCTTCGGCAGTTGAGCCGTTCATTTCATACCCTGCGCTTCTTCCAGACGGACACCCTCAAACAGATCATGCTCGTCCACCCGGTTGGCGGCGGGCGGCGGATAAATGCGGGTGAAGCCCTGTTTGCCGCGCACCCGGCGGCGCAGCCACATCGGAAGCTGCGGCATACTCCCACCCCCAAGCTGGCTGGCGTGACAGGCGCTGGCTTCGTCCCATGCCACCAGATAATCGCGCACGTCCACCAGCGCATGGGGCGGCTCCGCATTTTCCAGAATTTTCATCAGGTCAATGTCTTTGTTGCGGCCCATGCGGCGCGGGTCCTGCCCCTTCATGCGCACCCGTAAAATATTCCAGCGCATCAGCAGCGTGGGGAACGACGAGTAATACAGCTTCTGCGGCTGATAGGGAGCCAGCCCTTCGGTGACACAGTTGGCATCCCCCGCCAGCCTGAACGCATCGGTAGTCGCCCGCTGAATGGCGATATGGTCAGGATGCCCATATCCCCCATATTTGTTGAACGTGATAACCACCTGCGGCCTGACTTTGCGAATAATCTCCGTCACCCTGTAAGCGATTTCCTCACGCGGGGCCTGCCACGAACAGGCCGGGTCCAGGCTGGTGGCCGAACCCATCATGCCGCTGTCCCGGTAGCCCAGTTTGAAGACTTCCTTAAAGCCCAGTTTCTGCGCGGCGCAGTCCAGTTCTGCCAGCCGCAGTTCGGCGACAGACTGGTAGCCGTTCAGAAATTCTGGCGCGACAGTGCCCACATCGCCATTGGTCGAAACGATCAGATAAACATCAATCCCCTGTGCCACATATTTCGTAATCAGCCCGCCATACCCAAAAGCTTCATCATCAGGATGCGCGAGTGCAATCAAAAGACGTCGGTTCGACATCCATGCCTCCCAGTTTGTCAATGACCTGGCCCACTCTTCCGTATCTTTTATTATAGCGCTTTTGGCCCAAATATCCCCCTGTGCAATCCACAGCCTGGGGCGTATACTTGCCCGTCGTGCGTCGGCCAGACGCCCAATTCTGAGGCCATTGATCGGGGGATCCATGCACCGACCTGTACTTCTGCTGCTCACCGCCCTGCTGGTTTTCGCGGTTATTCTGGTGCTGCCCGCAGGCGCGAATGAACCCAACATCCAGATCACCTTACCGGGCACAAACACCCCGCGTCCGGCAGCTTTCGCTACCAATACACCGTCTGTTCCATCTGAGACACCCACCGCGACCTTCACAGCCAGCGCGACGTTTACACCCACCAGCACGCCCACCAGCACGCCCACGCCAACGGCGACTTTCACACCCACCTTTACGCCCACCAATACCGCCACACCGACCAACACACCGACACCGACGCCTACCCCTATCGGGCCGTTTTCCTATCCCGAAGGCATTAACCCGCTGACCGGCCTGCCCTACCCGGATGAAGCTTCGATGGCCCGGCGCAACCTGATCGTGAAAATTTCCAACTATCCGCCGATAGTGCGCCCCCAGAGCAACGTCAATCTGGCGGACGTGGTCTTTGAGGTCGAAGCCGAGGGCGGCGTCACCCGTTTTGCGGCCATCTACCGCTCCCACGCGCCCGACCATGTCGGCTCGATTCGCAGTACGCGCCTGCTTGACCTGGAACTCATCCCGATGTACAACGCCCTGCTGGCTTACTCCGGCACGAGCGATCCTATTCAAAAACTCATTCTGAGTTCCGAATATGTCTACCAGACCTTCTCGCCGCTGAAGGGCGATAACTGCGAGGAAGCCGGGTTCTGCCGCTTCCCGCGTGAAGGGCTGGCCTTCGAGCATACCCTGTTCCTCGACACCAACGCGCTCTACGAACTGGCGACCCGGCGCAACGTTAACACCGGTTATCAGGCGCGCGGCTTTGCCTTCAACGCCACACCCGACCCTGGCGGCCTGCCAGCCAACGATGTGTTTGTGGATTGGTACGGCCAGACCGATGCCCGCTGGCAGTATGACACCACCACAGGCCGTTACCTGCGTTACACCGACAGCGTGGCGCACTTCGACGCCGCCACGGGCGAACAGTTGTGGGCCGATAATCTGGTGATTATCGAAGTCCCCCACGAACGCCGCCCGGACCTGTTCGAGGAAGGCGCGCGCAACGAATCACTGGAAATTCAGTTGTGGGATCAGGGACGCGCTTATCTGGTGCGCGATGGTCAGTGGTATCAGGGTTACTGGCGGCGGCAGGATCGTGAGCCGGGCAGCGCCTTGCAGATTATCTACGGCAACAACGTCCCTATCATGTTGAAGCCGGGCCGCACCTGGGTTTCGGTGGTGCGTGGTTTTGGCGATGTGATTATTAACGAGCAGATGCCCGACATGAACGCCACCGGGACCGCTGTCGTCGGCAGTATCACGCCTTCACCGACCTGGACGCCGGGGCCAAGCCCCACGCCCGACCCGAATTCCTGATCCGACAGTTTGCAGACGAAACTCCACAGCAGCGTCATCCAATGGGTGGCGCTGTTTCCCCCCCATTATGGCAGCAGTTCCAGCATTGAGCAGTGTTTGGGCCGAAAGATATTGAAATCCCGGCGATCAAACGTGTAAACCTGCGTGATGTTCAGACGCTCTGACAAGGCCATAACGGCTGTGTCTGGAAGATCAAACTCGGCGTCTTGATACTGGCGCATAATCTCAGACATACGTTTCAAATCTGCATCTGTGAGCCTGACAATCTCAAAAGCGGATGTTTGCAGCATCTCGAAAAGGTTGATTGCGCGTTCATAAGTTGTCCTGGTAGACATCATGTAGAACAACTCATAAACTACCGGGGAAGGCATCAAACGCACATCTTCGCCTTTCAGTTCCTGCATCGCCTTTCGACCTTCAAGATGATGCTCGTCTTTATTAAACATCGCTGCCAGCAGCAGACTGGTATCAATCAGTACGCTCATTTTTTCTCTGGAAGTGATCTCGAATGGTTTGGCGGACGCTTATGGACATATCGGTGATGTCGTCATCATAAATCCCGATAAACGCATCCAGTGGATGCCAGTCACCCTGTTCTGGCTGAAGCTTCGACTCATAATCGGTTAACAACGCCTTGATGATCTCAGCTACTGGTCGGTTCTCACGACGAGAGACTTCTTCTAACTGTCGGGCAAGCTCATCTGGTAATGCAATGTTTATCATTCGCAACTCCCATGATAAAGTCTGGCATCGGTCACGGTCTTCCCACAGCAGTTCCAGTCGATGGAGTCCAGTGTTGACGTTCAACAACCATAGCCGCTGCACCGCCTTTCACCACAATCTGGCGATTCCATTTTATACTGTTTTTATCGCTGCTTGCAGGTATACCGTTTTATGACTTCATCACGACCACCCGCCCGCCTCGATGTGATTCTCGCCAGTGCAGCGCCGCGTGCCGTGATCGTCCGGCGCGGGCCAACCGCATGGGCGCGGCTTTCATTGTGGCACATGGACACAGACACCTTTGAGCATGGGCAGTGGTTCAGGGGCCGAATTTACGCAGAGCGCAGCGATCTCTCGCCCGATGGCAGCCTGTTCATCTACTTCGCGGGCAAGAACACCGGCTATACGATTGACCCACAAACCGACTACGCCACAAGCTGGATCGCCGTCAGCAGGCCGCCTTACTTCACGGCGCTGGCGCTGTGGAATGTGGGCACAACCTACTGCCCCGGCGCGCTGTTTGAGGACAACCGCACCATCTGGCTGCCGTTCAGCGCAGGGGATGAAGCGGCACACCCGAACCATCCACCGCAGGGATTAACATTCATCACCGGCAAACCGCTGGATACGCCACCGTTTTTCTACCGGTTGGAACGCGACGGCTGGCAGCGCGAAACCGGGAAAGAGGCAGTCCCGGTGGTGTGGTGGGTTCCCAAACGCGGGCAGGAGTCCGTGTACTGGTCAAAGTCCCATCCGTCCAGCCAGTTTCAGTTGGTGCTGGAACGCCGCATGATCGGTTACGACAGCACCCTGACGTATTTCGTCGCCCACCCTGAGCGGCAAACACTGGTGACACTCGACGATTTTTCGTGGGCCGACTGGGATCACAGGGGACGGTTAGTCGGCACGCGGCACGGGCAGATTCTGGCGCTGAACCCCGAAGCGCCCAACGAGGATGTCATCGTCCTGGAAGATGTCAACGACCAGCAGCCTGATCCCCAGCCCGCGCCGGATTGAGCACAGCGCTGGTAAAACGCACCGGACTCAGAACGAATACCCGGCCAGCCAGCCAGCGATGTAGGCGGCCTGTTTCTCGCGCACCGGCTCATGAAAATGGACATGATCGCAGTACAGGTCCGGCCCCAGCCGGCGCGTGAAGGTATGCAGATCAATGCACGGCACATCCGAAAGCCGCATGATGCCATCAGCTATCGCGTTGTAGACTTCATTGTCCGCCGCGAAACGATGAAACGCCATGCCGGGGCGCGTGTTATGGACGACATCCTCCACCGGCGTGGTCCGCACCCACACCAGTTTGAGGCCCATCTCGCGCACAAGCTGGACAATCGCCAGCAGGTTGGCTTCGTAAGCGTCTGGTTCCACCTGCCGCGCGCCGCTGGCCGGGTCGGTTTTGATGTCATGCAGCCCACAGTTCAGCAGCAGAATATCCGCCGCCAGTCCGCCCTGGGCCTGCATCCCTTTCAGAAATTGCAGCACATGGCTCGAATCCCCGCCGTTCGCGCCCTGCGGCATGTCCAGATTTTGCAGCGCCAGTTCCGTGCCTTCCTTACGGGCATACTGAAAACGCCCCGCCACAAACTGCTCCAGATAGGGGCCGTATTGAATGGAGATGCTGTCACCCAGTACAAACAGGCGGGGCAACCTCATCGGCTAAACATCCCGCGCCAGAATGTGGGTGGCAACCGTCGCGCCTGTGCCGCCGATGTTCTGTGTCATGCCGATGTGCGCATTCGCCACCTGATTCGCGCCCGCGTCGCCGCGTAACTGCGTCACCAGGTCAACCAGTTCATAGACGCCCGTCGCGCCTACCGGATGCCCGCGCCCCTTCAGCCCGCCCATCGTGCTGATGGGGATGCGCCCCCTGATCGTGATTTCGCCATCCTGCGCCAGGTCCACGCCCTTGCCCGGTTCGGCGAAGCCGGCAGCTTCCAGACTCAGCGCCGCCATGATCGAAAAGGCGTCATGCACCTCAAATACGTCGATGTCTTCCGGCTCCAGCCCGGCCTGACGATAGGCCTTGTGCGCGCTTAAACGAGCCGCGTACAGGTCGATCATGTTCTGCCGCCCCGCCAGGTCCACCGTGTCCGTCGCGGTGGCGCTTGCCAGCACCCGGATCGGCATCCGCTGACTCAGGTCTTGTGCCATCTCCAGAGGGCACACGATCATCGCTGCCGCGCCATCTGAAATCGGCGAACTGTCATACAGGTTGATCGGATCGGCAATCAGCGGGGAGCGCTGGTACGTCTCGAACGAAATCGCTTTGCGGAACATGGCGTTCGGGTTGTTAACTGCGTTGGCGTGCGCGTTGATGCTGAACGGCGCGAAACACTCATGCGGCACTTTATACTCGTGCATGTAGCGCTGCATAATCAGGGCGTTGAGCGCCACGAACGACGCCCCGTGCGCGCCTTCATAATCGGCGTCCGCCGCTGTCGCCAGCGCTGCCGTGATATGCCCGCTGGTCGCGTCGGTCATTTTCTCCACGCCGCACA